>NZ_JBNGOS010000040.1:0-62579 GCF_050589685.1 Saccharicrinis sp. 156
CAGAAATAATTAATTTAATTTTTAATGGCTAAAGTTAACGGCTATGGAAAGTAATCGGGACAAGTGATGCCTCGTTTTAATGCCTTGTTTTATCGTACTTGCAATGCTCATGACGAACCCCCAGTACATAATCCGGGTTTAAGCTAAAGCCATAATTTTTAACTCGTTTATTCCTCGACTGAAATCAAGGGCTAGTTATTAAACTTTAAGAAAACGAATATAACAGGTATATGGAGCAGGCAGTCCGGTTCAAACGGGATTATCCACTAGTTGCAATGCACATGCCTAAGCATTCTTATTGGAACGATATTCGGAAGGGGTAACACTGGTATGCTGTTTAAATATTCTATTCAGACTGGTTTTTGAAGCAAAGCCACATTCTAAACCTAGCGAAAGGACTGTAAATTCGTTCAACTTAGGACTATCTAATTTTTCTTTCAGTGCTTCCACACGAAAAGCATTCATATAGTCACAATAATACTTATCTATTTTTTGCTGAATGATATAAGATATTTCGTTTTGTGGAATACCAATGTTATCGGAGAGTTGACGGATGGTCATTTGCCCTTTCAAGTAAGGCTTCTCCCTTTTAAGATATGCCTCTATCAGGTTAAACTTCCGATCAAGATCCACCACATCAACTTTTACAGGCTCTTCCTCAGCCATTTCATTCGCCTGTTCATCTTTATTTTTTGAAACAGCATCCAGGTCAATGCCCTTCCCTTGATACGGGGAAACAAAAATATAGGCATAGCTATTGCCCATATATAAAAAAATCAGAATAAAAAAGGTAACCATAATATTGATGGCATTGATGGCGCTGCCCAGGAAATTAAATTCCAATCTGTCCAATACCTTATAGGAAGCAGAAAACGAATATATGATAAATATACCGACGGTAATATTATCAATCCAGTTTGATCGTATTTTTTCCAGCCGATCTTCGCCACGGTTATGATGAACCCGGTCATGAACCAGATGCCACCCTGCAAAAAGATAGGCGCCCAATATTCCAAACTTAAGGAAGGTAAGCAGATCGATATATCTATTGCCAGCATGTATACATCCAACACCGTAACAATCCATCACACCGAGTACCTCATTAAAATAGTACTTTAAACCAAACATCAATGCAAAAGGAAGCAAATGAAAAACATGAATTCCCTTCATCCTAAATTGCTTATCGGTAAAGCTTTGCACATAAAAATAATAGAAACCTCCATGCAACACATGAGAATCACATACCAACGAAAACAACAAGGAATAATCCCCTGCCATTCCAAGCGCATTGATAAAAAATGACAATTCCGTTATTGCTAAAAGAAAAATCCAACCCACAAATATCTTTTCCGATAAGGTCTTTTTAGCCTTTGAGATCAGAGAAAATGAAAAGAAAAGTATAAGCGTAAAACAAACTATATAAATATACGACATGAACTAGCACTTCGATCCTGTGCAAATATAGTTTTCTTGAATTAGATACACAGCATACCAAATGATAAAATATTTTAAATATAGTTTTAATTATCAGTTCGTTTACGTCTTTGCCTATCCATTCATTTTAATACAAGTGGCATACACAAAATAAACCATTGTATTTTACGTTTTTATTGCAAACTATTTTAAGCTATTTTTACAGCTTATTACCATTTAGCTACATGAGAAAATCAACATACCAGATAGTATATATTACAATAATCATGTCCGTTCTAGTCATAGGCTGTTCCGGAGGTAAAAAAATCACTCAGGCTCAAAAAGCTTTTGAGATTGGAGAATATACCAAAGCTGCAGAATTGTACAAACGCGCCTATTCCGGTGAAAAAAACAAATACAATAAGGGAGAATACTCCTACTTTATGGGCGAATGCTACCGCATAACAAACAAACCCACCAAAGCGGCCTCTGCCTATTCCAAAGCTGTCAGGTATCAATATCCGGTTAGGGAAGCCCAGCTTTATATGGCCGAGTGTTATCGCAAGGCAGGAAAACTGGAAAAAGCTATTCCCGAATATGAGGCATACCTTGAAAAGGTACCTGCAGATATTCGGGCGCAAAAAGGACTGGCTTCGTGCATGATGATGCAAAAAGAACCCAAAGACAACCGCTATATCGTTGAAAAAATTAAAGACCTAAATAGTAAATTCAGTGATTTTTCACCGGCATATGCGGGTAAATCCTATGATTATGTAATATTTTCCTCCATGCGTACAGAAGCTAAAAAAAGAAAAAAAAACAGGATTACAGGCCAGGGAACATCATCTATTTACTACTCAAAAATTAACAGCAAAGGTGAATGGACCGATCCGGAAGCCTTTGAAGAACCGATCAACAACCCCGCCTATGACGACGGTGCCCCCAATGTTAGTCCGGATGGGAAAACATTATACTATACTCGCTGCCGGTTTGACAATGAGCAACCCATAGGTGCCGAGATAGTCTATTGTACCCGCAGTGGCGGAAAATGGGCAGAACCAGAGGTCATTGTAATCGGCGAAGACAGTATGGTGGTTGCCCATCCGGCGATAGATCCGGCAGGTGAAACATTATATTTTGCGAGCGACAGGGAAGGTGGCTATGGAGGCAAGGATATTTGGAGAACACACAAGACAAAGGACGGTGCATGGGGAGAACCTGAGAATCTGGGTTCGGCCATTAACACCAAAGGAGACGAGATGTTCCCTTATGTTAGGGAAGATGGAATTTTATATTTTAGCTCCGACACACACATAGGTTTTGGCGGCCAGGACATTTTCAAAGCTGTTCCTGATGAAGAAAAAGAATGGATCGTAAGCAATATGGGAAGTCCGGTAAATAGTAACTCCGACGATTTCGGAATTGTTTTTAAGGGTAAACTAGAAGAAGGTATTTTTTCTTCATCACGAGGTAGTTCAAAAGGAATTGATAACCTGTATAGCTTTGTTTTACCCAAACTGCATTTTACGCTTAACGGAACCATAACCAATGTCAATCAGGAAATTGTTGCAGGGGCCTATTTAAGACTGATTGGTAGTGATGGTACTACGATGAAAATCAATACACCTTCGGATGGCACCTTTAAGGTCAAGCTAAAACCAGACACTGACTATGTATTTTTAGTGGCTGCAGAAGGATACCTGAATCAAAAAGTTAAATTCTCTACGGCTGGAGAGATGGACGACAAAGACTTTGCTTTTGATGTCACCCTGGAAAAGCCCACCATTAAAGTGACGGAATAAAGGTTAAGATCGTGCATAATGTTGAAAGCCTGGAATTACCTTTTTAACCAAAACCTCGATTACTTTGCTGGGCTTAGCTACATTGTTATAATATTTTCTTGCTCTATTCTTTAAATCATTTCTATACGCTGCATCTTCAATTAACAGTTTTACATCCGATTCTATATTATCAACAGTACTGACTTCATGAATAGGCAAGGCAGCATCATTGTCAAGTGGAATATAATTGGACAATTTTGTGGAAACAATGGCTTTCCCCATTGCAAAATATTCCGCTAATTTCCAGCCGTGACAATCATGAACAGCAGGCGTATTAAAAACTAAAATTGATTTTTTGGTATTACGAACGTATGTTTGCACATCCACTTTTGATGTAAACGAAACATCCTTATATGCCTCATATTCCGGATGGTTACTATTTGCAAACAATCCTCCTTCAAATTCAACATCTAATTTTTTACAAACCCTAATAAACTCCCTTCGCAAAGGGTTTGTGGTTTTTATGCAGTTCACATGTGGCCACAATCTCCCAATCATAAATATATATGGTTTCTTATTTAAGATGTCACTATCATTGTTTTCGTAGGCTTTTATGGCAGGCCTTTCATATTGATCCATATAGTCTTCCCAATGCCGGCTAAACTTAATATGCGGGTCTCTTTTACTGATAAAATAGTTTTTCAAACAATGAATTAAACTATCCTTCTTGTTCCAGATTTTAATCCCAAACCCAGGTGGAATTGGCACTAATTTATCCTTTTTAAAAACGGATTCTTTTGATACATTTATTTTGGCATAAGCGTCGCACCAATGGTAAGCGTACTCATCTATTAAAGTTTTATCCCAAAAGTCTACAATAAACTTATATTCTGTTCCACCCCATGCAATTACAAAAGCCATGAAATGATCAAACAACTCGTTATCTTTCCTTTTTTTCAATCCTATAAATGGTTTACTCGAGAATGTAACATGCTTTTTTCCAAAACAATCGTATAGACCTTTAATGTAATATGAAGAATAAAGAATTTTTGAACTGGGATCAATATAGACTTTGTATTGTTGAATCATAATTGGAATATTTGGTTATAAAATTATTGCTTATTTACCTTTAACAAAGTCATTGCCAGTCGAATGACATGATGAGGAATTTGTTTTTGGGTTGCTTCATAAACCTCTTGTAAGCTAGCATTGGGAAGATGCTTTAAGGTTTTCTCAACTTCTACCAATTCGTAAGGCATTACGTATTGCGCAATATCAACCGGTTCTCCTTTTTCGTATAAGATGGCTAAATGAGAATATACAGTGATAACATTATTCCCTGTTTGAGCAGCAATCATTTCAGGGGAAAGGCCTTGCTGATATAATTCAAATGATTTGAGATATGCTGGTTTTGGTTTATTGCCTGTATCCTTTAAATAACCTTTAATTTCATCTACGAATACCTGCCCATACCTGTCCCATTTGGTATTTCCAACTCCCGAAATTTCTTTCATTTCCCACTCATTGGTTGGCCTGTTTTCCACCATCTCAGCCAAAGTAGCATCTGAAAATAAAATATACGGAGGAACACCCTGCTCCACAGCCATCTTTCGTCTTAACTGTCGCAACCGTTCAAATAATCCTTTTTCCTGATTAAATGATTTTGATGGAGCAACTCGCTTAACTGTCTCCGCAGGTTTTGCCCTTTTAATTTTCTCATCCAACTTATGCAACATGATGCTTGCTCCCTCAAAAAGTACCTGCTTACTCAAGGGAGTCAGTGTAAGAATACTACCCAATTGGTATTCTACTTTTATATATCCTAGACTTATCAACTGATTAACAACCCGATTCCAATCATCCTCTGAAGTATCAGCTCCGGCACCAAAGGTTTTAATAGCATCGAATTTTCCGGCAACAATATCTGGTGTTCTGTTTCCCGTCATAACCTGAGCCAACAATTCTTTGGGAATTTTCCCCTGTAGACGGGCCACTGCCGACAAAGCCTTTTGGGCCAATATAGTACCATTAAACAAGATGGGATTACCCTTACAATTATCACATTCCCCGCAGTTTTCTGTGGTCCATTCTCCAAAATAATTGAGTAATAGCTTTCTTCTGCAATGGTTGGATTCCGCAAAATGCAACATCCTATCCAATCGGGCATTTAATACTACTTTACGTTCCGATTCATCATTGAAGCCTGAAAGAATTTTATAATCCTGTATGCCATAAAACAGCAAAGCATGAGCTGGCATACCATCACGCCCGCTTCGACCAATTTCCTGGTAATAACCTTCAATATTCTTGGGCAGATTATGATGAATCACCCAACGCACATTCGATTTATCAATACCCATTCCAAAGGCTATGGTTGCACAAACTACCTTGATCCTGTCATTAATAAAATCATTTTGTACTCTGTTTCTGACCGAAGCCTCCATCCCGGCATGGTAAAAACCTGAAGCTATGCCATTTTTCCGCAAAAACCGGGACAAATCCTCAGTATTTTTCTTACTCAAACAATACACTATGCCTGATTCATCTTCTCGACCTTGAACAAAATCTAAAATCACTTCCTTACGTTTATAAGCAGGTCGCGCTTCAATAAAAATATTAGGTCGACTAAACGAATCTTTGAATACCTTCGGGTTATTAAGCTTTAGCTGTATTGCTATGTCACTCTGTATCAACGGATCAGCTGTGGCTGTCAGGGCCATTATCGGCACATCCTTAAATTGCTTTTTTAAATATCCCAGCTTTTTATAATCCGGTCTAAAATCGTGTCCCCACGACGAAATACAATGCGCTTCATCAATCGCTATCAGATTGATATCTATTTGCAGCATCGTATAATAAAAACGCTCCGAATTCATTTTTTCCGGAGAAACATAGAGCAGTTTAATTTTTCCTTCCTGCAGCTTATTAATGATTCCTGATTGCTCCTCCTCCGACAATGAACTATTTAAGAATTCTGCACCAACCCCATTCACTTTTAAGGCTTCAACCTGGTCTTTCATTAACGCGATAAGTGGAGACACAACTATGGTTACACCGGGTAATGTAAGTGCCGGTATTTGAAAACATATTGACTTACCTCCGCCGGTGGGCATCAAAACCAAACAGTCCTTTTTATTTAGAGCCGCCTCAATTACCTTTTGCTGCATGGGCCGAAAACTACCGTAACCAAAAACACTTTTAAGTATTTCTTTTGCTTGTTCTATTGCCATTGCACAAAAGTATTCAATTTTAATAACCTTTTTTCAAAAAGTTGTAACCGATAATTTAAAGTGGTAGTCTAAAATAATAGAAACAAAAAAGCAACTCAATATTACATATATCATGGAAGGAATATTAGTACCCATCGTGTTATTCATTTGTATTTTTACAATGATAATAATGACTTCTTATTACAAGAACAGAAGAATAGAGAGAACCTCGCTTATTGCGGCAGGAAAAGAAGCATCGATATTTAATGAGGGAGATAAAAAACCTTTGATAAGTCAAGCTTTAAAATTTGGAATATTATTTATAGGTGTTGGACTGGGATTATTGGTTGGAGACTATCTGGCCCACAACACCAATATGGAAGAAGCGGTAGCTTATCTGTCTCCGGTATTTATCCTGGGCGGAATTAGCTTATTGGCCTATTACTTATTGCAAAATAAGCTTGACGAGAAAAACAAAAAGGAAAAGAAGATATTGTAAACCCGAAAAACGTCCTTTTACAATAACAATTTCGGGGTAATAATACCATTTAAGATGGTGAAATCTAAGGATAGCATCTTTATATATAGTGCACTTATAAAGATGCCATCCTTAGTTTTTTTTTAATTTTTGAATCGGAACAATTTCAACATCTTATCGAAGATGGCCGTGTTTTCGTAGATACCCATAAATTCCCGTGCCCCCGGACCAAACGCAAAAACCGGAACCATTACCCCAGTATGACCTCCAGTAGCAAAACCTGCCTTAACAAAACCTTTTGCAATATCGCTGTCCAACAAAGCAATGCCCCCGGTTTCGTGATCAGCGGTTACAATCACCAGTGTCTCCCTGTCCTTCACGGCAAATTCAAGCACATCTCCAATCATCTTGTCAAAATCCAGCATTTCGCCCACCACATACGAAGTGTTGTTCTGATGTCCACCCCAATCAATCTGAGAGCCTTCCACCATCAAAAAGAAACCATCTTTATCCTGCGACAAAATCTCCAATGATTTATCCGTTGCCTCCTGCAGCATTGCCCCTCTTTGCGAGAACTTTTCGTTGTGTTCCGGTGCGGTAAGTACCGCTAATTTGCCGGACTTTGTTGATTTGGCATCCTTCAAATTATTAAATACCTTGTACCCATTGCCTTTCAATTCATTAGTTAAATCCCTGCCATCTTTACGCTCTTTAAAAAATGTTTCGCCACCTCCAATAAACACATCAATATCGGTTTTAAGGAAATCTGCAGCAATCTCTTCGTACATATTCCGTTGCGGCTGATGGGCAATAAAAGATGCCGGTGTAGCATGTGTGATCGCTGAAGTGGAAACCAACCCTGTTGCTTTATCATTCTTTTCCGCAATTTCCAAAATAGTTTCCAGTGGTTTTTTATCTGGGTCAACACCAATGGCACCATTATATGTTTTTTTTCCGCATGACAAAGCCGTACCACCTGCGGCAGAATCGGTAATATAATGGGATGAGCTTTGTGTTTTTGCAAAACCTATGGCTTTCATATTTTGCAAATGAAGCTTACCCTTGTTGGCGGTAATACCGGAAAAAACCTGCGATACCCCCATCCCATCTCCTATTAACAGGATGATATTTCTGGGGTGTTTTTTAAACTTCAATTGGTCCTCCGAATAAATCTTAACCTCATAAAAGCCCTCATTCTGATACGTATATTTTGAATCCTTCTCCTTATAATTCTCTTGCGCATATACGTTAGCCAAAGGCAATAAGCATATCAATGCGAGAACTCTAAATGCTATATTTTTCATTACTTTTGATAAGTTATTTGTTTGTTTTTATATAATATTATTAATCCCTGGCAAGTTAATAAAACTTTTCCTCATCAATAACCCACCAGATTACACTTGGTTCATCTGATTAATGACTCTTCACCTAAATTTGAATTAAACGTTAAATTATGGAAAAGCCATTCAAACCTTTTTTTCAAAACAATTAGGAATACCCGATGACTAAATAACATTGTTTAACCAATGTTAACAGAAAACATCGAATTATATCGCACATTATTCCACATATTTGCAACAGGGATTTTTCATAAAACTTGGATTTAGTTAGCTGAATTAAGGGTAAAGGACAGATTTTTCAATCTGTCCTTTTTTTATACCCTATTTCATAGGGGTCTCATCCACTGAAAACCACCTTTTAAAAATATTCGACAATATTATAGCATATCCTATTACGCTTCCCCACAAAGCTCCCAAAAAAACATCAACGGGACTATGAACACCGAGAATGACCCTCGAACTCGCTATAGTTACAGCCCAAAAAAACAATAATATAATCCACCACTTATATTTGGTGGTCAAACGAATTATAAGCAAATATCCTAACAAAGTTGCTAACAGAAAAGCGGATACCGAATGACCTGAAGGAAAAGAATAACCAGCCTCTTTAATCCATACTTTTAGGGTATTGTTATTTACTTTTTTCCCGTCAATTTCAATCTCCGTTATATTATTTTCCGATAAGTACCTGTTTAAATATTCCCTTCTTCTACTTTTATTTTCTTGTGCATAGAAAAATTCAGCATTTAGTCCTATTTCTCTTTCAAGCAATAAAATGCTTGGTCGATATATTTTCAACTGTTCTTTTAATAAAAACTCATTCACCAATGCAGTCCCTCCTACAACAAACGATAAAAGCAGAAACCATCGAACAACTTTTAATAATTTGTTATTTAACTCTTTATTCCAAACAAGTACAATAGAGAACATAAGCAGCAAAAGTGAAATCCCAATAATTCCGCCTGTATTGGTTATAAATATCCAAAAAAAGACCCAACTATTCTGAAAAACGGCAATATCCTCTATTGGCAATATAAATGTTGTTGCAACCAGAATTAGGGAACATGTTGAACATGCAAATACCCACCTTAGGGTTTTTCTATTATTAAAACGCATCAGTTTTGTACTTTTGACCACAAAAGTAATGGAATCGGCCAATTAATTATCAATTACTATTGACAGTTACGTTTTTTATGCCGTAATTGAATTATAACTTCCTTGTACGATCAAACAGGAACATTTACATATCATTTAAATCAATTACAAAAAAACAGAAACGACAGACTTGCAGCATTTATATTTAATTAAAAGTAAGTATCAAGAGTGCTATAATTCTATGAACTAGAATTTTGATAATAAATAATCTTTATCCAAGGCAAGTTACCCGGACATAGCCTGTCCCGCTATGTTGGAAGCCTAAGCTACAACAAAAAAAGCGTAAAGCAGGAGCAAGGAAAATAGGGTGAAAATTAATTTGGGAAATAATCAAGCTTCACACTAGTTTCATAAATAGCGTTAAATATATTATATTGTACGCGGTACATTAAACCTATACAATAATTTTTTGCAATGGCAGAACTAAAAGAAAAAATTGAGCTTGAATTTATTATTAGAACTTCACCTTCCATCTTGTTCAACCGATTGTCGACACCAAGTGGCCTTTCGGAATGGTTTGCGGATGACGTAAATGTAAAAGGAGAAAAATATACTTTTATCTGGGATCAATCTGAACAAGAAGCCAAATTAATTTCTAAGAAGGATAACAAGTACATTAGGTTTCACTGGTTGGATGACGAAGAGGAAGACACCTATTTTGAATTCAGCATCAATGTGGATGAATTGACCGGGGAAACGGCTCTTGTGGTAACCGATTTCATCGAGAATGACGAAAAGGAAGATTCTGTTGAGTTATGGAACCAACAGATAGACCAGCTTAAACATGGCTTAGGCTCTGTTTAATTTTTTGGCGTACATTAAAATATTAAATTAACTTTGCATTCTTGGAATTTGCCGGTTCCAAGGATGCATTTTTTTTGGCATTATTCATGCATACCGACAGCAAAAAAAGTAATACAGAAACATGAAGCGACTGCATATATTCATCTTAAAAAGCTATTTGAGCCCACTCGTCATGACCTTTTTTATTTCGCTTTTTATATTGGTGATGCAATTTTTGTGGCGATATGTTGATGATTTGGTAGGCAAAGGATTAGAACTTAACGTGCTTGCAGAACTCATATTCTATGCTTCTCTTCAGGTGGTACCAATGGCCCTGCCGCTTGCCATACTTTTAGCTTCGTTAATGTCGTTTGGGAATTTAGGCGAAAACTATGAGCTAACGGCACTTAAATCGGCAGGCATTTCGTTGCCACGTATAATGGCACCATTAGTCATCTTGACCGTTATTGTATGCTTAGGTGCTTTCAAATTCTCTAACAACGTGTTACCCGTAGCCAACCTAAAGCTATATAGCCTTTTATGGTCGGTCCGGCAAGCTAGCCCGGAGTTTGACATTAAAGAAAAAGTATTTTACAACGGACTTACGGATTTCAGCATTAAAATAGAAAAGAAGTCGAAGACCGATGAGATGCTATACGACATTATGATTTACGACCATAGAAACAAGCTTGCCAAAAACAGCAATGTGACTATTGCAGATTCTGGAATGTTGGAGTTTTCAAGCGATAAGAAATCGTTAAAACTGACACTTTGGGACGGCGTAACGTATGATGAAAAGGCAGACCGCCAAAAAAGAAGCATCCGAAAAAAGGACCGGCAACAGTTCAGAGTGGACTATTTTAAAAAGCAAGTAGCCCTTATTCCGATGCAAGGGATGGACTTTAACCGTTACGACGAAGGTCTTTTTAAAAACCACAACAGGATGAAAAACCTTAAACAATTGGCCAACGACTCCGATACGCTGCAACAAGAAAGGGATAGTATTATTGAAAAGTTAAAACCTCGCGTACAAAGTAATTACTTTAGCCAAAACAAATCGATGAACCGGAAAGCAAGGCAAGCCATTGAAGAAAAAGCTAAAATGGATTCAACGTTGATGGAAACATTTAGGGAAAGAAAAATAGACGAGTTTGCGATTGCGAATATAGACAGTGTATTTGAGAGCTTTGACGCACAGAAGAAGGTGATGACACTTGAAAATGCGCTAAGGCGGGCCCGCGACACCAAAGGACAAATAGACGAGCAATTGATCAATATTGATAAAGTAGACTACCACCTGGTTCGTCACAAAATAGAGTGGCACCGAAAGTTTACCCTGTCGTTTGCCTGCTTTATTTTCTTTTTTATCGGTGCCCCGTTGGGTGCTATCATTCGCAAAGGCGGACTCGGAATGCCGGTAGTGATCTCCGTGGTGTTTTTTATTATTTATTACATCATCGACACTTTCGGTTTAAAAGTAAGCAAAGAAGAAGTATGGCCGCCACATATGGGAATGTGGTTATCATCGGTTGTTTTGTTTCCTATTGGTGTTTTCCTAACCTACAAAGCAGCCTCGGATTCAGCTATTTTAAACGCAGATGCTTACACTATCTTTTTCCAAAAGTTGTTTTCACGTTTCAAAAAGAAGAAGGCCGGAATCAACTAAGACGCGCCCTTCAACAATCCCGGATAATTATTTGGGTAAAAGGGAGTGAGTTATTTCATTGTTGAGCGTAAAATATTTAATTACCTTTGCGAGCCTAAAAAACACTATACTATAAAATATTATTGTTGCCATGAGCGATAAAACATATCAATTAAACACGATTGAAGAGGCCATTGATGCCATCAAAAAAGGAGAGCTTATCATTGTTATCGACGATGAAGACAGAGAGAATGAGGGAGATTTTATTGCCGCCGGCGAGTTGATGACACCTGAAAAGGTAAACTTTATGGCAACACATGGCCGGGGTTTGATTTGTACCCCAATTACGGAAAAACGTTGCCAAGAACTGGATTTGGAATTGATGGTAGGCAAAAATACCGCACTTCATGCTACTCCTTTCACTGTTTCGGTTGATCTTAACGGACATGGGTGTACAACGGGCATCTCCGCATCGGATAGAGCCAAAACCATTTTAGCCCTGTGCGACAAAAAAACTCAGCCTGAAGACCTGGGTAGACCCGGACACATATTCCCTTTAAAAGCCAAAGAAAGAGGAGTTCTGCGAAGAGCTGGACATACCGAAGCGGCAGTGGATCTTGCCAGGTTGGCAGGCCTTTCGCCTGTTGCCGTTTTGGTGGAGATAATGAACGAGGACGGCACCATGGCCCGACTTCCCGAACTTGTGGAGATAGCCAAAAAATTTAATCTGAAACTGATTACCATTAAGGATCTGATTGCCTATAGACTTAAAAAAGAAAGTTTGGTCATAAAAGGTGTTCAGGTAAATATGCCCACTGAATACGGCGACTTCCAATTTATACCCTTTAAACAAAAATCCAATGGACTGGAACATATGGCCTTGATAAAAGGAGAATGGGAAGCTGACGAACCAATTTTAGTTCGAGTACACTCCTCGTGTGCTACAGGAGATATTTTCCATTCGAAACGATGTGAATGCGGTGAGCAGTTGCACAAAGCTATGGAAGCCATTGAGAGCGAAGGGAAAGGTGTTATCGTATATATGAACCAGGAAGGACGAGGAATAGGCTTAATGAACAAGATAAAAGCCTACAAACTTCAGGAAGAAGGCATGGATACCGTTGATGCAAATGTTGAACTGGGATTTGAAGCCGACGAAAGAGACTATGGTGTTGGCGCACAAATATTAAGGGAACTGGGCGTGTGCAAAATGAGATTGATGAGCAACAACCCGATTAAGCGTATTGGACTGCAAGGTTACGGGCTTGAAGTAGTTGAAAACATACCCATTGAAGTAAAACCCAATCCTTATAACGAGTTTTATATGAAAACCAAAAAGGAAAAAATGGGACATAACCTGGAATTTTTCAAGTACGAAAAAAAAATATAGTTACAACCGCTAAGGCGATTTAAACGAATTAAAAAAAGACAAGCTTCTCCAATCGAGAACCTTGTCTTTTTTTATGAGATATAAATCAGAAAGTTTTACAAAACAAAATACGTACCTCTAATATAATCCGGGTTTAAAGGATAAACACACTTCCTCCAATATTATCTTGGCGAGCTCCGGTAACTGACGACAAACAGTTTACTTGTTCTTCCATTCTCAAAACACCCAGGAATGCAAAAATCAGAGCTTCCTTAAAATCAACGACTTGTTTGTCTGGAATTACTAGCTCGGTTTCCGCAAAACCGGAAATTAGTTTCATCAGATACGTATTGAACGTGCCACCTCCGGTAAAAAGGGCGCTTCCAATCTTATTTTTGTTTAGGACATGGGCTATCTGTTGCGCAAAATGAAAGTAGCATGTCGCCAATTTATCCTTTGCATTAATGTGTTCATACTTATTTAAAACAGGGTTAAAAACCTCCTCCACCCATTCCCTGGCTAATGACTTTGGCTCGGAAACCTGATAATAGTTGAGCTTGTTTAATTCATCCAACATACTTTCATTCATTTTCCCTTGGGCTCCAAGCTCTCCTCCTTTGTCATATGCATGTCCGAACCCATTATTTACCAAATCGTTGAGCACAATATTAACCGGACAAATATCAAACGCAATACGGTTGTCCTTATCTTCGTACGATATGTTAGCGAAACCACCAAGATTAACACAAGCCCCGTAATGTCCAAACAAAAGTCTATCGCCCATGGGAACCAAAGGAGCACCTTGTCCCCCAAACGCGATATCCAGGGTTCTAAAATCGGAAACAACATTTAAACCGCTCCCTGCCGCAATCTGAGCTCCACAACCAATCTGGAATGTAACATTTTTCCCGGGTTCGTGAAAAACCGTATGCCCATGCGATGCCACAAAATCGATCCCTATCTCATCGGAAACAAATTTGGCCACTTCTTGCCCCATATATTGGCCATACCGTCGGTGCAGTTCAACAAAGTCGTATGCGCTTAAACGCTGCGCACGGGACAAATCCTCTATCATCTTTCCGGAATATTCAACCGTTTTCCCCTTTAGAATCTTAAAATCCCATACATTCCGGGAACGCACAAATTCACTTAAAACCAAATCCAAACCATCAAGCGAAGTTCCACTCATTAATCCAACTGCCTTATATGTGTTTTTATTGTCCATAAACTATAAAACGATTTACGAATTCAAATAGATGACTTTAATCTTGCTTCATCTATAAAATAATGTTTAAATTAGGATATCTTATTAAACTATTCAAATATACTATTATGCTAGATTTATCTACCTCTTATATGGGACTTAAACTCAAAAGCCCTATAATAGCCGCTGCTTCGGGATTAACCAATTCGTTACATGACATTATCGAACTAGAAAAGCATGGTGCCGGAGCCGTAGTGTTGAAATCATTGTTTGAAGAGGAGATTGTTACTGAAATGGAGCATGAGTTAAACAAGATGCACTCAGAAAATTATTTGTATCCCGAAACCATGGAGTTTTATGAGTCGTATGATGTGGAAGATACGTTAACCCAATATTTAAAGCTTATTACGGATTGCAAGCAAAACACACAAATACCGGTTATTGCCAGTATCAATTGCCTCACTGCTCACAATTGGCCTTACTTCGCTAAGTCTCTTGAAGATGCCGGTGCCGATGGACTGGAACTTAACATATCCATCTTACCTTCGGATCCTGAATCGACAAGTGCTGAAAACGAAAAAGTATATTTCGAGATCATTAATGCGGTTAAAAAGGAAGTCTCTATACCTATCTCCATTAAAATAAGTAATTACTTCTCTAATCTGGCAGCGATGCTCACTCGATTTTCCAACGCAGGTGTGGATGGTATCGTCCTTTTCAACAGGTTTTATTCTCCCGATATTGATATTGACTCCTTTGACATTGTCCCGGCCAATAAATTCAGCTCTCCAACGGATTATATTATGCCGCTGAGATGGATTGCCATTATGAGCGATCGTGTAGAGTGCGATTTATCCGCATCAACGGGCATTCACGATGGCAATACCTTAATAAAAATGCTCCTGGCCGGAGCTTCAACCGTTCAGGTTGCTTCTACACTCTACAAAAACGGTTTTGCGCATATCCAGTTAATGCTAAACGACTTAAAAACCTGGATGATGAAAAAGGATTTTAGCACAATTGAACAAATAAAAGGAATGCTTAGTCAGTCAAAAGCAATAAACCCAGCTGGATACCTTAGAATTCAGTTCATGAAACATTTTTCGGAGAAATAATCGTTGGCAATGAGCCAATGGATCGTGGCTTTTATCTATTTTTCTATCTTTGCAAAAAACAGAGAATGGATTATATCGATGACTACTATCCGCAAAAGCCTTTAAAGGAAGGTGTGGATTTTATGATGGACCCACGCGGTTTTAGGATAATGACAAAAAAATATCTGTCAGAACGGGGTTATTGCTGCGGTAACGGATGCAAGTACTGTCCTTATCACCCCAAACATCAAAAAGGAAATACTTCGTTGGAGTAAATGTAGATAGGTATAAAGTCGGAACGATGAATGCATAAAAGATGAATGCCTCTGGTATTCAACAAGGAACAACTAATACAGCAAACTACTAACAGCCAATCATCAATAGCTAAAAACCAAATCAGAACATGTCAATAAATAAAGAAGATTTACGTATCGTTTTTATGGGCACCCCCGAATTTGCGGTTGAAAGCCTGAGGATTCTTGTGGAGAACCAATATAATGTGGTAGGTGTCATCACGGTACCTGATAAACCGGCAGGAAGAGGGCAGAAGATCAAAACTTCACCGGTCAAGGACTATGCGATGCAGCATAACATACCCGTATTACAGCCAGAAAAACTGAGAGCGGAATCCTTCCTGGAGGAGCTGCGGGCTTTAAAAGCCGATTTACAAGTAATTGTGGCCTTTAGGATGCTGCCGGAAGTAGTATGGAATATGCCACGTTTGGGCACATTCAATCTTCACGGGTCGTTATTACCACAGTACCGTGGTGCCGCCCCTATCAACTGGGCGGTAATGAATGGCGACAAGGAAACAGGTGTAACTACCTTCTTCCTTCAGCACGAAATTGATACCGGCAATATCATCGACCAAAAAAAGATGCCCATAACTGACGAAGACACAGCAGGATCGGTTCACGATAAGATGATGGTACTGGGGGCTGAGCTGGTATTGGAAACGGTTGACAAAATTCGTAAAGGCACCGTTGAAACTAAAACACAGGATGACCTGATTGGCAAGAACACAGTGTTAAATCCGGCACCCAAAATATTTAAAGAGGACTGTAAAATTGATTGGTCACAACCTTTGGAGCAAGTACACAACAAAATAAGAGGACTCAGCCCCTACCCTGCCGCCTGGACGGAAATTATAAACACAAATGGCAAAAAACTCGGCCTTAAGATATTTGAAACTGAAATTAAGGAAGACAACCTGAAACCAATTGGCACCATCATTACCGATGGAAAATCCACCATCGAGATTTCGGGCAATGGAGGAACCTTAAAAATACATATACTTCAATTAGCCGGCAAAAAGCGCATGACAGCTAAAGAGTTTTTAAACGGATTTAAAGAATTGGATCATTGCCAGATTGCTTTCTGACAACTCAAGATATTATTGTGCTTATGCCCGAACAACTCCTTAATTCGTAATTTCTTAGGCTATTATACTATGATTTATTTTAAATTGCTCGTCATCATTTTTAATGCATTCATAAAAAGAATCTTGATTAGAGGCTAATAAAAATTGACAAAATGGTTTATAGGATGTTATCTTATTAGAAGATATCGATTAATTACAAAAACCAATTTGTTATGAGAAAGCTTTTTACACTAGTTACACTTTTTGTTTTCGCTACATGCGCTTACGCGCAGGAAGGTTATTTGGGTGAAATAAAAATGTTCGCCGGTAATTTTGCACCCAGGAACTGGGCCTTGTGCGATGGACAACTTTTACTTATTAATCAAAACCAGTCTTTGTTCTCCATTTTAGGAACCACGTATGGAGGCGATGGAAGAACCACTTTTGCCTTACCCGATTTAAGAGGTCGCCTGGCAGTGCATGAAGGGAATGGCCCCGGACTATCTCCCAGGACACTAGGACAAAAAGGAGGAACAGAAACCGAGACACTGACGGTGAACCAAATGCCAAACCATACGCATGCCCTTGCCGTAACTAACCCGGTTTACAACATGGAAGCCGATTCCGATGATCCTACCGGGAAATATCCGGCTATGTCGGGTGAGAACATGTATTCTACACATCATAATGCAGAAGCGGCCGGCCCTGTTGTTCAGATCGGAAATACCGGTGGCAATCAAGCCATCAACAATATGCAACCCTATACCTGTATTAATTACATCATATGTTTATATGGCTTATTTCCCCCACGAAACTAGGAGATTCTCCATTGTACTTAAAAACATTTTTCAATTAAAAGCTTAAGAACATGAAAAAACATATACTTATTGTATGCTTATTAATTACTTCGACTGGTATTATGGCACAGGAACCTTTTATTGGAGAGGTAAGGATGTTTGCCGGAAATTACGAACCAAGAGGCTGGGCCTTTTGTGATGGTCAGTTGTTATCAATAGCCAATAATAGCGCACTGTTCTCTATCTTAGGAACCACCTACGGAGGAGATGGAAGAACTACCTTTGCTTTGCCCGACCTGCGCAGCAGAGTGCCAATGCACCCTGGTCAGGGTCCGGGATTAAGCCGGAGAGTATTGGGAGAAAAGAGCGGCACAGAAAACAACACCCTTAACATAACGCAGCTCCCGTCCCATTCTCATAGTGTATCCATTGTTAATCACGTATATGATGATGAAGCCAATTCGGATGACCCGACAGGTACATATCCGGCGGTTTCGGGAGAGAATATGTACTCTACCAATCAAAATGCCAATGGGGGCGCTCCAAACGTATCAATTGGGAATACGGGCGCAAACCAGGCTGTGAATAATGTGCAGCCCTATATTACGGTGAATTATATCATCGCATTAACTGGTATTTACCCTTCCCGAAACTAAAATGGTAAGCTATGAAAAAAATATTTTTTATAATGGTGACCTTTCTAATCACAATGGTTAGCCATACTCAAACAATCCTGGAAGAAGGAGATATCGCGTTTATCGCGATAAACAGCGATGGTAGCACGGATGATTTTTCTTTTGTTCTGCTCAATAATGTAGTTACAGATACCAAAATAAACTTTACAGACAACGGCTGGACAGCCACCGGAGAATTTAACAGTGAATATCCCGAAAGTCATTTTACCTGGACTGCCTCATCGGAAGTATTGGCAGGGGAAGTAATCCGGGTTAAAACCTACAATGGGGTTCAGTTACCTGAAGCCTCCAATGGTGTAATTACCGGTGATAAAATGACCTTGTCGGTAGCGGGAGACCAGATACTGGCTTATCAGGGTGAGAAATCCAATCCCAGATTTATTGCAGGGATAAATTATAATCAGAACTGGATAGATAAACCCCAGGATTCATTTGACGAACATTCTTACTCTAATTCTACTTCCGATTTACCTCCTAACCTGACCATAGGTGTAGATGCTGTTCATGTTTATCATGGTTTTTCTTTTGTGGAAAATGACAACGCCATGTACACTTGTGCAAAAACAATGGGAACCAAAGAGGAGTTACTGGTAGTGATTAATAACGTTGAAAATTGGGACACCGACAATTCGACTCCTTTTGCACAGGATCCATTTCCTTGCAGTTTTACGGTTGACGAACCTACTGTAGCTGAACTAATTTCCATTGAGGACATGGGGATATACCCTCTCCCTGCTTCCACTGATTTAACATTGAAAGTGATTACCAATACGGATTTGCAAGGATTTATCTATAATAGTACCGGTATGCAGGTAAAACAATTTATTTATCCGGCCTATCGGGGAGATTACAGAATAAATATAGCGGATTTACCCAATGGTATGTATATCTTAAAACTTCAAAATCCTCGTAGCGACCTTTCTAAAAAGCTGATTATACAGCATTAAAGATATGAGGATAGGGTATTTTATGGCAGTAGAACCTTTTAATGCTATTTTATGAATGGCTTTAACAGCTAAATTCAGATTAAGAGGTATACATATTATGGTTTCAATGTATAAAGTTGACATATAGAATACACGCTAAACATAAAAGCAAAAGATATTCAGAATACTCAAATATCTTTTGCTTTTATGTTTAGGCTTATTAGCTACAATTTACATTTTTTGTTTTATGGCCTTCCCTCAACCTTACATTTTCTAATGGGAACCATGCGTAAGGTTTCCTTTGGGAAAAATACAGGTGTGCGCTGGGAATAATGTTTGAAAAACGAAATCCCCCGGTTGGTGATTTTTTGCAGCGCTATTTTTTTCGTTTTCTAAGCTGAATATACTGTCCTGTTTCTATTTTATCCCCCTCCGACAGTTCGTTATAACGATTAAGTCGGTTTAACTTCACACCATATTTATTGGAGATGTATTGCAACGTTTCGCCCTCTTTAACTTTATGAAAACTATGTTTTCGATGAGCTTTGTTTCGTTTAGGTTGCACATAAATATATTTGAACTCCGAAATATGTGCATCTTCCGGCAGGTCGTTATAGGTGTATAACTCCCAGCTTTTCAACCCAAATTCACGACTTATTTTTTCAAAAGTGTCCCCATCCTGTACGGTCACATATTTAACACCATTATTAAGTTTAACCTGATGAGCACCGAAGGCATCTATGGTAAAATCATCGTCCGATGAAGTCTTTAAAATGGATTTGTCGCTACCACCCCAGTTCCGCACAAATGTCCCCCCCTTATCAAATTGGTGCAGGTCGTTTTCCTCAATAATATCGATTAATCGGTGCGCATATTTGGGGTCGGTGGCGTATCCTGCCTTTTTAAGTCCTTTTGCCCAGCCTTTGTAATCGGTAGTTTTTAAGTCGAACAACGAAGCATAACGTTTTTTCCCCGTTAAAAAATCAGAATGGTCGATATAGGACTGATAAACGTTTTTGTACTTTCTAAAACACTCCCCTTTGCGGTCGTCATCGTGGTAAACTTTTCTGCCGCTCCAATCGTTATGGCATTTGATGCCAAAGTGATTATTGGATTTACGGGCCAAAGTGGAATTACCGTTTCCCGACTCCAGCATCCCTTGTGCCAAGGTTATACTGGCGGGAATTCCCACACGGTTCATTTCTTTTATGGCCAGTTCGTGATATTCTTGGATATATTGTACACGACTTTTGCTTTGTGCTAATAGAACTACCGAACTTGCAAAGAACACTATGAATAGTGACAAACGAAGCATATTTTTCATTGTAATCTTTAATTGTGAGTTAACGACAAATATAAAAAAATTGATGATTCAGTTTCAAGACTTTCTTTATTCAGTTGAATTATCCCAAATCTGTTATTACCGATTTCAACAATCATTCCAATAATTAAAACGTAAAATTGTGATTATGTTGCATTAATACTACTTTTGAAACAAATAGAAAAATATGAAGCTTTTAAAAATCGTTACAAAAATTAAGCAATACAACAATATTCAAGAACTCCCCGACGAAGAAATTGAACTTTTAAACAAAGCCAGAGAGGCAGCTGAAAATTCATATTCTCCTTATTCAAACTTTAAAGTAGGTGCAGCTCTATTGCTCGAAAATGGAGAAGTTGTCACCGGCAACAACCAAGAAAACGCAGCCTATCCATCAGGTATTTGTGCCGAACGAACGGCTATTTTTTGGGCGAATGCCCAATACCCCGATGTGGCCGTAAAATCCATGGCCGTGACTGCCATAAAAAAAGGGAATCTGGTATCCACCCCTCTCTCCCCCTGCGGTTCATGCCGCCAAGTGATGTTAGAAACCGAAACCCGTTTCCACAACAGCATTAAGACCATTTTAGATAGCAGTTCTGAAATATGGGTAGTGGATTCTGCCAAAGATATGATGCCTTTATATTTTAACGGGAAAGATTTGGAATAACAGTAGGTAGTTTTTAGTCTGCTGTTGACTGTCGTAGCTGGTAAATGATACCCAATAGCGAATGACTTTGAACCGGAGACTGATAACTGTTAAACAACATTCTCAAATTCCCGCCAAAGCGGATCTTCTTTGGGGACGGGAGCTTCAATAACCACAAGCTCTTTTTTTACGGGGTGTTCGAATTCTATTCTTCGGGCATGAAGATTAATGCCTCCACCCTTGTTGGAGCGAGGCGCACCATATTTTAAATCGCCTTTTATGGGACAACCGATCTTTGCCAGTTGACAACGGATTTGATGATGCCTCCCTGTTTCCAAATCAATTTCCAACATATGATAATTGGCCGAACTGGAAATCAGTTTATAATTTAACACCGCTTCTTTAGAATTCTTACGAGGCGTATCATAGGCACTGGAACGGTTTTTCTCCTGATTCTTGATCAAATGATGGGTCAACTTTCCCGAATCTTGTTCCGGCAGGTTTTTAACAATGGCCCAATAGGTTTTCTTAATCTGTTTTTCAAGAAACATCTTACTTAAACGGGTTGCCGCTTTGCTGGTACGGGCAAAAAGCACTACACCACTTACCGGACGGTCGATACGGTGCACCACACCCAAATATACATCACCTGGTTTATTGTATTTATTTTTAACATAGGCCTTCACCTTATCCGATAAGGCCTCGTCGCCGGTTTTATCACCCTGAACTATTTCAGCGTTCGATTTATTAACGGCAATAATATGATTGTCTTCAAAAAGTATTTCCATTTTTTTCAGTTAGCAGTTAGCAGTTAGCAGTTAGCAGTTTCATTGTTCACTGATAACCATTTGCTGATGACTGTAATTAATATTGTTCCCGTTCGTTGGGGAAGTCTACGGATTTAACGTCCTCTATATAGTTACCTACAGCTCCGCTGATCTCGGCAAACAAGTTATGGTATCTGCGCAAAAATCGTGGTGAAAACTCCTGGTTGATGCCCAGCATATCATGTAATACCAGTACTTGGCCATCTACTCCACTACCCGCTCCAATACCAATTATTGGAATCGTCAGCTCATCTGCCACCCTCCTGGCCAAATCCGCAGGTATTTTCTCCAACACAATAGCATAACAACCGGCCTCTTGCAGCAAATGTGCATCTTCAATCAGTTTTTTAGCTTCTTCTTCCTGTTTGGCTCTTACGGTATAAGTGCCAAATTTATGAATAGATTGTGGTGTCAATCCAAGATGGCCCATCACAGGAATACCAGCGGACAATATTCTTGAGATACATTCAACCACTTCGGCTCCACCTTCCAACTTAACGGTGTCAGCTGCCGTTTCCTTCATAATTCGAATAGCCGACGACAAGGCCTCCTTTGAATTACCCTGATAGGTACCAAAAGGCATATCTACTACCACCAATGCTCTGTTTACACCACGAACTACTGAAGCGCCATGATATATCATCTGATCTAACGTTATTGGCAATGTAGTCTCCCATCCAGCCATCACATTCGAAGCTGAATCACCCACCAGAATAACATCAACTCCTGCCTGATCAACAATTTTAGCCAATGAAAAGTCATAGGCTGTCAACATGGCAATTTTTTCTTTATTGTGCTTCATTTCACTCAACACGTGAGTGGTCACCTTTCTTTGGCGATTCATCGCTACCGACATGATTAATGATTTTTGTGTTTGACGCGGCAAAGTTAATAAATTGTTGGCTGCACTTGGCAAGAAATTTGAAAACAGTTACGCTTAAAATAAATAAATTGTATTTTGCGTCGTTTAAAAGGTAATTTTATACCCTTTAAAAAAAAGAATTCTATTACTTATTAAGACTAAAATATCATACAAACTCGTTGTAATGTTGCCATTGAATATGCAAATTGTAAGTTTATACCTTGGTTTTATTTTCAAAATGGGTTCATTTGTTGATTCTGCCGTTCTAAATTGATTTTATTACTTTAGTTTTATGTTTTCGTATAAAAAAAACACCAGTGTTTTACTACTGATATTTATATTTATAGTTCTAACTGCTTTTAATATAAATAAAGCTTTCCATATCGATGATACCTTTCATTTAGAAGCTGCTCAACTTATTCAACAAAACCACGAGAAAGCAATGCATGGCTTAATCAATTGGTATGGAACTTCAAGTCCATTATATTCTTTTAATCAACCCCCTTTATTTTTTTATTTGTTAGCCATCTATACCAACATATTCGGTTTCTCCGAAATAAGTTTACATATCCTAATGTCTATTTTCGTCTTAATTAGCTTAATAGCATTTAACAAAATTATAAACTCATTAAATGTAAAAAACAAACACTACCTACTCGTATTATTTGGACTTTCAACTCCCTTAATCGTGAACCAGAATGTAATGACTGACATTCCTATTTTGTCCTTGATATTATTTAGTTGTTACTATTCTTTAGTAGCCCTAAACCCAGATAAAAAACATTACTATTGGTTCAGTGCTATACTTCTATCTTTAGGGATAATGATTAAATATAGTACATTACCTTTTCTTGGCGCATTAGGTTTAATAATAATCTTGCGAAAAGACTATAAGTACCTTCTGGCATTTCTTATTCCTATATCTGTTATTTTAACCTGGTCGTTTTTTAATTACTTCGATTATGGTTCTGTTCATATTCTAGACCGACCTGCCAATTCTTTTCATCCTAAAATAGTAACTTCTTTTTTGATATGCATCGGTGCAATATCTCCTTTTTCCTTGGCTTTTATTTCAGCTTATAAGCCATTCAAAAATACAGACAATAAATTATATGCGGTAATTGCAATCGGATTGGTATGGATCCTATGGTCTTTGTACTCTCCTATAAAATATCAACTTCAAAAAATAGTTTTAGTGGTTCTTTTTGGTATAAATGGCCTGATAGCATTGTCTCCTATCTATAGCCGTTTATTAATGCTTATTAAAACAAGAAATAAGAACTCTGTTCTCTCGCCTCATCCTGACATATTTATCTATGCAATTAGCATCTGCACGTTTTTAGTACTTTTTGCTCCTTTTATGGCAACGCGACATATATTATTGCTATTACCTTTCCTTCTTATTCTCGGGGATCCATTATTCACACATGCGGGAAAGGCCATCAAATACATCTCAATTATAACATCTGTAGCTTTAGGTCTTGCTCTTGGTATTTCCGATTGGCATTTCGCTAATTTTTATCGAGTTGTACAAAATAAACTTCAACTACCTATGCATAAAAACATATACTATACCGGTCATTGGGGTTGGCAATGGTATGCCAATAAAAATAAACTGAAACAATTTGATGCTAATTATTCGAAACTAAAACCTGGCGATTATCTGATTTACCCATCGCAGGTGACTAGATACCCCCTTCCCGATTCTATTCCCAAAAAACTTGTTCTGGCATACTATGAGCAGCCAGGAATAGAAACTTTCTTTTACGTGAGCAATGCTGGCTTATATGCCTCTGGCAATAGAAACCCTGTATGGTGTCTTTTACACACTCCAATTGATACTATTAAAGTTTATAAAGTTACAGAGGAATAAAAATCACATTAAAAAATGTATAAATTTTAATTTAGGTCGTTTATTTTTATGCAAAACTTGGAATTTAAACAACACACACTTTAATTATTAAATCATGAAGACAATTATTATTTCAGTAGTTACTTTCTTTTTAATTACAATATCCATTAATGCCCAACCATTAACTTTTGAACAACAAGACATTGGCATTGCTGTTGGCGTCCCTTCTATGAATGACAACATGTACACTTCCCAGTCCCCCGCTATTACAATCCACTATGAATATGGGTTAAGCGACAAAATTGGCATGGGTTATATTGGCGTTGGCGGATTACTGTCTATGGCCGGTGGCGAATACAACAACAGTATTCTAAACACATCCTTTTCGGTTGACTATAGCCAAACTTTAATTGGTCCAAGAGCTGTCTATCATTTTGACATGGTGGATTTGACCGGAAGTCAGGAATGGAGAAATATTGATGTTTATGGCGGTGCTTTTCTGGGACTAAAGTTCGAAAGGGCCAAATACACAAATCCCAACACACAAAACAACGTGAAAGATAATGATACCACGTTGGCTACCGATCTGTTTGCGGGCATCCGATATGGTTTCAACAAGAATATTGGCGCCTTCGCCGAACTTGGCTTTGGGGTAAGTTACTTTAGCGTTGGTGTAAACTGGAGGTTGTAAGCACGAAAGTTAATTTAAAGATATCCCGTAGTTATATTAACTGGCATAACATGATGATCTTGATACTATAGTGTAGATTCGAAAATATTTTTATAACTTTTAGCTTATTATTTTTGGGGATGAGTTCTGAAGGTTGTTATGTAGTGATAAATACCGGTATTATTGTCTGGTATGGGTTTCTTTAGAAGGGCAGTTTAACCAGAAAAAATGCGATTCGCAATCAATAACTGCCAAAGATGATAAAGTGACTGAATGAGCAAATGTCCAATTCTATTTTCAAATATTTAGTCAATGACTTATGCAATTCAACTTGAAGTTACTTTTCATTTCTTTTCAGTTATTGATATGTTTACTTCTTTACCCGGCTAATAGAGAAGAAAATAAAAAACGACAATACACAACCCATCGGATTGACCATGCACCCAGAATTGATGGCAAGCTTGACGACGAATGCTGGAACCAGGGTGTTTGGGATGGTGATTTTAAGCAGCAATTCCCCAATTCAGGGGGCAATCCATCCCAGGAAACCTACATAAAGGTACTTTATGACCGCGATTATATTTATGTGGCCATAAAATGCATGGATACCGAACCGGACAAGATAAGACGTATACTGGATAGAAGGGACAAGTTTTCGGGGGATGCGGTAGGTATAGCCTTTGACAGTTACTACGACCAGCGTACGGCTTTTGAATTTAATGTGACGGCGGCCGGCCAGAAAATAGATTTGAAACATTACGGCGATAAAAGCCAAGACCTGAACTGGAACGCAATTTGGGATGCGGCTACCTCTTTAGCGGACTCGGGGTGGACAGCCGAAATACAAATCCCATTTAGCCAGTTGCGATATAACAAAGGCAACCGGAAAATTTGGGGCATGCATGTGTGGCGCTGGATTGATCGCGAACAGGAAGAGAGCCATTGGCAGTTGATCCCCCAGGATGCCTCCGCTATGGTATATTTATTTGGTGAACTTAATGGCATTGAGCGTATCAGGTCATCGCGCCAGGTGGAGCTTCTCCCTTATGCGTCGGTTAAATTGGATTACAAAGGTGACCAGCAGAATCCTTATATCGGTAAATGGCACACAGGGTTAAATGGGGGCTTGGATGCCAAAATCGGTATTTCTTCGAACTTTACTCTTGACGCAACCATAAACCCGGATTTCGGTCAGGTTGAAGCTGATCCATCCGAGTTAAACCTTACAGCTTACGAGACCCGATTTGACGAGAAACGACCGTTTTTCCTGGAAGGAAGGGATATCTTTGATTTCAATATTGACCAGGACCGCTTTTTTTATACAAGACGTGTGGGAAGCCTGCCAGGGTATAAACCGGATACCCAAGAAGGGGAATATTCCGATTTACCTGAGAACACTACCATATTAGGGTCAGCCAAACTAAGCGGAAGAACCTCAAACGGTTTGTTAGTTGGCCTGATGAACAGTGTTACTGGAAAAGAGTTTGGGAAAATTTATTCCGACGAGGGGGCAAGAACAGTAACATTAGAACCCCTGACAAATTATTTTGCCGGACGTATAAAAAAAGAGCTTAATAACGCGAATACCATTTATGGGATAAGCTTTAACTCCGTGGTCCGAAATAATGATGAGCAAGTGTTGAAAAACAACTTCACGGATAACGCTACATCGGGAGGTATTGATTTTACAAAATATTGGCAGGACAAGAATTACTTTTTTACCGTAAAACTAACCGGAAGTCATATCTCGGGGAGTCAAGCATCTATCAAAGATTTGCAGGAATCTCATTTGCACCGGTTTCAACGACCGGATGCGGAACACCTAACGTACGATACCCTGCGCACAAACCTAAGCGGAACAGGGGCTACAATAAGAATTGGCAAACAAGGAGGTCAGTTAAAATATGGCTTTAAGTCGAGTTTTTGGTCGCCACAATTTAATATAAACGACATTGGTTTCGTCCGTGTGTCCGATAAGGTGGAACAACAAGCCTGGATAAATTATGAAAGCATCGAATCTACTGGTTTTCTCAGGAAATATGAGTTTGAGATTGATAACAGAATAAATAGTAGTTTTGGAGGTGAAATTATGGATAACAGGGTTGGACTGGAAGCTAATGTCCAGTTTCAAAATTTGTATAATACCGAGTTCAAGGGTGAACTGGTGTTGCCATCGTTCGATACCAGGGTACTCAGGGGCGGCCCGGCCCTTTTGAAGGACAGCTATGCTGGTGCTGAGGTTGAGGTTGAATCGAACAGCGCTAAAGATTTTTCATATTTTGTAAATTCCGGCTACTGGCATTCATTCGGTTTTCCAACCAAATACTATCATTTTGGCGGAGGTATAAATTATCACCCCGTCAATCAACTCTACATAGGTCTGGATTTCGATTACGAAAAGAATTTTGAGAACTATCAGTACATTGAAGATATTGAGCTGGGAGATAATGTACTTTACATGGCCGCGACTATGGATAGAGATATATTATTAACAACTTTACGTATAGAGTATTATTTAAGCCCCGAACTATCTATCCAGTATTACGGCAGTCCGTATTATTCGATAGGTGCTTATACAGATTTTAAAAGAGTGAACAATGCCGGATCGAAAAACCGTTCAGAAAGATTTCATCATTATAAGACCAACGAATACGCCTATGATACCGGTAAGGAGGTGTATACTTTTAACGAGACGAACGCGGAGACGTTTACCATGGACAACCCGGATTTTTCCTTTGCGCAGTTTCGATCCAATCTTATATTTCGCTGGGAATACAAGCTGGGTTCGGTATTTTATTTGGTATGGTCGCACGAGCAAACAAGAAATGAAAACATCAGAAAACCAAAAATTCATGACTCGCTGCTTAATCTGTTTGCAGCCAGGCCAAGTGATGTGTTTATGATTAAATTTAGTTATTGGTTTTCTATATGATACCCAGTGTTATTTCCCATTTCCATCCTCAAACGCTACCTTCTTATTGATCCCGAAGTGTCCCCTTCCATTAAACTCAACACGTTTTCCAGAGACACCATATTTACATCTCCGGGAACCGTATGTTTTAGTGCGCAGGCAGCTGAAGCAAAATTCAAAGCTTGCATATCATCATCATAGTGCAACAACCCGTAGATCAAACCAGAGGCAAAGGCATCACCGGTACCAACGCGATCTATCACATGTGTTATGTCCAACATTTCGGTTTTGATATACTCCTGTCCGTTCCACATTTTACCCTGTATTTGTTGGTGGGAAGCACTTAAGGATTTTCTGGTTTTACCCACGACTTTATTTATTCTCGGAAAAGTATCCATTAAGTTCTTGGCTGAAACCCGAAATTTATCCTCCGGTTGACCGAGCCCAAACATACTGCGTATACCACGACTGCTGGTAATCACAATATCACAATTTTGCACCAACTCCGGCATAACCTCTTGCATGGTTTTCCCATACTTCCACATATTGCTGCGCGAATTAATATCACCTGAAACCGTTATTCCCAATCTGTTTGCTGTTTTAATGGCATCCAGGCAGCACATCGCAGCCCCTTCCGAAATGGCCGGGGTAATACCTGTCCAATGGAACCAATCGGCGTCTTTAAGGACATGTTCCCAATCCACCATCGACGGCTGTATCAACGAAAATGCAGACCCCTCCCTTCCATAAATTACTTCACTGGGTCTATGCACGGCACCTTTTTCCAGAAAATATATGCCCATCATGTTCTCGCCATAAAACACGTGTTCGGTACTTAACCAATGCTTCCGTAAAAATTGAGTGGCCGCTCTTCCAAGCGCATTATCCGGGAAACGGGTTACATGGGCTGCTTTCATGCCTAAATAGGCACACGAAATTGCCACATTCGCCTCACCACCTCCATAAACAAGTTCGAAAGAAGTAGCTTGCGAAAATTTTAAATAACCCGGTGGTGACAAACGCATCATTACTTCACCAAATGTTATCACTTTCTTAGCCATACTATTACGTTTTATTTTTGGTTGAGTCGGTTGTTTTCATCCATCAATTAAGATAAGTTCCCTTACTTTAGGCACCGATACATACTTTGCCATTTCCGAACCCTCTGTTTCGATATTGAAACACAACCCATTCAAAACTTGCCAATCGATGCGCATTCATTTGGGAAGAATCCATCGAAATTTTAAAAAGTATCATAAGTCGACAGCCAATTCTAATATAGCCAATTAAAGATAGAATATCAAACGAAAAACCTGTTTTTAAACGATGCTTTTTATAAATAAATCGAATACTGCAGCACTTTTGTTGGGGCGCAAAATCATAGGTAAAAGATAAGATAACGATCATAAGAATCGATCTTTTAGCTTTCCGTCACTACACTCCACCTCCAACAAAAAACCTTATAGGTATGTCTGGTCATCACAAAACCAGCTTTGGCAGTAATTGTCCCAATCCACTCATTGTTGGAGTAATGCCACTGCGCATCAATGTAATTTTCCCAATCTAAGGCATTTACCTGAAATATCAATTATGAATGGTTACTGGAAATGGCAAAAAAAAGGACAACTATACCCATTTTTTATTTTCTTCTTGCTAATAATCATTTTTATCCGTACTCACCGGCTTATGTGTCTTAAGCCATTCCTGTCCCTCTTTTGTCAGGAAAAAATCCATCCACATATAATACATCTTTTTGTTTTCTTCGACACTTACCCAATGGCTCGATCCAATTGGAATATGTAACAAAGCATACTCTTTAAGCTGAGCGGAGGCTCCATCGGCATGTACAACAATATCATTATCGGTTAAACCCAAAAACAACTGGTCGAGCATGGCATGTTTGTGGGCCCCTACTTCATCGGGTCCCGGCGCCTCTACGGTTCCTAACGCAACGCGGGGAACAATATCGGCAGGCAGTACTGTTCGACTGATCGTATTCGGACTCTTTATCTTCTCGGTATAGGACTCGCAATCAGCAAATCGGGTAAAAAAGAGATTATATTTGTTTTCCTCCGGGAAATTGTTCATATCTTCGATATCTTGATCAGATAATTTTTTGGTAAACCGCACAAAATGCAGTTCTTCCCCTGCAGGAACCTCAAACTGTAAATTGCTGATCTCGTCAAAAGGAATCGCAATGGATTCCGGCACCAGGCCATATGTCATCGAATCCGCATGGAGGGTTCCATTACCTTTTATAAACAAGAACATGGTTACATTCTTGTCTGTCAGTGTGATGGTTTGCTCTGTTGGCCCCACATAGGCCACGTGTTCAATCTTTGTATCCGCAATTTCACCTATCAGCAGTTCTTCGGTAAATGTATGCATGCCCGACGGTATTTGCATCTGTAAATCCCGAACCACAATTTCAGATGATCTCGCGCATGAACAATATGACATGACAATGATACCCAAGGCGAAATAAATCCCTATAACTTTCTTTCGTGAAAACTTTAATATATTCATGATTTGGACTATTATTTTTTCTTGTATAATACTTTGCTAAGATATTAATATAAACCCAATGTGTCGCCGAATTTCAATCACATCATTTCCAACGACCAGATGGTATGCCGAAGACATGTTTTCTTCGAGTGGTACAAATGCCAACCGCTTGTTTTAGCCCTATTCGGACAAACTCCTTCTGTTGCTGATCCCTGCAAGGCTCATTTCAAAGGATTAGTTAATTAATACGGTTTGGTCAGGACGACTCCTTTGGCCATGTACAAATCATCGTATCTCAAACCGCCATTTCCATACGGCTTATCTACGGGACCTGTGTTGCAGGTAGCCTGGAAGTAGATGATAGGCAGCTCTCGTTTCATTCGAAAGTCAGCACCAACATATACTTTTTGCTGCTCCGGAAACTCTTCGCCACCTCGGATGTACACGTCATAGCTCTGACCGCCATCCGATTTTTTACCGTTATTAACAACACACCAAACCTCATACCAAATATCGGTTTCCATCGGCTTGGCTGACCTGTCAGCATGGTGGTTGTAAATTTTATCGTACCACGAATCCTTACGAACCAGCAGCGTGCCATCGTTTTTATACGCTATGTTCGGGTCATACCTATCAGTTACCCGCAGGCTGGGTTCCATTGCATTGTAGGCGTGTTTTACGATCCCCTCAGGTTCCATGTTGCTTAAGCCAAACACATGATTGTTTGGGAAATATTCAACATTCAACCTTACATAGAAGGTGTAAGTCTCGCCAACATTTATTGAGACAGGTAGTTTTCTATAGCTAATTGCTTTTCTATTTCCAACTATCCCCTCGGCAGCTGGTTTCTTAATGAGATAATTATTTGTTTCTCCATCATTGCGGCGAACTTCAGTGACTTGCGGGTTTTCAACTTTGGGATTGGTCTCGTTTTGGGTATCCATCAACGTCCAGTTTGCCATTGGGTCTGGCGACTCAAAATCATCTATTTTAATCCAGGGACTTCTGACTTGGTCACAGGAAACAGTGGCCAATAAACCAATTATGAATAAGGCGGCTACAATCCGTATAGCCCTGACGCGAATTGATATTGATGAAACCATAACTAAATTAATAAATTACAAATAATTGCTAACGCTGTGCTGATGCACAATTGATCCCTTTGCTTCTTCCTCTCTCAAGTATTTGAACCCGGATTATGTATTGGAGGTTCGTCATGCGCATTGCAAATACAATAAAACAAGGCATTACTGAAACGAGGCATAACTTGTCCCGATTACTTTCGGAGCATCGTTCTGGTGAGTTGAAGTGATGCAACGAAGTGTCGTATTTTAAAGTAATTTCAATGTGTAATAGAATTTCTAATGCATATTGCGGGTTGAACTACCTATTATTGCCAGGTTTATAATAATTGCAAATAACAAAAAGCTTAACTTATTGACATGGGGCTGCCGGCTGGCAGGTTATTACGCAATTAAAATACCAAGCTATAAAGTGCCATCGCAGAATACAGGATATTCACCGGTACTTTAAACAATGAATAATGTTCATTAGTCAGGTAATGCCTACTTGTGACCTGGAAATACGCCTTTCATAATTCCTAGTACATCAACTTGAGCGGAAGGTTTTGTTCCACAATCAGGTTTCCCGAGTTCTCGATAACATTGTCCGCATGTGAATTATTCTTGGCGCCCCAAAGCCTCGCCACTAGTTTCACTTTGTTATTCCTAAATGTGTTTCCGGAAAGATCCACATTAACGATACCAAAAGTGTTGATTAATATACCATTCTTCTCTCTTCCTCCACTTTTTGTAAATGTACTACCCGTAATCACCAGGTTTCCTCCAACAGTAGATTCATCATACCCTCCTCGATAATAGTCCACAACATTTTGGTCGACACCCTCAAAATGGCTATTGACGATATAAATGTTTTCAGCATTATAATCGCCTTTATCGTCATCTTCACTGGAAAGCTCCAGTCCGTTGTTACAGTTTTTTATGACTGCAAAATTAAACTTGATATACTCAGAAAATGAGTACTTGTATGCTTTGAGCACATAATCAAAGTTTTCTACTTCCGTATCTTTAACTGTCAGATTGTAATGGCTGGACATATTTTCTTTCAGGCTGGCAAATGCGTAATTACGACCTGATCCCCTGAGAATGACGGATTTTAAAATCAGCTGGCCTTTCGGGTTCATTTCGAAGGCGGGAGTTTCAGCCTCTCCGATATATGAAATCGTCGATTTGCGCACAGAGTCAGCCGATTGTAGCGTGAGCTTTTTGTTGATTTTCATTGAAGAACTTATTTCATATCGCTCCGATGATAATTCAATAATATCGCCTTCACTCGCATTCACTACTGCCTCGGCCAACTCCTTCGAAGTACTTACCGAATGGATTTTTGAATCTGGCACAAGGGGTGTTCGGTCGTACCATTTAGGGCCGTACCGCGATGGTTTCATTATATTGGTTTTCCGTATGACGGCTCCGTTGATGGCCCCAATTGAATTGTTTTCTGTCCGGGAATTCCCTAACATATCCCTTGTGATTTGATCAAACTCAAATCCATAATGTACTTCTACATCACTAAGGCCCGACGCAGGAACCCAGATATTTTCTTCCACTTTGTTTAGTGTGAATTCCTTTTCTTCAAGTCCTTCAACTCCTTTGAAGGCGACTCCCTGGTTGTTGATCACGTTGCTTCGAAAATCTATCCCATCTATGGAATCGTAACGAAGGATGGGCATCTGATCCCCTTCATCATTGTAAATAACGTTATTGGCAATAAGTGTCCGAATAGGTGTTTCGGATCTGATTTCGGAAGGAGGAAGTACATCCTTTTGATCCACATTTGATCCTACACCAAACTGCCATGGCGATTTGCAGTTGACCCAGGTATTGTAGGCAACCACCACGTCGGTTACTTGAAAATACCTGTTTACAGCCGGTCGTCGAATTCCGTTCATAAGCGCAAGCGGGGCTCTGAATATCCCGCCTCGGAGATTGTAGAAATAGTTATTGGTTACCCAGTGCCCGGTCCCGATCAGGCGAACGCCCCCCACCTGAGGAGAATCGTCATCACCTATAAAACAATTGCCATCCACCTTACAGTAATTTCCATGCCGCGTTACCAGTGATCCCTGGCTTTTATAGAAAACATTGTTTCTAAATTTATTGAAGTTGGATTTGCTGGAAATGACCTCTACTTCGCCGTTGCATCGATCGAAAAAGTTGTTCTCGACTATGGTATGGCTTGGCGTCATGGAATTTCCACTACTACCAAGCTGGATCGTTTCGGCACTAGGCCCACCTTTCGGAGGCCTTGGACCAAAATAATTATTGTTGATTTTGTGGTAATTTTTAACGCTTTGAGTACCCGATAAATTGATTCTAATAGTCGGGCCTTTATTCGATTTTCCTGCCAAATAGCAGTGATCGAGCTGGTTGTATCGCCCCTTGAACAACACCCAATAATCCGTCATGTTCCGCTGGGCTTTGTTAAAATCCTTGATCACGCAATTGGTGACCCGGCTGTTATTGGCAAGCGTATCATTATTGATAAAGAACTGGATGACAGAACCGGATGGGGAAGATCCACGGGTAAAATAAAGTCCTTCCACCACCAGATATTCCCCGCCCAACTTCAAATCAGATTTGCCCTGGATGATCATCTCACCCGGAGTTTCGGCCCGGAGCGTAACGGGCTGACTTTTAGTTCCGTTTCCGACGAACCTAATCTGAACATCATTCCATTTGCCATTAGCCATTATGATTTCGGTTCCTGGCAGGGCATTTGAGATAGCCTCGTTCAACTCATCAGCATTTGAAACCAATACCTTTTTATTGGACTCTGTTTGTTGGCAACTGATAAGGATGGCGAATGCAGCAAGTAATAGTAGTATGTGCTTCATATTATTCGTAATAGTTGGTTTATAAAGATGGGTATTAGACGGAATTTAAAATATAGCTTCGATGTAAAAACAATTTAATGCCTTGAAAAGCAATGTGCTTAAGCTTCTTTCCATAATTGCCGAACTGCAGCCAGATCTTTCTTCATGGCATCAAAAACAATCTTTTGATCTACGTTAATTTCGTATCGCCCTTTTTCTGCGCCGCCCAGCGGGTACTCAAGGTGCAACGATACCGGCGGTTTCAAACCATAGCTTTTCAAAAGTGTAAAATAAGTGTTGAAATCTACCATACCCTCACCGATTGGCACATTCACCATTTCCCAATGGCCCTTAACTTTCTCCCATTTGAAATCTTTAAGTACGATAGTTTTTATATGGTCCTTTAACAGCTTAACACCATTTGACCATGATAAGCCACCCTCTGCCATGGCGTGTCGGATATCATATTGGGTTCCAAAATAAATTGGATCCACGGTTTCCCGCAATTGTTTTATTTCCCAATAAGAGGAACCGATAGACGTTCCTGCATGGTTTTGATAGCAACCGATAATATCATATTTCTTATTGGCCTCACCAAGCTCCCTGATCTTTTGCCGGTAGATACGGATCGAGTCCTGCATTGGCTTTTCTTTGTGATATTTAAACCAATTACTGCGATAAAACCGTACCCCATGATTAGCCGCTACTTTTATTATTTCCAAATCATTAGCGTTATTTACATCAGTAATCGCCGTGGTAATCATTTCACAAGTGGATCCGGAATGTTGTATATCCCGAATAGCAGCTGGCAGGTCTGATTTTACATTCTCCGGCAAAATATGGCCTTTGGGCCGGACGGTTAGGTCTAATCCATCAAATCCCAGTTCTGCTGCAATTTGGCCAGCATCGCTTACGTTTAAAAACTGTAAGTGCTTGGAAAATATGTTTACTTTTAAAGGTCCATCCGCTCGCTTTAGGTTTAATGCGTTGATAGGCGATGGTATCCATGGCGCTATAATGGCCATAGCTCCCACATTTTTTATAAAGTTTCTTCTGGAAATATACATAGCTTAAATATAGCGAATTAGAACACAACTTTAGTAAATTTGAGTATCATAATTAGACAAGGATCTATCTGTTTCTCTTCTAAAATACACCTAGCAGGAATAAAAATGAGGCTGTGGCTATCGCCTTTGTACGTGTTATTATTTCACTTTTGGGCGACAGGGCACATATCCACCGTTGGTTTACCATTATTTGGTCGACCAGTTTGCAAGATAATATTTATTTTAGAATTATTGAAACCTATGTGATATTTTTAGCGAAAAGAAATTAATCCACGATTAATTATATAAAAAAGGATACTACTCACTTTTCCGTGGTTAAATGCCAGAAATACCGAACCGTTGCCGGTAAAATACTTCCATGCGGTACTTACCGTACCATATGATATCTGCATCTTCTACACCAACAATATAGTCGACCAAAGAATACTGTAAACCCTATCGATTACACCATAGAAAGTGGCATTATATCCTTGTGGCCGGTTTAAGCCCAACACCTCCTTCAATCGAGATACGGGCACTACCGTTAACGAAAGCCTTAATTGTTAGTATTTAGTAATTTCTATTTTTTTATAAAATTTACGTAATGCTCATATCGTTGAAAAATTTGCCCAACGTAAGTTACAGGCTCGATTCCCCTTACATATCCATAATTAATACCGGGTTTATTATAATTTGTAGGATAAGAAAGTGCCATGACCATTTTTTCTACATTATCATCCCATACATTGGGGTTTAGATTTTCCTGTTTGGCCAAAAACCGTGCATCCATAATATGATAATAGCCACAATTATAGGAAGCCAATGTAAATTTGATACGTTGCACCGAATCGCTTACTTCGTCAAATTTATCGTAAATTTGTTTCAAATATGTTGTGCCCGCTTCTATGCTCTGCTGAGGATTGCGTGGATTAGTTACACCTAAGCTCTTGGCTGTTCGTGGCATTATTTGCATTAGTCCTTGTGCCCCTGCCCATGACGTTGCATTGCTATTAAAACGTGACTCCTGAAATATCAATGATGCTAGCAGGCGCCAATCCCATCTTAATTTTTCAGCGTGCTTTTTTATCAATTCATCGTATTTGCATATTTGATTTCCGTTTAGACTCATAAAATCACTCTTGATGCGCCGTTTGAAATCCCGTTTATCGTTAAAATACCTGTCATAAATTACGTAGTAATCAACCTCTTTTTTTTCTTTATCAATCCATTGGTTTAATGCTGTTAACAATTCAGTCGAGTTTTTACTGACTACCCAGGCAATACGCTGAGACAAACTTAGAGGAACACTTATATCCAAGACAGGATAATATGCAGAACTTACCTGTGCCAGGTTTTTATCAGCCACCGTATATTTTATTTCACCATCGGCTACTTTTTTTATTATTTCCTCCGTACTTAAAGTGCCGGGAAGTGTATCTATATAAATTGTGCCTCCTAATTCTTTAGACAGATTATTCAATCTTTTAATATAGGAAGAGTTTTCTCGAACAGATACGGTATCATCAATTAGGTCAATGGCATCGTGAATCAAATATCTTTGCAGATTTGCCCATCTCATTTTTCGCCAATTGTCTGGTTTTTTTTGTACCAAAACTTGCGAGGTAAGATATAAATATTTTGTAAAAGCTACTTTTTGTTTTCTGTCTGTTGTAATGGTCATGCCATGAGCAATCATATCAGCTTTCCCTGTATTGATATGCTGAAAAATGCTATCCATATTGTTTACAAGCACTAAATCTAATTCAAGGTCAAGGTCTTTTGCCAATCTTTCAAGCAGTTCATATTCAAAGCCCATTGGCTGGCCTCTATAAAGAAAATAACTCGTGCTGCTGTAGCTTATAAATACTCTTAGTGTGCCATCCCTTTGTATTTCCGTTAAATCTCTGGAGATGGTTCTTGTCGCCCTCACCTCTTTCTTTTTTCTAGAATTGGAATTACACCCATAGAGAAAAGTGATTGTTAAAATTATAATTACAAGTTGCTTCATTTTTGCTTTCATAATAATTGTGCAGAGTAGAGCCTGAAAGCTTACCCTCTTAATACCACTAAACGTAACAATAATATACAAACTATCAGCGCCCCCTGCATCAAACCGTATCCCGATGTTCGTGGACAGGCCGTGAAGTTTTCCCTCATATGCAACAGCCCCGTGCCGTTTTATTTTATTACGTTATTCCGTAATAACCCATCTATGACCACGCCATCCCTATGACTCCGGTAGACCGTTGTATTTCACATTGCTGTTAATCCATACAACATTACAGGGTTCGAGACCGTCGAAACTCTCCCCGTCTACAGATACACTTCTCGAAGCTATCTTGGGTTCACACTTGCGCATTACGGCTTGGTCATTTGAACATACCGGGCTTCAGCGACAATCCTCACGGACATAACTGTCGGCAGCTCTTCTAAATGAACAGTACATTATTGCGATAAGAGAGAGCAGAATCAAGTTTGCTTGAATTATGCCGAACGGAGCAATGATCTTTAAGAAAATTATTTAGGTAGGATTTGCACCTACTGGATTACCACAGCTTCGTGGCACACCAACATTCATAATAAAGGGGCGTTGGATGATTGGAAAAACCAAACCTCCAAAATCCCACTTTGCCGAAGCTAAGGTTTTGGTTATACATTTATTCCTTTCACTAGCCGAAGCCTTAGCTTCGGCGAACTTATTAAAAGCACTAACCCCCCGAATTTGTACTGACAGCCTATGCCCATTATTTATTTGTTATGAGGTGTGTTCATTTTAATGATGATGGTCTTCTTTGAGGTGTTGTCTGAGTAGATCTTTCCCGTAATCGTTGCCATTGGGTGTTCTTACAATGGTGTGAACATGCTTTTTACTGGGTTTGCTCCCTGCCAGAAAGACGGGTATTTGATGATCGAATTCAATCAGCACAACAGGACTTTGTATGCGATAATAAAATGCATCATTTTTATCTCTACCTCCAATCCAGGCAAAATAGGTATGATCCATATGTTCCAAAATTTCATCCATTCTCACTTTATCATGACCTTCTTTCATGTTTCCTACATATTCGCTGATGAGCTCTTCCAGCATATTCATTTGAGTTTCATTCAGGGCTGTAACATTTAGGCCGGAATATGGAACAATTGCATTGTCATCGAACGAAGCGGCCTGATTGTAGTTATAATCTTTTCTGTCTAACAAAGTTGCTGTTTTTCGCTGCTCATGATCGAGTGAATGATAAAATGTTAAACCAAGTTTTTCTTCATTTTCAAAGGTCCTGGTGCCTGCGTTTTCTCCTTCAGCTATATAATTTGGTTCCGAACCCATAAATGTAGGTGTCATTACGATCTGATCTCCCAGAATAAAATAGTTGATCACCAAATGGTGACCATCAATTTGCCAGCCCCAGGGTTGAGTATCTGAAGGAATACCCATAAATGTAAACCAGTACCGGTCAGATCCCAACATCTCAAACTCATTGGCTAACTGTGCTAAGTAACCTTCCATTTTCATAATATCCTGGGTTTTCTGAAACCCTTTTGTACTCAGGCTTTCTTCAAGGATCCTGAATGCAAGTTCTTTTTGTTTTTCTGTGAGATCAGGTAAACCAATGCCCTTTCGTTTATAAGAATCAATGTTTGACCATCTTCGCCATTCCTTGTTATCAATTGGAAAGGTGCACATTTCTCTTTGCTCGATACTTAATGAATTCAGAAAATCCTCGACGGCTTTTTTTATTCCAGCTGTGCTTATTCCAGTTGCATTTATCGAATACAAATCAGGGATTAGATCTCCATCAGTGGTCACCCCATAGAAGGGCACACTTAAGGCTTTTTTTTCAGCTTCTGTGTCAGACTGTTCTACTTTAAGCATAGGAGAGGGTGTCGCTAGTCCAGTGTTTGCTTTAACTTCACCCCATTTCACAATAGGTAAATTCTTTATTCCCGGGGTCACAATTAGGGTTCTATAAGCCGCAACGCCAATATTAGAATCATCAAATATATCGTAACTATGCATGAAAGTATAGATCATGGTGTCAGGATTTTCCGCTGGCCATTCAAAGGTAACGGAGTAAACGCCTTCTCCAATATCCTGCATGGCTATCCTTCTCCATTCCAGCGGTCCAGAACCAACTATTCCAATGGTTTCAGGATCAGTAATATCGTCAATAACTTCAGACATGTCAATTTGAAAGGTGATTGTGGCGATATTCTTATTTTTCTGCTGGCAGCCCCAAAGAATTAAAAGGCTAATAATGAAAAATATTCTGTTCATAGAATTTTGTTTTATGCTGTCTAAAGGCAACATTACCTCCTATGGAACAGTCAGTTATTAGTTTTGTTTAAAAATTGCTTTTTTAATCAATCTAACACCCGTTTTGATGATAGCAATAGAACATAGTCGGATACTCTACAATTAAATTAAACTTAGTTGGTAGATATTTCTTCGTAACCTGCAACGATTCATTTTTTTTGCCTTAAAAAAAGCACGATTTATTTGCACCGTATAAAAAAATGCGGAACAACACCTTACAGCTATTTCCGCTCAAAAAAAGCGATTGAAACCACTATATAAAAATTAATAATTTTATCATCTGTTTTCGAGAGATTGTTTAGTTCAACAAACCCTCCAATCTAAAGCGTATGCAAGCAACGCTTTATTGGAGGCTAAGTGTTAGCACTTGTTTATGTCTTGAAAAATCAATATTTACAACAATTTACTCTTAGTAAAAGCACCCCCTTTTTTAATCCTTTCCCTGAAACAATGGTATTAAATGCAATGCACGTAATTCCATAAGATCCCCATTAGGGATGCTGTCAGCGTATATCTTAATTATCTGATTCCCTGATGAAAGGTTGATGTTACCAAGTTCATGCTTAATATAATCTATATCCCTGGATCTTCTTGAGTCCGATACTGTTGTATCCGATAGTGTTGCAGTGCCAGCCTCAACAATAAATTTATTTGAATGCTTGTAAGGTTTATATTCGGCAATGACCTTAAATTTACCGGCTTTAGAAAGATATACCGGCCATGTCATAGATTGACCATCTTGGGTCCAGCCAGAAACACCGCTATTCGTTACTTTCCCATTTCCATATTTAAATTCACCGTCAACAGCCATTCCATCGAAAGCACGAAGCATATTGTTCTGGGTTGTTGAGATCAGGCGATGTGAATCGACATGCTCAGCATCATCCACCTCGACCACAATGACGCTGCTTGCTTCATCCGGAGCTTTCGCTGAAACCTCAAATTGTACAGTCATATCATCAGTACGTTTATGGGTTATAGCAGTCTGATTTTTATCAGATAGAAGATATGCTTTATTCACCTTACCTAAAAAGCCTCCTAATTGTAGAACTCCGTCAGTAGGCCAATCGAAGACATGTAAGTAAAATGTATTTTTCTTTCGTGTAGATTCGCCCCATGCTTGTACCGGAAGTGTTGTACGTACTGTGCCACGAATACTAGCTTCGTTAACATCCATCCATTTGCCAATGCCATCCAGTATTTTAATATCGGCGTCATCAATTATACCGTCTCCTTTAGGTCCAATATTGAGCAACATATTTCCACCTCTTGCTACCGCTTTTACCAAAACGCGAACAAGATATTCAGGTGTTTTATGGCTGCGATCCGTTGCACTATAACCATACGATTCATTGGTTGTAGGAATGGTTTCCCAATCACCATCATTTGTCGGAAAATCAACTGCGCGATCACTGGTGCTTTCATAGTCGCCAAAATGACCAGGCATACCAGTATAAGGCTGCACACCACGACTATTGATAACTATGTTTGGTTTGGCGGCACGTGCAGCTTTCATTATACGAAGATTTTCTTCGGGGGGTAGCTTATGTGGGGTGTCGAACCACATGAAATCAGGATCGTACTTACCTATAAGTTCCCGAACTTGCGGTATCGATTTTTCATCAACATATTTACGAATCCGAGGGGCAATCTCCGGATGCACATCAAACCATTTCGTGTTTCTTGATGCAAATAAATGTTTGTCACCACCCGGATTTTCATAATCCCAATCATTACCCGGCCCGTTTGGTTCTCCCCAGTCGAATGCATGCGAGTAATAAAATCCAAATTTCAGTCCATTTTTATCGCAGGCAGCCTTTAGTTCTGCCATGGGGTCGCGACCAAAAGGAGTAGCTTTTAGAATGGTAAAATCGCTGACATCCGAATCGAACATAGCAAAGCCATCGTGATGTTTAGCCGTGATAATTACATATCGCATTCCAGCTTTTCGAATAGTAGCTGCCCACTCATCGGCATTAAACCCGGTGGGATTAAAATTACCAACAACATCACGCCGGTATTCATCACAAGGTATTTTAGCCATTCGCTGTATGTGCTCTGCATAACCAACATAATTTTTCCCTTTCCAGCTACTTCCAAGCAATGAAGAGGCGTTCCAATGAATAAAACAACCAAATCGTGCATCGCGCCAATCTTCCAAACGTTGTTCACGGGTTGTTTTTGCATCACGCCACCATTGTAAATCAGGGCTACCCGCTGCTATATCCATCTGCAAGCGAGGTAAGGGCGGAATAATTGAGGTATGACTCGTTTGTTTATCCGTCTTTTCTACACTATTACATTGAACAAATACCATAACTATGGCAATGTAAATTACAGTCTTTAAGGTTGATTTTAAATTGTTTTTCATATGAATGATTCTCTCTATATATATGGTTTATATAATAAATGCTAACGTTTTTGCTATGCGTAGTGCGGAGCTTAAAAAAACTTCCTTTCCAAACTTGCACATAGCCAAATTTACGTTTTGAAATTTTACCTTAAACTTAACAAATTTTCGGGACGAAAATTTGGCGCCCAAAAACAACCTGCAAACTCCCAAAACATTACTGACTCCGCATTACGTATAGCTTTTGTTGGCTACCGTTACTTATTTTTCCAGCTCCAACCACGATTGATTTTCCGTATAATTAATCATTCTTTCTGATGTTAACCTAATGTCTTCTAGAATGCTTTTAAATTTAAAGGTCATTCTTAATGTCTTAAATGGTCGTAATGCTTTCATAAATATCCATGATGCATTGTCTGTATTTAAGACATATTCAGAATAGTCAAAACTAGGAATTTGGTCAATTTCAGTATTTAATTTCTGTTTAAGTTTTTCGTTTTCAGTATTTCGAATTGTTACTTTTATTTCTTGAAGTAAATTTTCAAATTGTTGTGCAAAATTCTTAATCTCAAATTCTGAGAGTCCATATACCCAACTTAATGAGTCACTGTTCCACATAAACCACCTTGCATTCTGAAATCCAACATATTGCTCAATGTTTGATACATATTCTAATAATTGTCGATATGGAGCAAGTATAATTTTTGATGTGTTCATATTTCTAGGTTATGCGTTTTTTATGCGCCGTGGGTAATGGTAGCCAACTTGGATATAGAGACCGTAATGACTTTATTATTTCGATTATGGTTTCTATACCGCATATATGATCAGTTATTTTAATCGTTTAAATACGTTTTCTTAATCGTGTAAAAAACGTTTTCTTAATCGTTTAAATACGTTTACTTAATCCTTTAAAGCTACTAAAACCATATGACCTAAATTTTACCGACCTGCTTGCGAATATTGTAATCATAATAGTCTTTTTTACATAACCAAATATAAACAGAATCATTTTATATATCTAAATTATCGATAGGGCTTTTTATATTTTCAAGCTTTTTCATAACAACATGAAAATATATTTCTGTCGTTTTTATACAGTGATGTCCCATTAGTTCCTGAATAATCTTTATATCCACCCCGTTTTCTATTAAATGCGAAGCAAACGAATGCCGTAAGCTATGTGTTGTCACTCTTCTTTGTATACCAGATTTTCGCTTCGCTTTTTCAAATATCTTTTGTATACTACCTGCCGGGTATCGCTCACCTGTCCAAAATTTAGTGAAAGTACTCAGGTCTAAATTATTGTAACAAAAAGAACCCCATTAAAAAACTTCATTTTCATGAGGTTTAGCATCGTAGTGCCCAATAAGGTAACCTTTTCAGACTAAAAGCACGCGTTATCGTTAAAATTAACGACCGAAAGATGGTTTATAAGCAAAAACAAACGTGGTATACCGCATTCCCGAGACATAAAAAACGCAAAAAACCCTATTAAAATACCTGGCAGGTATTAAAGCCGGGTTGTAGTTCAACCTGGAATAATCGCTGGGTCTTGCAGACCGCTCCTATTCCTATTTATTATTATCATCTTTTGAAAATAGAACTTTATTAATCATATGTGCAAACCAGTCATAAAAATTTAGGTAGAAAATTCCACCAAATAAACTCAGAAAAACAATTGTAATTGGTTTTAGACTTACATTGTCATTTGTTAGAATAATTGGTATTGTATAAGATATTCCTAGTATAATGATACCTATAATTCCACCTTGTATTGGGACTAATAACAGATTAGGGGTGTCTTTAAATTTTGTCTTTTTATGAATAGTATCATTAATAACTTTTCCCAAAGCACCAATTATACCAAACGAGATTGCGGTTAATAAGAAACATAGAAAAGAGGGAATTTTCATAGCGTATGGGTATACACTTATTATTAATTCTTGTTCTCTCGCAGCATTCATTGTCTCTTTATTATAGAATTTTATTCCATGGTAAGTAACTTCCTTTTTTTCAAGAGTATTTGCTTTTTCATACAATTGCTCATTTTGCAGAATTATATATCCTCCAGAACCTATATAAAGAGCCGCTAAAAAAATTATGGCACACAATCCAACTTTAATCATAGTAAATTGCTATTTAAATGAACACTTGTGTTTCTTCGATAGTTTCTGCATTTCCTTTATAGTCATTGCGCAATGAGACATTATATGATTAATACAGCAAAACTCTATTAAGCCCTGTGACAGATTTACTTTTATATTGCTAAAATTGACATTTTCAATCTCAATATTTGTCATCCCTACGAATGAGACATTAACTTTAGCTCCTTTAGGTACTTTCAATTCAAAATAACCATCAATATTTGTTGACGTACCATTTGTTGTTCCACTTTCTAAAATTTGTGCTCCTGGTAATGGTTGTCCTTCAGTATCAACAATAATACCTTTTAATAATATTGAATCATTCTCCTGGGCATACAAAGAGACACTCAAAAATATTAACGTTAAAAAAATAAATCCTTTGTCAAAATTCAGTGTTTTCATTTTGCTAGTTTTAATAGTAATACTAGGTATCCGTACGCTTTAATAACCGCTAATCGGGATAGAATAGCGGATTACTCCACCTATCCCCCACAGATCCGGACGTACAGATTTCCCGTATCCGGCTCCTCAGTTAACATGTTTTTATATTCAGACGCATAAATTTAATCATTATAGTGAATTATACGTGGTTTTGGCAATTGAAAGGGTTACAAAAGACAACACATACACAACCACGGATACGGCCACCGGTCCGGAACTTAGTAAAAGTACTCAAGTCTAAATTGTTGTAACAAAGCAAAGCTCGTTAGAAAACTTACTATTTAGTTTGCCCAAATGAAGGGAAAGTGCTTAAAAAGAATAGTATAATCCACAGTTTATTCATTTTGGGTTTGGGATTTTTTAATGTTGCATAACTAGTCAGAAATAAAACATCACATGTCTTTACATCGACTCTGGTCTTTATATTTTGTTCAGCTAAATTAACAATATAATTGACAAATAAGATCTCAACTGCACTTTTTTTAGAAATTCTATTCAACTGCAACCTGCAGAAAGTTGCACAAAAAAGCCACCATCTTATCGATTATATCACTTCTTATGTCGAAAATAAATGCTTGTTGGTTGGAATTTCTTTGTATGTTTTATGTTCAGGTATACATTCGCATTGTTTTCTACGAATAGTTCAAAACAATTCACATAACTAAATAATAAATAAATGAAGTTAATTACTTTGGCATGTGCCTTATTTATGCTACCTGTATTTTGTACGGCACAGGAAACTGAGAATGTAAAAAAGAATGTTGATAATGGAAAAGTATTTTTTGGGATTAGTTCAGGGATTGATTATTATCAGAATGCCTACCAGCAAACACCTACAGCAGACTATTCGTTTGAAGATAAAGGTCCTCGATATAACATAAATCTAGAAGCAGCCTATATGGTTACTGATCGTTTAAGGCCAAGAATTCAATTTGGTTTTCACCGTCAGGCCTATCGTCAAAATTGGTTGTCGGCAGCTACATCAAGTTCTAGTTCGATGAAGTATACAGATACACATCTTAATTATTTGGATATAAACCTTATGGCTGATTACTTGCTGATAGGGTTAAATTCAAAGTTTCAAACATTTATTTCTACGGGTATAGTGACTGAGTATAATACTTACCACAGTTTTAATACCACAAAAAACGATGGAGAAACAACGAGCACAGCTTTTAAAGAAATAGGTACGCACTACCCAAAGTGTTCTGCAGGGTGGCAATCTTCTCTTATTTTCAAATATAAAGTAAGTGACTTTATTGGAATTACCTTATCACCAGGATACAACAGATATTTTCGTAATTATGACGAAGATAATTCAGGAACATACCAACGTTTTAATTTGAATTTAGGTGTAGAAATAGGTATTAACTAATATTTAATCTATCTATTTGGCAGATAAATTAGTTATTTACCTCAGTTCGATTAAAAGAGACTAATCCAGCGGCAATATAATCAACGTATAGTTATTATCCGGGGAATACTTTATTCATATAATTTATTTCCCGGAATAAGGACAAACCCCACATATCAATTCCACCCTATAAGTAGCGTGCTCATGAAAAATGGAAGTCAATTCAACACTATGCACCTATCTGGCCTAAAGCCAAATTCGATGCTTAATGGTTAGCTACGGTTTATTTCACAAAATACATTTCCAATTCCCCTTTTCCCTTGGCAAAGATCTTTCCACGAGAAAGACATGTAAAGTCGTTTTTAATCAGTTCATAGGTGGATGAAGATATATTGATTTTACCTGCCTCACCAGCGGATTCTATTCTGCTGGCTGTATTTATCGTGTCTCCAAAAAGGTCGTATGCAAATTTCTTTTTGCCTACAACACCTGCTACTGCAGTTCCTGAATGTATCCCAACCCTCATTTTCCAAATTATTTCATGGCTTTTATTTCTCTTCTCAAGGTAGGATAGCATCATTTGTGCTGCTCTAATACAGTTTGCAGCGTGTTTTGTCATTTCTTTTTCAAGGCCACATGCTGCCATATATGCATCACCAATTGTTTCAATCTTTTCAACTTCCGTTTCTTCCATTATTTGATCGAATCGACCAAAAATGTCATTCAGTTCATTGACCAAAGTGATTGCCGATATGGATGATACAAGCTCTGTAAAGCCCACGAAGTCAGTAAATAGGATAGTGACATTCTTATGTCTTTTAGGAATGGTCTTACCGCTTTCTTTTAAGTCTCTAATTATGTTTGCTGGTAGAATATTGTGAAGAAGATCATCTGATTTTTTCTGCTCAACCAATAAGGATTCCTCTGATCTATCAATCAAGACTGACAAACTCCATATAAGAGTGAGACAAATGAAACCTGTTACACTTATATTAACAACTTGTAATACATATGGGTCCATCACATCATATTGCGCATTTAATTTTGATTGAAGCAAAACTGTAACAATCAAAGTCAAGCCAGCAAGTAAACCGAAACCATGGGCTATTTTCCTTGCCTTACGCGGGAAAGTCATATAAGGTATTATGATGATTAAGAAAAAAATGACTGCAACGCCTGAAGAGTATCCTAGTAAGTAAAGAAATAATAGAACGCCAATATATGATGATATACTAAGCCACGTTGAAGCAAGTACGCGCCAACCTTTTCCATTAAAAATTAACACAAGGAGAAACATCAATCCCATCAACCCATTGCTTCCGTAAATAATTGGTGCGTTTGTAAGTAAAATGGCCATTATCATCCAAATTGCCATAAATAAAGCACCCAGAATAGAGGCAATGTTTGTTACCCGCAAATACCTGATTTCAGTAACAGAAAACTCCTTATTAGGCCCAATATCAATTATTCTTTGGAGAATTGGAGTTTCGCTCTTGTTATTATTGTGCATTGGATTCTTATTTTTTCGGTAAAGAATTGATTAATCCCAAATGGTTGCTAACGGCAGTTTGACGAAAAACTATTTAAGCTGCTATAGTTTTTGTTAAATATAGTTGATTTGAAAGATTATTGAAAATAATAATATGTTTTTGCCTGGTGCAATATGTTTTCCTCAAAAAACATTTTAAGGGGTCAACATCCGCCGGAATGCCATGCTAAAAACATAAATTTAACCAAGGTTTGGTAAGGGGGTCAGCTTACTCCGGAATATCCAAAAACAAACCAGTACAACAAGATTAAAAAATGCCACAACCCCTTGCAAACTGCACTTCATGAACCGAATGCAAAACATTAAACGCCCTTAGGTTGGCAGGCTGGTATAAAGGGCTTAGCCCAACAAGGATTAAAACCCAATTGAGCGCTGGCATTTGAAAATAAGCATAAAAAAAACGGTAGCGGGGATTGTATCCCGCTACCGCTTTTTTTTGCTCAACTGGGCTTTAATTCCTATAATGTTTTGTCTTTTAAAACTACAAAACAGGAAGTTCTGCATTGTGTCAAAAGGTGTTAAATGGTCTTCTCTTACGCATTTAATTTTGTCAAAACCATCTTTCAATTCCGCTGTTAAATCTTCTTCATTGTATTGTTTTATCTCAAGTCCGCTACATTTTTTAGGTCCATTTTTTGAAAAGGTTCCAATTGTCAAGAATCCGTTCACAGATTTTCTTGCGGTTTTAATATATTTTTTTATTTGTTCAGACGTAGTAAGAAAATGAAATGTTGCTCTATCGTGCCAAACATCAAAAGTCATATTGGGTTCAAATTCTGTGATATCACTTACAATCCAATTTACTTTGTTTGCTTTTTCTCCTAGCCGTTTTTTTGCTTTTTCAAGTGATTTGGAAGAAATGTCTAGAACACTAATATTTTCAAAGCCTTCATCAAGCAGAGAATCGACAAGTTTACTATCTCCACCACCAATATCTATTATTTTCGCAGTTTTCTTTAGTCCGAATGAATGTATAAATTCAAGTGAGGTTTTTGGTGTTTCTTGTGTCCAACTTACCTGGTCAGGATTTTTAGTTTCATAAACTGTTTCCCAATGTTTTTTTCTGTCTAATTTCATTGTTAAGTTCGTTTTTTCAGCTTGTGGCTAACGTTCACTGGATGAAGCGTGCGGAGATTTAACGAGAAAATCTTTCAAAACACCTCAGAGCCAAAGCTTATATTTGTGTTTATCTTTTCATATCTAAAGCCAAATCAAAGATTTGGCGGTGTTCGATTACCCAAACTAACACACAATTACTCACGAACGCCAATTGCTTTATACTAGCGGTAGTTTTTTCTATTTTTGAGTTTATTATCTTCATTTCCAAACTGTAATATTTTCTAAAATCACACTCTTTATTAAATAAATTACAAAAGCCAAATTTAGTCCTTTTGTGCAATGATAAACCGTTCAGGAACTTTTGCAATGTTAGTCGCCTCGATAATTTTAAAGCCCGCACCTTTCATTTCGTTTTCAAGTTCCGATGTTTTATAGAGAAATATTTTAGGCACAATCTTCAACTTTGTCAGCCCTGCCATTAAAAACCGAAGTGCCGATTTTCTTTCACGCAAACAAGCAGTTGCTGAAATAAACAATCCTTGAGGTTTTAGCAGTTCGTGGATTTTACTATACAGTTGTTTTTTGTCTTCAATGTATTGTAGCACATTGAAAGCTGTTATTTTGTCAAATGAATTTGATTGAAATTTTCCGTCAAATAGGTTAGTTCTAGTAAACTTTATGTTACTGATGTTTTGTTCGCTTGCTTTTTTTTTAGCAGCGTCAATCATTCCTGTTGAAATATCGGTAGCGTAAACCTTTTGTGCGTTTTGAGCTATTACAAGGGTTATGTCACCTGGTCCACAACCAAAGTCCAACACAATGTCTGTGGATTTGAAAAACTTGTTGACATCTTTTTTAATAGTTTGCAGTGCAGCACTATTCATTGTCCGCGTGGAATTAACAAAACGCCTGGAAACTATATCCCAAAATTTTTCTGGTTTTCCTATAGGTTTTTGCTCTTCCATTTCTTATTGATGTGCCGTTTTACAATTACCGCTAACGTCAGTTTGTTTAAAAAGCTATAGTTTTTTTTAAATATAGTTGATTTCAAAGATTATTGAAAATAATAATATGTTTTTGCCGGAGCAACATTCTTCCTGAAAAAACATTTTAAGGGGTCAACATCCGCCGGAATGTCATGCTAAAAACATAAATTTAACCAAGGTTTGGTAAGGGGGTCAGCTTACTCCGGAATATCCAAAAACAAACCAGTACAACAAGATTAAAAAATGCCACAACCCGGTGCAAACTGTACTTCATGAACCGAATGCAAAACATTAAACGCCCTTAGGTTGGCAGGCTGGTATAAAGGGCTTAGCCCAACAAGGATTAAAACCCAATTGAGCGCTGGCATTTGAAAATAAGCATAAAAAAAACGGTAGCGGGGACTTGTATCCTTCTACCGTTTTTTTGTGCTCAACTGGGCTTTAATTCCTATAATGTTAGGCACTGGCTTTTTTCTTCATTTGTAATTTATCTTTTCAAATTTGCTACAGTTTTCGTTTGAACTCAGCGTCGGCAAGACATACTCTTTTGCAATTTTTGGTCTGAGGGCTGGCTCGTGTGAATTGCAAATGTGTATGGCTTTCGCGTGGGTTGTTATTTCGTAATCACTTACTCGTCTAATTCTCTTTTTTCGAGTTCTGACTCTAATTCTTCCACTGTTGGCAAATCACCTTTCAAGTTGTCTGGTAATGCTTCAGTTAAAGTGAATTCGCTTACGCCCATTGGTTTTGAAATATCACGCAAAGCAAATTCAGTTTCTATTTTCTTTTTATCTCTGCAAAGCAATATGCCAATAGTGGGTTTGTCGTCATCTGCTTTTACCAAACTATCTACCGCTGAAAGATAGAAGTTCAGCTTGCCCGCATATTCGGGTATGAATTTGGTATTTTTTAGTTCAATTACCACGTAGCATTTTAGTTTGGTGTGGTAAAAAAGCAAATCAATGTAATAATCCGATTCATCAATTTCAAGATGATACTGCCTGCCTATAAAAGCAAAACCTTTACCAAGTTCCAATAAGAATTTAGAAATATGTTCAACCAGTTTTTGTTCCACATCTCTTTCGTTATAGGACTTTGTCATTGTAAGAAAATCGAAAGAATAAGGGTCTTTTATGGTTTGTTGAGCCAAATCGGACTGTGGAGCAGGAAGTGTTTGTTTGAAATTGGTAATTGCATTTCCTTGTCTACTATATAAACTCGATTTCAGTTGCAGAGCCAGAACATCTCTACTCCAGCCGTTCTCAATAGTTTGTTGAATATAGAATTTTGCCTCCTCTATATTTTTAGCTCTAGTAAAAATTTGGATATTGTGTCCCCACGGAATTTTGTCAACAAGCTGTTGACTTAATTTTTTAGCAACTTCATCCGTCTGTAATTCTGTATTTTGTAATTGGTCAACAGGCTGTTGACTAATTGAATAAAACTGATAAAAATTGCTGCAATATTTAAGGTTTGTTTTTGATAAGCCTTGGATGTCAGGAAATTCAGCTTTTAAATCGTTAGAAAGTTGTTCTAATAACTTGCTTCCCCATTTGGCTTTTTTCTGCTTTTCGTAAATATCACGTCCCAATTCATAATAAAACAAAATAAGTTCACGGTTCGCAGCCAGTGCCGTTTTAACCTGTGCAGTACGAACCTTTGACTTTACTTCGTTTAGCCAGTTGATGTAGTCTTTATTGAGTTTTATGTTGGCCATAATATCTTGTTTTTACGATTCTAAATAAAATAACGATAATCATACTCAGAGTAAGTGTTTGAATCAATCAATTTGCCAATTCTCGCAATATCATTTGACGATGAAATCGTTGCTGGTAATTGAGAGTACATATTCAGGGAATTCCAATTCATTTTTGTAAGCCCTAAAATCTCATTTGCAATTTGCTCCAAACTTCCATTACCGTAATGTTTAATTACTCTAAGCGGTTTTGGAATGTATCTACCTCCTGGATAAAAATTGTAATTAGGGTTTCTTACTGATGGTATTACCCCGTGTGCCCAAAGTAGAGCTTCTTTTGAGTTAAGTTGAATGCAAGTGCCTCGAGAAACAGAGAACCCATCAATTTCAGGCTTGTTGTTTTTTATCTTACTGGCAGTGTACTTTATATTATCCTCAAAGTTAATTTCAATTAAATCAATTGATTCAATAATGCCATTATCCGAAAGACTATCCAAGATTCCTTGCTTTTCTTCTCCGGTGAAGAATGTTCTCTTGTGAATAACAACTCTTTTGGGGAGTTCATTCATCGATTCATAAAACAGGTTGAGAATATTGCGACCAAACTCATAAGCATCGTCATAACACAAATGGGGTTTTTTATGCCTCCATTGTATTTTGTTGTTGCTTATTTTAGACAATTTGTATTTTAGGCCTTCTCCCGTAGAGCTGTAAATGTGGCTGCAACCTAATACTATATGACCATTGCTATTATCATTAGAATCAATACTATACCCTAATCCAGCAAAAGCTGTATTTTTATCTGTATTCGCTAATATCCAAGGAGTTCTTAATGATTTTACGTAGAAAGAAAGCGATAACCACCAGTTAATTTGGCAACTTTGTTGTTGGTCTTTTACCGTTTTTTCTCGTATTAATTGAGACATTATCCCTTTTTCAGCACAAAAAGCTTTTATGTAATCGTGTAAATCAAATATTTCGCCTTGTTCATTGTATGAAGTGAATTCTTCCCAACGTTGTGTTATATAAATCACAACAATTTTTTGTCTTCCTGTCGAATTTATTTTGACAATGCAGTTACAAATCTCTTGCTTAATGTAGTTTGCATTTTCTACAATTCCAGTATTTTGTGGTTCAGCAACATATTCCCATCCTTCACTATCAGGAGTAGGAAAGTTTAAACTAACTCCATAAGTAGTATAGAATCCTTCAAAATCAATAATGTAATCATCATTTTGTTTGAATTTTGCAATCTTTTGATTTTGCTTTTGAATGAATGTATAAAGGTTAGTTGCTTCTGCTTTTGGTGAAACCAAAGCTATATCAACTCTATCACTAAGTAAAGAATTGATGTTCGTTTCAAAAGGTTTATTATTTACCAAGCCTCGCATTGGGTGTTCATCGGTTACATTTCTTGAACCATTGGAAGTTGAAAACAATAATGGAACCTCCTTAAATTGAATGCCTTTTAGGTTAAAGAAATGTTTTGGTACTGTATGACTTTGTGGGTACCGATAATTTAAATTACAAACCTCGGTAAAAAGCGGAGCTTTTGTTATTTTAAACCTAAATCCAGAACCTGAGTCTATAGGGAATTCGAATTCATTAATTTTTTGAAAAAGCGCCTTCCGCCATTTTTCCACATAAATATTGAACTGTTTATTCCAAATTTTGTGAAAGAATGCAATTCCCACATTTTGAGCTAATGTCCTATCTACATCTTCTTTTTCCAATTCAAAATCAGGATTAAGCGTAAGGTAAAATACACCTGAAATTCTATCAAAAGACAACTTAATCGCATTAAATACCTTTTGCCCTGCAATGGTTTGAAAGTCCGATTCAGACCATAATCTGTTTTTATAGTTGGTTTTAATATTGTAGGTTGAAGCTAAAACCTTGCACACAGCGGTTAGAAGCAAGCTACTTGTAGCTGAATTATATATCTTGATGTTTGCCAGTGGTTTTCGTTGAACTTCACTTTCTATCACATCAGAAAAAACATCTTTTATTACGGTTAGGTTTCCAAAACACCATATTTGTTTTCGATATGGAACGGCAACTATATCACTCCTCGTTAAAGTTCTACTTTTAACAAACTCCCAAGGTTTTTCGTCAAGTGTAGCTTCAAATACAAACACTTCGTCAGGAAAACTAATTTTATACAAGTTGCTTTTTACTATCTTATTTGTTCTGTCGGGCTTCAAATCAAATGGAGTAAAAACATCTTGTTTTTCTTCTAATTGGTGAAGATTAATCAATTCTTGCTTCAACTCTCTATTATCCTCGACTACCAATTGTGCAGTTTTTCGCAGAACAGTATCAAAACCCTCTGTTGAAATATGAAAGGCATTGCGATTGCTTTTTTCGGCAAGTTCAATAAGCTCTTGAACTTCTTTACTTGCAGTACTTCCATAACCACACCAATACAACATACCTCCGCCAGGTTTGGAATAAGCTTCTTTCAAAGCATCCATCAGAGAAGCATCTCTACCACTATACCCAACAACAATTAAATGTTTGTCTCGTAAATAATCAATTAGAACTTTGCGGAAAGTTTCATCTTGATTTTGAAGTTCCTCAACCGTATTTTTTAATTCTCCATATTTAAAATCTCCGTGGAGTTTAATTACGGGAAGTTCGTTTCTGTTTTGACTTCTGCTTGTAAGTCGTTGAACAGAATCCAGAGTAATTTCAATAGATTGAACCCCACTGCCTGAACAAGCTGTTACAACTAGTTCATCTAAATTTGTTGTCCAAACCGAATCAAGGATTCCTTGCTTTGCGAGTATTGGGATTGATTTATAGCCAATAGAAGGCTTTTTATTTGAACTTATTTTTTGAAAATATTGTCTTCTATGTTCTTCAATTGGGTAACATTTTTTGGCGTAAAAAGAGTATTCTTCAGCATTTTCCCTTTCAGGGTAACCTCCTTGGTTATCTATCCAATGCTGTATTGTATCTTTTACTTTAGGATTTCTATGATTTTCTATCCAATCTGATGCTGTTGAGTTGTTTGATTTATAAATGGATTTCTTCCATTCCCAAATACAGTCTTCTGCTGATGGAATATCAGATGTAATTGAACAGCCTGCACCTAACAGTAAAGAATAGGTGTCATTTTTACTGATATTAATAGCCCTCAGGAATTCATCAAATTGTAATTTATTCATATAACCTCAATAATTAAGAATGCAGGAGAAATAATCTATTGGTCAGTTGGTCTTGTGATTTCTTTTTTACTTTAATAATATTTTAGAATCCTTCATTTTCATACATTTCTCTTTCAATTTATTTGTCTACTCACAAAGATACTCAGTCCGTGCGCGTTGGCAAGAAATAGCTCTTTTGTTTTTTTAACAATGGGTTGTGTGTCGGCGAAAAAACAAATGTGCTATTTGTGCGTGGGCTTCTTTTCAATTCTTCTTGTAGCAGATTTTCACTGTTGTCCGGTCTTTTTTAAGATTGTGCCTAACGGTTTGAACAAGGGTTCGTGAGCTGATTTGAAAAACCGAACCTCCGAAACCCTACCAAGCCGGAGCCTTAGCTTCGGCGAACTTATTAAAAGAGTAAAACTTCCGAATTTACACTGCCAGCCCATGCCCTTTATTTATTTATTGTAGGGCGTTTTTTATTCATTAAATTTATCTTTCATCTGCTCAATTGTCAAAAAATCTCCATCAAATTTTATGTGCAACATTCTATGGCAGTTTGCACAAACTAAAGCAAGGTCATCCAATGTTGTTTCTCTAACTCCTGTCTGGCTTATTGGTGTTTTATGATGACATTCAATAAATTCTTTGCCAAATCGCTGTTTAAATGAAAATCCACAAATTACACATTTCAAATCGCCAACTTTTATTGCTTGTCGTTTTTTCTCTGCAATAATTTTACGATTTCTCTCTTTTACCAAGTGTGAAATAAGTCTTACTTCTCCTTCAGAAACAGAAAGGTCCGAAGATGTATCTTCAAGTTCATTAATTAATGCTGATGTAATTTTTTCCGACTTTTGTTCTTCAGGAGTAAAGAATGTTTTAAATCGCTTCCAAATGTCAAATTGTAGTTCATCAATATTGCCAATTCCTTTTATGTTTTCAAGTTTACAAGCATTACCTTGAGTTATGCCAGAAAAATTAATTCGTTTCCATAAAGTATCCGAAACAGGTATTGCATTGTCTTTACCAGTTTTAGCAATTATTTTAACAAGCCTACCATAACGATAGTCTTGTCTTGAATTCTCTTCAATTAAAGTATTATCAATTGGTGTAACAATATGAGTAAAAGAAGGTATTCCATGTACCTTTTGATAGATAAGTATTAACTCGTCTATTGCTGGTGTTAATACATTAGTTTTGTGTTTAGTCGGAAAATGAATTACAAAAGGATTAGCCGTTAAATCCAAATAAGCTTCTCCATTAACTTTATTTGTAACATTCTTAAACCAAACTATATCTGCTGGAGTGTATGTTGGAGAATTCGGTTTGTCAATTTCCCAAAATTCTGATAACAACAACTTATTCTTAGCAATATGGTCTCTATGCGCTGTCACCATTTTACTTCCAAATATTCTGTCAGTCGCATTTTTAAAGCTTTCCCAAATTTCGGGCTTAGATGTTAGAAGCTTTAAATTGGTAAGGTCTTCAGTTTCCAACCAGTAAAGTGGTTCAGAAAATTTTTTGGTTGATTTTACAATTCTGCTTGCTGCATTTGGAATGTCTGTGATTTTTTTATCTAAAAGCAGCCAAATCAATCCTTCGGTTGTGTACGCTGCAAAGAAAATTCCCCCTGTCAGTAGTGAAACGCTTGAGGTGTTAGTCCCGAAAAGAGATTTATCCGGATGAGAAGTATTTTTAAAAGATTGTTCAAAAAAATCAATCAAGTCTGATTGAAACGGTTTAATATTCCGTTTTTTATCAGTCCATTGTAATATTTCATCTTTCCAGTCGAAATCTATCATCGCAGTCTTTTTTTAAATGCCCTATAACGTTGCGTGTATAATTTCGTAAGGGATTTCGGGCTTCAAACCTATCAAGTCCCCACCTAAACATGATGCGGGAGATAACGCTCAAAAACCTCTGAAACCCTTATGCACTAAACACATTGTGTGCTGGCATTATTTAGTCAAGTATTCCCAATCTTCGTTTTGCAAAGTCAATTCTGATTTGTCTTCGAAAACAATCCCTAATGTCTCAATTTTTAGTCCTTCCATTAAGAAATCACGATGTACTTTTTTGTCAGCAACTTCTTTCCCTAGTTCTTTCCTCAATTTTGCAGGTGCTCCAACTGGCACTTTTGAATATAAAAAACTAGCGACATCATTATATTTCTCCGTTGTTGTTACTTCAACCTCTTCTTTAAAGTCCTTTGCAACTTCATCAGTTAGTTTTACTTTTTCATCAAAGAACTTAGAATCATATTTATTCACATATTTGTAATTAATAACAGTATAAAGTATTGGCTTCTCAAATTCATTTTTAAACTTCAGATTCATAGTCAAATAACCTTTGTACTTGTCAATTGGTACTGCTTTTGCGTCTGTCAAAGTAATAAACTCTTTTAACTTCTTGTTATTTTCAATATTTATTAAAATCTGTGTTTCTGTTGAATCAAAATCTACTTTTAATTCTTCAATGTACTCCCCATACGTTTTTACTTCCGCTCCATCACCAGCTAAAGCTTTGCCTAGTTCTGCGAATCCGAGGTACGTAGACAAGTTGTCTATTACATACTTCTTTTCCATTTCCTTTAATGTCTCATCATTATTGACTAATTCTTTTACTTTCTCAAAATCTTCTTTGTTTAAAGGTTTGTTAAGAATATTTGTACAGCTTGTAAATACTAAACTTGCAATCAATCCAGATGCAAGAATCAATTTGGTTAATTTCATAATCTATCCGTTTTAAATATTAAAAATTCATATTATCTCTTGTGTAGGTTGTTTCTTTTGCTTGCACACAACTTGTCGATATAAAGCATATGCTTTATATCCCTTTTATGTCACCTATTATTTCTTCAAAAAGTAATTATTATCTATACATCCATGATGTGGTCCGCAAAGCGGGTTGGATCACCTAAATTACCAAATATTTTATTTAATCGTTCTATTTATCGCCAATTAATTATTAACATAGGAATAACATAGACAAGTACGTATTTATTGTATGCAAAACCCCTTCATCAGCTAGCTCTTTGTTTTCTATCGTATTACAAAAACAACATTGTAAAAAAAATATCCCTAAACACCATTGTACTTTACAATATTTTTCCTAATTTGTATCAGCATATAAACCACCTAAACTATTTAGCTATGATATACTTCACTAAAAATACAAAGGAACCAGATCCGGTTCTAAAAAATCACCCAACAAAGTATTATGACTTTCCTGCTTTCTATCAAGCCTTCTGATTATCCGTATTGAACACCTTCGATATACCAACGAATGTTCAGTAACTGCGTTACATTATTTTTTATATCCTTAAATCAGAAAAATGTCAACAAGAAATTACAATTACAAGGATGTGGATATGCTATTGGCATCCAAAACCATTTCTCAAAGCTTAATAAGCTATATTGATGAACTCTCCGTAGCCCGCACAACCTGGACTATTGACTATGCCAACGGCTTATCGGCCAAAATTGACGATGCCATAGATAACTACCTGGGGCTGGATAAAAAGAAGGAACTACGTAATGCGACAACCCAATTGGGAGCTATTCAAACCCCCGCCAGGCGCGACTTATCCTTTTTAAAAACACAACTAGAGGTTGATTTTGGCAGCGAAGCAAAGGAAATAGTGAAAAACCTGGGTTTTACCAAGAACTTAAAAGCGGTTCAAGACAATAACCAGGAAGCATTAATTCAGTTACTATATACCTTTAAACAAAACCTTACGGAAGACCTAAAAACCCAAATTATTGAAAAAGGTACTGCCCCTGCCCTATTGGCGCGTATGGTAGGCTATGCCGACCAAATGAAAGATGCCAACGTTTCGCAAGAAACGATGAAAGAAACCTCTAAAGCACTTTCGGAGGAAGCTATAGATGCTTTAAACGATATTTATTCCGAAATAGCGGGCATTTGTAAGATAGCAGCCAGCTTTTACCAGTACGAACCCCTTAAAAAGGAGCAGTTTACCATTAGTAAGGTCGTGGCTAAAATGGGCGCTGCCAAAAAAAATAGTGAAGAGCCTACGGAAGTATAGTTTTTACAAACTACGAGACATAGTTTAGATTACACTCCCGTTTTATCATAGTATCAAGTCTTTTTTAACCATCAAAAAACAACCGTTTAACTTAGAAACTCATTTCGTACAGTTAAACGGTTGTTTTTTATTCTTAGAATATTGTTTCTGCCACTTAGCCAATGATTCCGAATACATTGAAAGTCATTTCGAACACTTCGAAAGTCATTTCGGGCACTTAGCCAGCCTTACGAACACTTAGCCGGATGTTTTGTGCACTTAGAAGGTGGTTTCAACTACTTAGCTGAATGTTTCGAGAACTTAGCCGGTTATTTCCAGCACTTAGCTGGAGATTTCCAGCACTTAGCTGAAGGTTTTGCCTGAATTTACATACATTTCGTAACTGGCATCGCCAGGTGTTACCAATTTCCAATAATCAAAGCAAGACCTATGATGACTTTACTTATGATTTTCGAGTTAACATTCGAGACATCCTGTTAATTTTGAAAATCTTTGAGGTTTTTGGGGTTGTTATTTCTAATAACCTGAGTTCGATTAAAATTTTATGACGAACTCAGGTTAATAAGTTTTAGAGTCCCTAATAACAAGGATTAAAGTTTCCTCCTTCGCCTCAAAAGGTCCGTGCTCTTCATTTGCGTCAAACATTACATACGATCCTTCAGGATATGCTGCATCATCACTGGCATATTCTCCTTTTAGTACAATGAATTGCTCTACAGTAGAATGCGTATGACGATCGGCACGGAATCCTTTGGGCAACTTAAGTAACATGGTTTTTGCATATCCATCATCCCGTAACATTTTTGCTTTTGTACCTTCGGCATAGCCTTCTATTTCTTGCCAGTCTCGGTCTTCGAATAAACCTTTAATTACTTCTAATTTTTGTTCTTCCATTGTAAGTTCCTCCAATTATAATTAAACCATCCGTTAAATATTACAAATACATGATATCAGGTTAGTATGTATATACATGTATAATTTACAGCTTTCCGATTTAATTATCAACTGCCTGTCAACAATTTTACTCCCAACTTATCTAAACTTGAAAAAAATTACATTTCAGTCATCTGAGTGCAATAAATCTTAGCCTAATTAGTCTCTGAATGAAAAGTCTCCAAATTAATAAAAACCATAAATGCTTACCCCTAACCCCTAAAGGGGAAGCTTCTTGTACTGTGCGGGTTGGCGGTTCTCCCTTTAGGGAGTCAGCGGGTATGTGAAGCGAAAAAAGTGGACTTCTCTTGCTGGCACTAATTAGTGGTTATAAAAAAATACGAGTTTTCTAAGAATCACTAATTACAATAGCTATCTTTTACTTTTTCGAGGTATTGGAAGCAGTAGTTTACTCATGATTGTTTCCGAAAAACGTTTCGTGTAATTTTTGGTGTAGTTCGTTTACAACTGACTCATATTTCGGGAACATCACAAGGTTCTTGTTTTCATGAGGATCATTGATATTCTTTTTAAATGTGTTTACCGTGGCACTACGCTGTGTTTTAGGAAGCTTCAATACGTTGTCAGGTTTCTGTTCACAAACTGAATACTGATCACCGATTACTGGTCACTGTCTACTTAAATCATTCCCCAAACAACGTATACAAATGGTTTCTCATGCGGATAGGGTATTTGTATTGTTTTGCGTATTTCTCGGTCAGGTTTATAGCTTTAACAGCCGGCATTAAGGCTTTGCCGTCCTCGCCTATCCATTCTACCATATTCATTAAGGTAAGCATGGCGTATGAACGCTCGTTAATCATATCAGTTATACATTGAATCCCTTTTTCCTTTTTACCCGTTTTAATTAATGTCCAGGCGGCCATTGCCCTTACTTCGTGCGATTCATCGTTAATCATTTTTAATCCTGCTGGTTGGTCATCCAGCAAAAAGCAGCCAATCATACCCCAATATCTCAGTCCAAGATTCGGGTTTTCCAATAATTTGCGAAGTTCAGGAAGATTAGCCCTGTCTTTTTCCAGCGCCAGGTCGGCTGCATCCAGTATTGCTTCAACATGATATAATCCCGGATTACGAACCATCTCGTAAATCGTAGTATTGTTTTCATTGGCCAGGCGAACCATCTCCGATTCGGGCAGCAATCCGGCATCATATATTTCCATTTGTTTTTTACGCAGGTGTTTACGCATCTTAACGGCCATATTTTCCACCTCAGGGTTGTCTATCAAATTAGCTGTGCAATCCGGGTCTTTTTGCATATCGTAAAGCTCTTCCGTCCATACTTTAGGGGAGAAAAAACGAGCTTGGATTTCACTGGCCTTGCCGTCACCAATCGCTTTTTCCCAGGCTTTGGTTGCTTCCATGGTCCATAAGTAGTCCAGGTGTTGCATCCAGGGCACATAAGGCATATAGTTTCGGATATAAAGATATCTATCATCACAAAGTGCCCTTGCGTTATCCACCCTTTCGTCCATGCGTCCCCTGAAAGCCATATGAAATGGTGCTTCCGGCTCTGCTTGGGGTCCCAGGAAAACTTTACCCTGCATATACTCCGGCGGTGTTCCTCCTGCCAGGCTCACCCATGTTTTGGGCATATCCACAAAACTTACCAATCGATCTATCTTAGTTCCTGGTTTGTTCGCCGGCCATAGCTCCTTAAATTGCTTTGGAATACGAACCACAAGCGGACAATGCAGACTATTCGCAAATAAAAAACGTTTGCTTCGGGGCAATACTCCCCCATGGTCAGATACATATACAACTATGGTATTTTCTGTCATCCCCATCTCATCAAGCTTGGCTAACATATTACCGACCTTAGCATCCATCTTATGTATGGCATCATGGTAGTGGGCATAATTTTCGCGCATACCGGGCACATCAGGGTGGTATTTGCGGAGCCTTGTTTTTTTAGGATCGTGTTGGGTGTTATATACATCGCCAAAAGCCCTGCTTTCATGGGATTCTCCCATATTTATGACCTGAAAAAATGGCTGACTATTCTTTAGCGACTCCCAATTTAAGATGCTATCATTATCCCAACTAGCGTTTTTCCTTCCTCCAATATTGTAATCCTTTTTTTTGTAGTTGGCACAGTGATAACCTTCTGCCCTTAAATAATCAGGGTAGTACTTTATCTTATGATGAGGAATGGGATAATAGCTGCGCATATGCTGTGTTCCCATAGAAACTGCCATAATTCCCGTAATCCAAGTACTGCGCGAAGGTGCGCAAACAGGAGCATTGGCAAAAGCATTCATATATTGAAATCCATCTTGTGCCAGTTTATCTATATTTGGTGAGTTTGAATGGGGGTTGCCGTAACAACCCAGCCAATCGGCACTATTGTCTTCTGATGTTAGCCAGAGGATGTTGGGCTTTTCTGTTTGTTGAGCACCTATCCATAGAGGTATTAAAAAAATAAAAGTCAGTAATAGGCAGTGTTTATTCATAATAAAATATTGTTGTGATCGCTTGATTATAAACCATTAATAATATTTACCTACTGACAATAGTAATTAAAATTTTCCATAATAGATCTAATCTTTGCATCCACATTATACCACCCGGACAAAGAAAGGAGTCTTATCTTCATTTCATTCGAAATACGTATTCATTATAGCATCGTCATTCCCGGCCGGGAACCATAGCCGTCGGGCTAGGCTGTTTTTTACAAACTTAGCGCCAAAGGCGTGACGTCAAAAGCCATTCTTCGGGATGGGTAAAAGGAAAAGGGCGCCATT
>NZ_JBNGOS010000041.1:0-57943 GCF_050589685.1 Saccharicrinis sp. 156
GAAGTCCGTCTGTGTATGTGTTTTTGTACCAATAGGTTCCCTTAAGTTAACGGCTATGGAAAGTAATCGGGACAAGTTATGCCTTGTTTCATTGTTCTTGCAATGCTCATGACGAACCTCCAATACATAATCCGGGTTTAACTTTTCTTCAGTTGCCATTTTTCATGATCATCGGGATATATTATCTCATTATCTGCTAACCAATTAAAAATATCCAGCCATTTTTTTTCGGGGATCTTAATTATATTCTCAATTTCATGATAGGATTTTGGGCTGGATAAAATTTCTTTTAGTTTGGTTTCAATTTCGTCGGCCTGCTTGCTATCCAATCCTCTTTTCTTCTTTTCGATGCACACGTCACATTGGCCACAGTCCCTGGTGTTTATCTGGCCAAAATAATGAAGCAAAAAGCGACTTCGGCATATATGGGAAAATTCAGAATAGTCGATAACAGCTTTCACCCGTTCCTCATATTGTTTTTTACGGTCACGATACACTTCATGGGGCAACTTCAGATATCGGATTTCCTCGCGGGGGCGAATATATTGAATCAGTGGTGTCTTTTTTTGGGGGATATAATGAATAATTTTAAGGTGATTTAACTTGTTTAAATACTGATAAACCAAATCGACGGAAACGTTGGCACGCTGAGCCAGCAACTGTTCGTTAATGACCACGTACTCTGTAAAGAATCCTGTATAAGAGCGCAACAGCAGTTTAATAAAGGAATTAAACTGTTCATTTTTCACCTGAAAATTATACAATTCCATCTTCTGAACCAAAAAATGCGCCCGCGATGGCAGGTTTACCTCTTCGCTATATTCAATATAACCGGCACGTTGCAATATTTTAAGGCTATTAAAAACGGTGAGCAAATTAAAATGGTAGGCTTTACAAAACTGTACCATATCAAAGTCGTACACCATCTCCTCACCATGTCCGGTCGCCAGTTGAAAAAAATTACCCAAGGCATTGTACACCCTAAAAACAACATCTTTCTCAGGGAACGACACGGTAACATTTTTCTTTAACCTGGTTTTATCCCCCGCTGACCATAGCTGAACCGCATAAGCTTTTTGACCATCCCTTCCTGCCCTTCCTGCTTCCTGAAAGTAAGCCTCTATAGAATCCGGTGCATCCATATGAACTACCAGACGAACATCCGGTTTGTCAATCCCCATTCCAAAAGCATTGGTACAAACCATCACCTGCACCTCATCGTTCATCCATTCTTTCTGCCGCCTGTCCTTTGATTCATGCGTTAATCCTGCATGAAAGTTATGGGCTCTGATACCATTCTCCCTTAACCACAAGGCATATTCCTTGGTCTTTTTTCTGTTACGAACAAAAACAATCGTACATCCGTCAATAGACTTTACTATTTTGACTAATTGATTTAATTTATCATCTGTTTGACGGACAATGTAGGCCAGATTCTCCCGCTCAAAGCTTTTCTGAACAACATTCTTCTTAGCGAACAATAGGCGTTCCTGAATATCTTCAACTATTTGAGGTGTTGCGGTAGCTGTCAATGCCAATACCGGAACACCGGGGACTTCCTTTCGTAGTTCTGCTATTTTAAGATAAGAAGGTCTAAAGTCGTATCCCCACTGACTGATACAATGAGCCTCATCCACCACAATCATGCTCACATTAAAATGCACCAACTTTTCCAGGAACAAAGGAGTTAACAAGCGCTCGGGTGATAGGTATAAAAATTTATAATCCCCAAAGATACAATTATCATAGGCAATATTAATTTCACGCCTGCTTAAACCCGAATAAACAGCCACTGCCTTAATATTCTTTTTTCGCAAATTAGTTACCTGGTCTTTCATCAGTGCCACCAACGGAGTCACCACCAAACAAATACCTTCTTTGGTCATTGCCGGAACCTGAAAAGTGATAGACTTTCCACCTCCTGTTGGCAATAATCCCAAGGTATCTTTACCATCACCTATAGCCTGCACTATCTGATCCTGCATGGCTCTAAAACCATCGTAGCCCCAGTATTTTTTTAATATTTGAAGGTATTTTTCCAATGCGAATAGTTTGAAAAAACGAAGATACAGAAATATCAGGAATCCATAGTTACATAACATATACTCATATGTTACAATTAGAAAAGCGCGCTATTTTCAAAATTATTTAACTGACGATAAGAAGCAACCAATTCTGACTTATTGCATTTGGTAAGAGACTGTCCAAACTCTATTAGACAAAGCGAAGCTTTTTGATGAAGCCTTAACTAACCAGATCCATTTTACCCGCAATATGCATTAGAAATCCTGTTACGCAATTAAACTACTTCCAAACAAGGCGTTTCACGGAGTTGCTTCAACTCACCAGAGCGGTGCTATGCCTCGTTTCAGCAACTCCTTGTTTTATCGTATTTTAAATACTCATTACGTACCTTTAATACATAATCCAGGTTTTAATGCATGGAAACAAAATCCATCTTTCATGCTTTTTTCCCACATTCGTCATTTTTTTTATTGCTGATATTGGTGTAATTAGTCCATACATATTTATTCGCTATGCCCTATCAGCAAATCATTAACGATACCTACCACCAAATTAAGTCTGGAAAAGACGAGGGAGAGGCAGCTTCCTATATTCCTGAACTGGCCAAGGTAGATCCGGAAAACTTTGGAATTCACCTTATTACCATCGACCAACAGGAATTTGGCATTGGCGACCGGTATACCCAATTTTCTATCCAGAGTATTGCCAAGGTACTTTCCTTAAGTTTGGCCTTTAAACTCTGGGGGTCAAAAATATGGGAGCGGGTAGGTGTCGAACCCTCAGGAACGGCCTTCAATTCCCTGGTACAACTGGAGCTGAACAAAGGTATACCACGTAATCCCTTTAACAACGGGGGCGCCCTGGTTATTGCCGATATGCTCGTGGGTGAGTTTAAAAATCCTGAAGCAGAATTCCTGCGCTTTATACGAGAGATTAACAACGATAACAAAATCGACTATAACCTCTCCATTGCCAAATCGGAAAAATCGGTGGGTTACAGAAACATAGCTATCTGCAACTTTATAAAATCGTTTGGCAACGTGCTAAACGAACCCGAAAGAGTGCTGGATTTTTACTTTACCATGTGCTCTTTAGAAATGACCTGCCAAGAGCTGGCACAAACGTTTTTATTTTTGGCGGATGACCATTTCCGTAATACAAAAGGCGAACGAATCCTAAATATGAGCAAAGCAAAAAGAGTGAATGCCTTGTTGCAAACTTGCGGTTTTTATGACGAATCGGGTGAGTTTTCCTTCACGGTAGGACTTCCGGGCAAGAGTGGCGTAGGAGGAGGAATTATCGCTGTCTTTCCTGATAAATACAGCATAGCCGTGTGGAGTCCTAAGTTAAATGCCAAAGGCAATTCGTACCGAGGCATGAAATTTCTGGAAGCGTATACCACAAAAACAGAGTCTTCTATCTTTTAAAAAACAAAAAACGCCTTAGATAATTAATCCAAGACGTTTTTAATCTCATAAGTCCCTGATGTGTTAATACTCATCTTCGTTAAAGAAAAAATCATCCTTGCTAGGATAGTCAGGCCAAATATCTTCAATAGTTTCGTATAGATCACCTTCATCCTCTATCTCCTGAAGATTTTCAATAACTTCTAATGGTGCCCCCGAACGAATTGCGAAATCGATTAACTCGTCCTTAGATGCCGGCCAGGGTGCATCCTCTAATTTTGATGCTAATTCTAGTGTCCAATACATACCCTGAATTTTTATTTATTATTTGTTAAATATATTTTTATATTTTCTGCGAATATAAAAAAAAAGTAATAACCTACAACTCGGGAACCCAAGGAATTTCATTTACACCGCAATGTTTTGACAAATGACGCGATAAAACAAACAAATAGTCCGAAAGTCTATTTACGTACCTAATTACCCAAGGGTTCACTTCGGATTGATCTGCCATGTCAAGAATTCTTCTTTCAGCCCTTCGGCAAATCGTTCTTGAAATATGGCAATAACTGACGCCGGGATGACCTCCCGGCAGAACAAAGTACTTCATAGGAGGTAAATCACTTTCCATCCTGTCCATTTCCTTCTCCAGGGCTTCAATAATGCTCTCGTCGTAATTCAACTTGTCCCTCAAGTCTGTAACATTGGAATCTGTTGCCAAATAGGCCCCTATCACAAACAATTTTTTCTGAATATCGATAATTTGATTTTCTGTCGCCTTATCCACTTCATAGGAACGAATCATCCCAATAAAAGTATTCAACTCATCAACCGTTCCATAAGCTTCGAGCCTGTAGTGATTTTTTGCAACTCGCGTGCCACCTATCAAACTGGTTTTTCCTTTGTCACCTGTTTTTGTATAAACTAAACTTTTACTCATGTCATATATATTATCCATTACCGGAACCTACCACCTATTAACGACGGAAAGCAAGATCAATTATTATATCTCGAACATTAAATGGATCATTGGGCTTTAGATCAAAAACAATAAACTTATTTACAAGGCACCTGCAATCAATTTATTTGCAAATCGCGCCCTGTTGCACAAATAGCTCCAACTGACACCACTATAATTTAATGGTTTATTTCAAGATTTCTATAACATTTCGGATACCGAAATGTTTTCATTTTTAGTATCTGATTCAATTACACCGTCACGTAATCGAATAACCCTGTGTGCATATTGGGCTATTTCCTCTTCGTGCGTTACTAAAATGATGGTGTTACCCATGGAATGGATATCCCCAAACAAGCGCATAATATCAACCGATGTTTTCGAATCCAGGTTACCGGTTGGCTCATCGGCCAATATGATGGAGGGATTGTTTATCAATGCTCTGGCAACGGCAACCCTCTGGCGCTGCCCGCCCGAAAGCTCATTGGGTTTGTGAGCGGCTCGGTCTTCCAATCCAACTTTCCTGACAACATCCTCTCCTTTTTTTAATCGCTCTTGTTTTGAGATGCCTGCATAAATCAGCGGAAGCATCACATTTTCAAGCGCAGAATATCTTGGCAACAAATTAAACGTTTGAAACACAAAACCTATTTCTTTGTTCCTGATTTCGGCCAATTTATCGTCGTTCAAATGGCTCACATCGGTTCCGTTTAACACGTATGTCCCTCCCGTAGGTGTATCCAAAGCACCAATAACGTTCATTAACGTGGATTTACCGGAACCTGACGGCCCCATAATAGCGACGTATTCACCTTTTTTAATCTCCAGGTCGATACCCTGTAAAGCCTTAACAACTTGTGTTCCTACCTGGTAATGTTTGGTGATTCTACTGATTTCGATGATATTCTCATTCATAGGTAATATGCTCCTTTTGGTTATAACAAAGATAATTTTTTATGGTTGATGTGGAGAATGATTTGAATATTTATTGTTCGGGTTGAACCATACATATACATCAGGAAATACCAGCTTGCCTGCTGGCTGGTATCACATATCGAAATAACCACAAAACAAGACACTTCGTTGCTTCAGCCGAATGATAATCCGGGTTAAAAGATTATAACCAATAGGCACAAATGACCGCTCAAATACTTTTTATTACACAATGCTCTTCGACGTGAGGTACGTTCAATACCAGAACACCAAACCTGAAAAAATCAAAAGAGAGTGAAACTGAAGGATGAGCACTGATTTCATTCCATGCCTTGGCCATTTCCCTGGACCAATATATATCGTCGAAAATAAATACTGACGCTTCTGTTGCTTTGGGCAAGCATAAATGAAAATAATCCAGGGTAGGCTGATAAGCGTGGTGCCCATCGAAGTACACCATTCCTACCTGATCAACCGAGGCTAACACCTTAGGCAATTCCTCCCGGAAGGGGCCTACATGTTGAATTACATTATTGGCCCCAGCGCAGCCCAAAAGCCGATTAGCTATATTGGAAACTTTAGGACAGCCTTCAATGGTATATACTTTGGTTTGAGAATTAGGCAAGGCAAGGTACATTGTTCCCAATCCCAGCGAGGTTCCTAACTCAATTATATTATTGGGCTTGAAATAACTTGCAAAGCGAAAAATAAGTTCTCCTTGTTTTTGTGGCGATGCATTATATTTAACCAAATGACGAAGGGCGCGGTGGTTACTCCTGAACTTTTTTGAACCAGCTCCAAAATCCCTTACTTCAACCTTTTGCTTCGATTGCAGTACATCATTTCTAATGTCGTTGATATCCTCAAAACGGTAAAAAGGGTAATTGTTGTAGATAATGAAATGAGCAATATCCCTGGCAACAGAGGATATAAAATCGCCTTCTCTCCAATGTTTTTTCTTAAAAATATATTTTAAGTATGCTTTAGCTTGAAACCAGTTCACAGGATAAAATTTGGATGCGAAGATAGTTGAAATGACATGGGCACAAAGTATTAAACATTAAAAAAACATAAGTACCTGTCGGGTACTTCGTCATAGGTTGAATTTTTCGGAGAAAGCCAATGATCCCTAAAATAATATTTAAACCCCTAAATCTTCACTATCTGTTAAATATCTTTATGTAGCGGTAGGTGTCCTGAAACGGCTTAATTTCGCCATTCCACTATATGACCGTCGGTTTGGTTGAGCAGATGCTCCGGGATAGACATTTTGATGTGTTCGTACAATAAGTTCAACAGTTTTTGCTTGGCAAAAGTACGCGAATATACCATACTCACTTCACGCAACGGATCACTCTCCCCAATATTTTTCACCTGCGCATATCGGTTGTTTAATACGTTATCATCAATAGACAATTCAGGCAGCAAGGTATATCCTCCCTCTTTCTCCACCAGTTTTTTGATGGTTTCCAACGAACCGCTTTCGTAATTAATAGATATTTCATTTTTTATTTTGTCGTGAAAAGAACAAAGATTTACCACCTGGCTCCTGAAACAGTGTCCTTGACTCAGCAACCACAAGCCCTCTCCTGCTATTTCGGCCGGCTCTACCTTTGACTTTGGGGCCAACTGATGCTTATTATTAACATATAAAAACATACGCTCATAAAAAATGGTTTTTTCTTGGATTCCATTTTCATGTAGTGGAGTTACCAGCAACCCTACATCCAACAAATCCTTATTTAACTGGCCGATAATATCTTCCGAGAGCAATTCCATTATCTTAAGCTTGACATTCGGGTATTCCCGGGAGAAAGACCCCGCAAACAACGGCAATAGATAAGGTGCCAGCGAAGGAATAATGCCAATCACCAACTCACCTTCCACCACATCTTTATGCTCCTTGACCAATTCATAAATTCGCTTGTTTTCGGCAAGCGACTTTCTGGCCTGCTCAATAATTACCTCACCAATCTGAGTAGGGACAACCGGTTGTTTGGAACGGTCAAAAATCATCACATCCAATTCATCTTCCAGCTTTTTTATCTGCATGCTTAGCGTGGGTTGCGAAACAAAACATTTTTCACTGGCTTTAACAAAGTGCCGGTAGGTATCCACTGCTACAACGTATTCTAACTGCGTAATCGTAATCATACTTTTTTTGATCTCTTAAGGTTATGTATGTCAATCATAATCAATACATATAAACTTTATCTATAAATACATACATACAATCAATTTGATTGATATATGTATTTGTTTCATCTTTGAGGTGTAATATAAAGAGAATTCAAAATAACAATCAATATTAATAACTAAAATTTATAATATCATGAAAAATTTAATTGGTTTAGACAAAGTAAAAGCAGCAGTTTTAGCAGACAGATTAAACGAGTTATTAGCCAACTATCAGATATTTTACCAAAACCTAAGAGGGTTTCATTGGAACATTAAAGGAAAAGCATTTTTTGAGTTACATGCCAAGTTTGAAGAGTACTATAATGATGCCGTAGAAAAGATAGATGAGATTGCAGAACGAATACTAACTCTTGAAGGAGAACCGCTACATACATTCAGCACCTATATTCAAACTTCAACGCTGGAAGAGGCCAAAGGGATAAGCGAAGGAGTTCAGGCCGTTCAGGTGGTGGTTCGAAACTTCTCAACATTGGTAGGACTAGAGCGTGAGATACTGGCACTTGCCGGCGATGCTGATGACGAAGGAACAATTTCGTTGATGAGCGATTATATTTCGGAAACGGAAAAAACGCTTTGGATGCTTAACTCTTATTTGAAATAATAACTTCCTGCTAAAGGAAGTAAAAACCAATATTAAACCTGATACCTGTCGACCTAAACCAGTCAATCGCTAATGGACAGAAGTCATTGTCAATTAAGGACTAAGTTTCTATGAGTTGACTTTTCTGATCAAAACATTATTAAACCCGGATTATGCATTAGAACTTCGTCGTGAACATTGAAAGTGCAATAAAACCAGGCTTTACTGAAACGAGGCAAAGCATCGTTATGGTGAGTTGAAGTGAAGCAGCGGAGTGTCTTGTTTTGAAACAATTTCAATGTGTAATAGATTTTCTAATGCATAGTGCGGGTTAAAAGTCTACTCGTATCGACAAAAACTAGCGTAAACAAAAACACGTTGTTCTTGTGACAAGAACAACGTGTTTTTGTTTATTGAGTTAATGAGAATCTAAAACTAACTCCGAAGTTACTGTTAGTTGTAGGGTAAGAGCTCGAAATATAAGGTGAGGTAACTGCTCTATCGTAAAACACCTGCATATTAAATCGGTCGCTAAGCACATAATCCGCAGTCAATTTTAAGGTATTAATTTTTCTTCCCGAAGTAAGCTGGTTTACCCCATCCTCTATTCTTCTGAAAATTGCAATATTGTCCTTAATGGAGAAATCCAATCTTAAATCCAGGTCGCTCGACAACTTTTTGGCGCCCCTCCTGCTTCCCAGAATCATGTCCATCTTGTCGAAACGATAACCTACTCCAATAATTAAATCGTTGTTGTGATTTTCGATAATTTGATTGTTACTTAAGCTAAGGTTTATGGTACGCGTACGCTTACTCTCAAATTTGGTTGTGATATTGTTTTTCCACGTGATATTAAAACCAATAAGCGGAGTAAACATCTCGCTAAGCGATACTGAATTCACCTGGTACTGCGAAACAAAATCATCCTGAATATTCCTAACCCAACTAATGCCCGAAGCATCCTCGCTATAGTCGCTATTGGTAACATACGATCCAACATTATAGGTAGATCGGTAACTGTGTGATATATCAAACGATTTAACATATTTTTTGAGGACCTTTATTTTTGACAAACCATTATAAGACACCCTCCAATTGGGGTGCATTTTCAATAGATTAGGGAATAAATCGGTGAACATGTTGTTCGCATCCTTTCCACTGTAGGCAGCTAAAAAAGCAGGAATCAAAACATCCTGTGAATTTAAATCATAACCGTTGACCCCACTTCTGTCTTCCTCTTCCCAAGCTGCGGAATATGTATCATTTTGCCCCACATATTTAAACGAACCATCTTCAAACGTGGCTCCCTGAATATCCGTTGCTCCTACACGTGTGCTTGCCAACCTTTCTGCAATAATTTGTCGGTTCTCCAAAAACTTATTGTACGTCTCCGATTCGTAGGTTCCTGTTTTACTTACTTTTTCAAAAGCAGTATTAATGATATTAAAAGTCATGGTAAAACTACCATTCTCGCGCATGTTGGACGCATTAAACCCTCCACCATCCGCCATATAATACTCGTTCATATTGTTGGAGTACCTGCGGTTGGCACTAAGATCTATCCTCAAACCGGGAATGGGTTCAATGGTGGACTTAACGGTAAAATCCTCTTGATGCGTCATCACATAGGCTTGATTAATGGTGTCGGTGGTAAGCCAACCCTTTTCCGCCGCATCCTTTGCAAAGTCTCTATCTTGCCATCCTGCTATAAAGCCATACCCTGGTGCACTATACCCATTGAAAGAAGAGGTACCCATAAATTTAGATGATGGCAGGTAACCTGGCAATATAGTACCATTGGTTTCGGTATAATTCAAATTTATATTTTTAATACCTGTGGCAAGCAGTGCCGAATAATCAACTATGGTTCCCAATACCGTTGATTTATCCTCTTTTGTTCCCGTAACCATTACCCTGGCATTCTTATAATCCGCATCAGGAATAAATTCGGTTTTGTTTTGGTCGATTTTATTGGATTTCCCCCTGGCTGTTCTTCCGTTGGCATCGTACACTCTAAGCCTCGTTTCCTCTGTCTTCAACTTGTGGTTAACGATATAAGGCACTCCTTTTTTGAGGTCGATTCTGTCATTGTTGTACCTAACCGTTTTCTTGCTAGTCTTTTTCTGATTCCTGCTGCTGCCCCCATATTTTCTGGAGAGATCTTTTAAATACTTTGACCGGTTATAAAGTGTTTTTAAATTCAACTGCACCGATCCCTGAACATTGTTGGAGTTGCTAATTGTGTTACCCCACTCAATAGATCCATCGGTGGTTTGTGGTTCCGTTTCCCAACGATACATGCCGCTATATCGAATAGTTGAACTAGTCCAATTTAAATATGGTAGTTTATTGACCGGCAATTTGTAGCTTACATTAAAATTGTGCTGGTAATTCGTCACCCGTCCCCCATTCATAATATTGGACATCACCGAGTCTTTCCAATGTTCATATTCATCCTTTAAATCCTTATCAACTACCAACACACTCAGCGGTTCATCTATTCGGGCATTGGTCGTTGAATTAAAATCGAATTTCAACGACTTGGTCAGGTTGTACCTCAGGTCGAAATACCGGTTCCAGTTAAAGTCCCTGCTGATTGATATTGGGATTTTAAAAGTTGGGTTATTCACATTTCGGAGTTGTTGCTGTGTATAATTCCTAATTATTTCGTTACGGTACGAAATCTGCGTAGGCATCAAATAAAAGTTAAAGTCCTTTATGATTTTTAATGCTTCTCCATTTAAGGCCTTACTCTTTTTAAAGGGTTCGAACACCTTAGGTCGATTGTTAAAATTATACGATAGCACGCCCCTGTAATCCTTGTCAATTTTTTCTTCGGTATTAACATCGCGCGACGTGGTAATATTATAGGCGTATGTAGCCGTTAAGTTGGACACATCGTATATTTTTGATTTGTTGCCCTTGGGTTTGAGGCGTACATTGGTGAAGTTGATACTCTTCCGCGTCACCACATCCTGCGACAGCCTTTTAATACTGTCCCTTTCCGCTTCATCTTCGGCATTGTCTAGAACATCATCTAACTTAATATCCGGATCCAGCGGATAATATTCGGGAGTGGCTACTTCCTTGGAGTGCCCGTAATAGAAAGGAATTGACAAACGCGACTTGGCTCCAGTAAACTTACCCAGCTCAAGGTTAGTGGCTATATCGTATTGATAGAAATCTTCCTGGCTTCGTTCCGACACCGTTTTATCGATACTTCCAAAACCCGTGGTATAAGTATTACCAGCCAACGACAGGTTACCCAGGTCCGATAATTTAATATTCATCCGCGCATTGGCTGCCCATCCTCCTTCTTCGTTAAAATCGGTTAGGCGCAATTCGTTAAACCAGGTTTCAAAGGAAACCAGTTTATCGTCCTCCACGCTTCTTACTCCGATCATAATGGTGCGGATATTGCTTAGGTTAGGATTACCTTTCACCTTAACCCAGTTTCTGTTGTTATCTTGGTCTTTTGTTATATATACTTCGTTCACACTTGTTACCGTTTGGCTGTTACGTTTTATCTTGGCGTCTGTAAGTTCACTGAGCGCAAAATCGAAACGGTTGTTCTCTGGCCAGACCTCCTCATCATCTGTAGCTCCGTGAGCCGTCATTTCCAAGGGCACCTCATACTCATAGTAGTTGTTTTTACTATCGGTACCCATCCGGATAAACGCCCTTACGTTATTGTCGCCCACGCTTCCCTCTTCTCCTTCAAACTCCTCGGCATGTACCTCCATTTTTAATCGACCATACTGCAGCATATCCAAATTCAGGGTTTTATATACGGCACGTCGATCATTCTTGGCAATATCAGTCACCTTTAAAGTGATTGACTGCTCGTTTAACTCCCTTAACTGGGGGTTTGCAGGATCTATGATTCTATCTATCCCCGGCGGCAAAACATAGTTGACAGGTGACCTGCTTGCATTTTCCTCTATGTTAACCGCTCCCGTTTCAAACGTCGTCAGATCACTTGCTAAAACCGTTTCATTTGTTTCAGCCAAATCATTAGAGTATTTGCGCCATTCGCTCCTCACTAAATCCAAAGTTGCAAACCGAAGAATTGTGGTATCCTGGAAACCATGCAAGAACATTCTCATAAATCTGACCGAACGTAAATCTTCTATGCTACCCACCGTTGTATCCGGTATGGATATCGGAATTCTAAACTGATACCATTTAACGGTTTCGGTGGTGCTGTTTGCTAATTCAACGTCTGCCTCTCTAATATCTGCAATATAGTTATTGCCCACGGTCATATCATTTGGGTCGAGGTGTACCTTATACTGAAAATAGCTTTCGTTTTCGCTCAGCGTGTTATCGCTGTTGATATCTTCCTGGTTAGGTGATGAGATGGCAGCTGTAGAATACGACTCGGGAGAATATTCAGAAGGTACAGAGTTACCCTCAGGGCCATTAAAGTTTTTATATCTATCGAGGATATTTACTTCATCAGTATCAAAATCGCTACCTCTGTAATAATGGTAGTTATCCGCCGATGGGTCATTTATAATGTTGTTGTACGCTTCTTCGGTAATAGAACCTGTGGCCCTCAGGTTCTCAATCTCATTGATATAACTTTCGTAAAAAGTCCTTTCTTGTTCACTGGTCAAACCGTCCAAACCAATATCTTGTTTTATCCTGGAATCCGCCTCATTACTAAATGCGCTGATCAAACTTTGTACCGTAGGAACAAGTCCCCAGGCCGTGGTATCAACGTCTGTGCCTCCATCCACTCCCGGCATACCTTGTTCAAAGAACTTCCTGGAATCGCTCAATACGTCCTCCGAAATATTACCCAGGTTAAAATATAAATCACCGGCCTTTTCCGGATTTTGATTATATACAAATGGGTCCATCATCCAGAATTCGATAAACTCAATGTTCGCCGCTTCAAAGTCACTTGTTTCTACCCTGCGCTGAATGCCTCCCCAACGCGTTTCCGGCTCGGCCAAATCGCCATTTTCCTCTAAATTAGTATCGAAATTATATGGCCCTCTTTCTTTTGGATAGTAGGCCAGGTTCAAAACCGAGATATTTGTGGGAGTCCCATAGGCCACATCCTGATCGGGAAACAATTCCTCAATATACACCTCTCTGGAGAAATGATTCGATTGCAGTTCCAGATCGTTTCGGATATGACTTGGTGTGTATGTGTTTTCCCGTGAAAAAAGAGGGTCGATTATATACCAAGCTGTTTTGGCCCGATGATAACCTGCACTTAAATCATTTATTAGTCCGGCATTCGGGAACACATCTTGTCCTTGCGGGGTACTCGCCAAACTCCAGGCTGTCCAGTTGCGCATATCAATGGAAATCTTGGTTCCCTCGAAATCATCGATGTATGCCTCCCCTTCATCTTCAATCACATCGGGATGGCCAGGTATTAACTGCGCAAACTCGCCTTCAAACGAAATACTGGAAGGTTCTTTAACCTGCAGTAAAGGTATGGCATTTAACACGTTGGTCAGCCATTGTGACTCGCTAAAATAAGAGGTATTAAATCCGTAAATGGTATTGGCGATAGGTTCGTCGCCGATACTTACTTTTTGGGTCAGAGGCCTTTCTCTTAGATGCATGATAGTACCTCCCACGTTGAAATCCTCGTTGAACTGATAGTTCATGTGGGTTCCCATCAGGGTTTTGGTCTGAAGGTTAAACAAACTCTGGCTTTCCAAGGATACCTGAATAGGCGAGCCACTACTTAACAATCCCTGGTTAATGATTTTAACCGTACCAAAGGAGTAATCAACCGTATAATCTACATTTTCGACCAGTTTAATACCTCCTGAAGTTACAATAACCGAACCTTGCGGAATATTTTGTGCGTTCAAAGAAATCTCACTTCCGCTACTTGATTTGTACGAACCCGCTAATCGGAATTTATTTTTTTCGGCTTCCTGGGTGGCCAGTGTTTGTGTAGAATCGTAGAGTGACTGATACACATATTTCTCCTGTAGGTCGGGATACCCCTGTAACAGATCGTTCAAATGCGTACCAAACGGCTCCAAAACCGGGAATATTACCCTACCGTTTTGAGCATATATGGTTTGGCTTTCAATATAATCAAAGGTACCATCGGCAATAGGGTCGTAAACGGAGTTTAACTTATCCAATTCCATGATATCCAAAAACAGTTTTAGCTCATCCCCAGTTCCAAAAGGCCCTTCTTCAGGAAAATAATTAATGTATGCACCAGTTGAATCATCTACATAAACCACATCAAAAAGGAAGTCCTCCTTATTCACCTGATAAGCTCCAATGGCATAAATATTTTTCATCATCAAATCCCAGGTTGGCTTAACAGATGGTGTAAGGTTGGTACTTTTCAGCATCTTTAAGAACAGCGTTTGGTCAGATTCGACACCATCACCGGCAAATTCACCTACCTGGAAAGTTTCCCCGTTAAAATCGAACTCATAAGCCACGGCTAACACTTCATCCGCATTTAGTGACATATTCAGCGAGATAAATCCTAATTTACTGTTAATCGTATATTCCGAGGAAGAAAGCAATCTCGCATTCTCTATTTTTTCGTAGTCTCTTCCGCTGACCAGGTTTGCACTGTTGAACACCTGGGTAACCTGATTCACATCCCTAACCGCACTGTACGTACTTGTTACTTTACTGTACAATCCGTTGGCATCATTATCCGGGGCGTTAGAAGCTGCAGTTCCCCATTCTGTGGTGTTATATAAATTTCCTCCTGTTTCCCCAATATCCATGAAAGCAAGAATATCCCTTGCTTCATCATAATCTCCTGCACGATTTGTAATCCATACTTCCACACGGCTCACGTTTATTTTTGAAACCATAGGGTAGTACTTTTGGGCATCGTTATACAAATCCCTAAAATAGTTAGATAGGAAGAAGTGCCTGTTTTTGTCGTACTCATTAATGGCAAGTTCAAACTCCTGCTGCTGGGCACCTCCCTCAATATCCATGACCGAAGTTTCCCCTTTTTGTTGCGAAAAAATGGAGGTTACGTTCAGTTTGCCAAATTGCAAGTCTGTTTTCACTCCAAACAGACTTTGGCTACCCGTAATAAGCGTACCAGGCAAAGGCAAGGAAACATTACCGGCCTCGATAGATTGAATGATATCATCTTCCTTACCCTCATACTCCAGTTTCATCTCGTTTTCGAACTCAAAGGTAGCCTCGGTATTATAATTGATTCCAAGCTTAAGCTTGTCGCCAATACTACCTTGAATATTCATCTGAATTTTCTCCTGAAAATCAAAAGTCGTTGTGTTCCTGAGGTTTTCTTGTAATGTTGGGTTTTCGGTTTTATTATTGGATATACCAATTGTTAGTTCGGCTGTACCTTGTGGCTTAATGTTTATCAGGTTACTACCAAAAAGATTATCCAGTTCAGCACCAAGGACTGCATCAGGATTAAAAATACTAAACTTACCATTTTCGTCCACTGCGCTTGCCCTGGTCTCCCAATACGATATCATAGACTTCCGTGTTTCCTCGTCCAAATATTCTTCCAGAGTCATGGAGTATGGCAACCTAACGTTCATATTACCAATCCTTCGGTACAAATAAACCTTACCTGTATTGGGATCATACTCCGTAATATATTGCAGATTTTCGGGATCGGGGAGATCTATGGCTTTTTGTTGGGACAGATCCAAAAAGGGATTGTTGCTTTCTTTTTGGATGGGTTCAAAACGGGTACCTTTTTTTAGCGTGTCCGGCTGTTGAATGAAAGCATTGACACCTTCCCCGTTCAAATCATTGGTACGGGCATCAGTAAAACCTGTGCCAACCATTAATATGAGTGCTAATACACCGGCTAAAATATATGGAAAAACTTTGTTAAAGTTTTTTTGCATCGTACTGGTTACTATTGGTTTGAGCAGCTTTTTCGCCTAGGCTAATCCTATAACATTTTTAGTGATTTTTTAATCACGTCCTCCACTTTACTATTAGGTTGTGCCGCTAATATTTTATCAATTACTTTTTGTGCGCTTCCTTTCACAAAACCTAACATCACTAAAGCAGATAACGCCTCATCTTTTATTGTATTGTTTGCTTCGGTAAATATTTTTTGGTCAACAGGTTCTTTGCCTAACTTGTCGGTCAAGTCCACAATAATCCTTTGTGCTGTTTTGGCTCCGATTCCCTTGATACCTTTTAGCACATTTACATTACCGGTAAGAATGGCTTCCTGAATTTCTCCCGGAGACATGGACGAAAGCATCATGCGGGCTGTATTAGCACCAATACCACTTACCGAAATCAAATGGATGAAAATGTTACGCTCAGAAGTTTCGTAGAACCCATAAAGATTATGTGCATCTTCTCGAATCTGCTCGTACACGTATAGTTGAATCTCCTTTTGGTTCTGAAGCTTGGTATATGTATTGACAGAGATATTAATGAAATATCCCAATCCATTATTTTCCACCACACAATGTGCCGGACTTGATTCTACAATATGGCCTTTTATGTATTCGTACATTTCAGTTATCGGTTAACGGTTATTGGTTAGTTATGGCTTAGCACTCTTGCAGCGATCAATGATGAGCATATCGGATATCATATATACTGAATACTGTTGACTAGTGTCTGCCCATGTTCCACCCTTGTGCCTGCAATTCCACTTCCTGGTCTCCATTGGTTACCAAAAATCTCCCTTTGCTTTCTTCGGTGATATGGCCGACAGTATATATTTTCAAGTCGGTTTCTTTCGAGAATTTTTCGTAATCCTCCATGGAGATAGTAAACAACAATTCATAATCCTCACCACCGTTTAATGCAGCAACTGTCGGATTCATATTTATTTCCTCAGCCATTAAAGATGTCGCATGGTCGATAGGAATTTTATTTTCGTAAATACGGCATCCGGTATTTGATTGCTTGCAAATATGCAGGATCTCAGACGACAGTCCGTCCGAAATATCTATCATAGCTGTCGGTTTAACCCCTATGGCTCTTAAAAACTCAACCGCATCTTTACGTGCCTCCGGCTTCAGCTGACGTTCCAGTATATAATCGTACCCCGACAAATCGGGTTGAACCGCTGCATTTCCTTCGTGCACCCGCTTCTCTCTTTCCAGTAACTGCAAGCCCATATAGGCGCCACCCAGATCGCCAGTAACACAAATCAAGTCGTTGGGTTTTGCTCCGCTACGGTATACAATATCGTCTTTATCAGCTTCTCCAACCGCTGTTACACTGATAGTTAAACCTGTTAGCGAAGTAGAAGTGTCCCCTCCTACCAAGTCGACATGGTGTTTTTCGCAAGCCAATTTAATGCCTTCGTACAACTGTTCTAAAAAGGGTAATGTAACCTTTGAGCTTACACCTATTGAAACTGTAATCTGCTTTGGGGTGGCGTTCATGGCGTATACATCGCTCAGGTTCACCATTACCGCCTTGTAACCAAGATGTTTTAACGGAGTATACACTAAATCAAAATGAATTCCCTGAAGCAGCAGATCCGTGGTGACCACCGTTTGTTTACCCTGATAATCCAAGACAGCGGCATCATCACCCACACCTTTTACGGTACTCTCATTTTTGATTTCTATCTGACTGGTCAGGTGGTCTATCAAACCAAATTCGCCCAAACTCGCCAGGCTCAGCTCTTTATTGTCGCTCATATAATAATGTCGTTAACTAATAGTTATGGGAACGTATAAGCATTCTACTACCTTATTGTTCTTGAGCGTGCAAAATTAATAAAAAAAGTGGGCGACAAAGAATTTTGTTAATAGGTATTACAATGAGGATTATGGAGACTGAGCTTTTTTAGGCGGTGTTATTTTTTGGATGAGTCATGCAAAAACACATTTAACCCGCAATATGCATTAGAAATTCTATGACACATTGAAATTACTTTAAAACAAGACACTTCGTTGCATCATTTCAACTCACCAGAACGATACTCCCGAAAGTAATCAGGACAAGTGATGCCTCGTTTCAGTAATGCCTTGTTTTATTGTACTTGCCATGCTCATGACGAACCTACAATACATCATCCGGGTTAAAAACTATTTATCCCTCCAAGGCCCCCTAATCAGTGAGGGTCGCGCATACTAATCCGAATATTTACCTATTTTATCATCAATGGTGACATCCGTTTGGGCCACCGATTGAATTTTAACGTAACACATCACTTTTTCCGCACCTGCCGAATAGCAAATATTCTGCACATCTTTAACCACCTTCATCAAATCATCATATTGACCTTCCATTACCGTTTCAAAAGGGGTTACCACATACTTAGCGCCTGACTTTTGAATTACCTCTATGGCGCTATCCACTATATCGTACGATTCCTTATTTTTGGAAACAGGCAATACCTGCACCGCCACATTTACCTTATTTTGATTTAAATAATCCATTGTTTATTATATGTTTTCCAGTTCGTCATCATTGACATTTCCAATACCCTCTTCTTCAATTGGTTTAGATTCGGCAATCATAACTCTGATTTCATCGAGTTCCAACTTTTTAACATTCGTAACTATAAACGAGTCCCTTAAGAAATTCCCTATCTCATTGCACTCCTTTACAACCACAGACAGAATATCCTTAATGTTTTTTTCGATTGGCAGTAGCGCTGAAATTACAAACAAATCGGGTTCGGTTTGAACTTCCTCAACAAGTCCATGATTCTTTCCAACAGTAAAGTCGAGTTCTTTTTTCACCAACTCCATCTGCCAATCCTTCAATACGACCCCTTCGTTGGCCACCAGGACTATAAAATAACGTAAGTTACTTCCTTGACCACCCAATCCTGTTGATATAAAAATAGGCGCTTCCCCCAACAAGGATGTTTCCAATACCATCTTTGATTCCTGATAAGCAAGCTTCGACCATTGCACCAACCCCTCGTCAGGATTCGCTTTGTAAGCTTCCAGAACCCTATATGCCTCCGGGTTATCTAATTTGGCTAATGACGACAACAATTCCTTTTTCCGTTCTATACTTACATTCTCATCAAGCAAGTCATCCTTTTCAACAATAACCGATTCTTTGTCTAAGTCTTTATACAACCTTTTGGATATTTCAAAATATTCCATTTGCAGCTCTACGTCTACCTGCTCTTCCAGCACTGAAATATTGTTTTTACCACTTTTTATCAGTTCCTGGATTTTGTTATAAACCTGATTGAATTCTATATCCTGTCCCATCCTTTTAGTATTAGAAATCCCTAACTTGGAAAAGTCAAAACCAATTCGGATTTTGCCTTCCTTTAATTCTTGCAATCTAGGGGTATTGCTTTTAATATTTGCTTTTTTAAATGGCCTATCAACATACTATGTTCATACCGGCTTCCTGCTTTTTGGAATTACGAAGCTACAAAAATAGTAAACGAATCCTAATTCTCTTTGTTATTCTTAACACGTATTAATAAAAATCCCTAATTATAGGGATTGGGCATACTATATATTACCTATACATTTGCTAACATCAAATTCACGAAGTTTGAGTTAAACATTACATGAATTTATCGGAACTACATACAAGCCAGGAAGCAGTCATTGTAAAAGTTAAGGGTTTTGGCGCTTTTAGAAAACGCATTATTGAAATGGGTTTTGTGAAGGGCAAAAAAGTTAAAGTGGTAAAAAACGCTCCTTTAAAAGACCCTATTGAATATGAGATAATGGACTATAAGGTTTCGCTGCGCAGAAGCGAAGCGTCACTGGTGGAAGTAATCTCGAAAGAGGAAGCCAAAAAAATTACTGCTACACCATTCGAAGGCACCATCAGCGACGAGGTTCTTAGAGAATCGGCTATGAAGCGCAGAAAATCAATTAACGTTGCGCTTGTCGGTAATCCTAACTGCGGAAAGACAACCTTATTCAACTATGTAAGCGGTGGCAAAGAGCACGTTGGCAATTACAGCGGCGTTACCATTGATTCAAAGGAAGGCAAGTTCGAGCACAATGGATACACCTTTAACATTGTGGATTTACCGGGAACCTATTCCCTTTCGGCCTATTCGCCCGAGGAACTGTTTGTTCGAAAACATATTATGGAACAAACGCCCGACATTATAATCAATGTAATTGATTCTTCCAATCTTGAGCGAAATCTTCTTTTGACCACCCAATTAATAGATATGGATGTAAAGGTGGTGGCTGCTTTAAACATGTATGATGAGCTCAATAAGAAAGGCGACACCTTTAAACATGATGAATTAGGCGAGATGCTGGGTATCCAATTCATACCAACCGTCAGTTCCAAACGCCAGGGAATAGAAGATTTGTTTGATAAGGCTATTGAAATTTATGAAGATACCCGCGTTAGCCAGCGAAGGGTTTCTATCCATTATGGCCAGACGTTGGAAAAAGCCTTATGGAAACTTCAGTCTGAAGTTTTCCCAGACTTTGATCTGCCCAAAAACATCTCGCCTAGATACATAGCCCTCAAGATGCTCGAGCAGGACAAGTATTTTTGCTCTAATCTATTGAGCAATGGCGAGTTCGAGAAACTGAAAACTAAAAACAAAGCCATCATAAATAAAGTTGAAACAGAACTTGGCGACGACTGCGAAACGCTGATTACGGACGCTAAATATGGTTTTATTGCTGGTGCATTAAGGGAGACGTACCAAGAATCACCGAAAGTAAGGGTTCGTAAATCGGAAGTTGTAGATACCTTTATCACGCATAAATTGTTCGGGTTTCCAATCTTTTTCTTTTTTATGTGGCTGATGTTCCAAAGCACATTTTCTTTGGGACAATACCCAATGGATTGGATTGAGAAAGGCGTTGGGGCACTGATGGAGCTATTGGATAAAACTATAGCCGCAGGGCCATTCAAAGACCTGCTTATTGATGGAATCATCAGTGGCATGGGAGGTGTGGTTGTTTTTTTGCCAAACATTCTTATCCTTTTCTTTTTTATTTCCTTTATGGAAGATACAGGCTATATGGCCCGTGCCGCTTTTATTATGGACAAGCTAATGCACAAAATGGGACTGCACGGTAAATCATTTATCCCGTTAATCATGGGATTTGGCTGTAATGTCCCTGCTATAATGGCCACCCGAACCATCGAGGACAAGAATAACCGGCTAATTACCATGCTGGTTAACCCGTTTATGTCGTGCAGTGCCCGACTTCCAGTGTATATATTATTTATTGGCGCATTCTTCCCCGAGCATTCAGGAACCATATTATTTGGCATTTACGGTTTGGGTATCGTACTAGCCATTATTGTTGCCAAACTTTTCCGTAAGTTTTTGTTTCGCGAGAAGGATGTGCCGTTTGTCATGGAACTTCCACCTTACCGGATGCCGACCTTACGTTCTACCATAAGACATATGTGGAACAAGGGAGTCCAATATTTAAAAAAGGTAGGCGGTATCATAATGATGGCGTCCATCATTATATGGTTTTTACAGAATTTCCCCAGAGACGTGGAATATTCGCAAAACTACGATCAAAAAATTAGCGAACTACAGCTTAAACAAGAACAACTTCCATCCCAAGCAGAACTTAACGCCACTCAATTACGTTTACATAAAGAGATAACAACTAATATCAACAACCTGCAAACCCTGAAGCATAAGGAAAAGCAAAAGGCTTCGTATATAGGAAGGATAGGCAAGTTTATTGAACCTACAATTGAACCGTTGGGTTTTGACTGGAAAATGGGTGTAAGCATATTAAGTGGCGTTGCCGCCAAGGAAGTAGTTGTTAGCACCATGGCGGTAATATATCATTCCGGATCTTATTCCCCGGAAGGAGAACAATCGGGATTAATAAAAAACATTCAAAACGCCTCCGATGAAGAGGGGAATGCTTCGTTTACACCTTTGGTTGTATTTAGCTTCTTGATATTTATTTTGGTGTATTTCCCATGTATTGGAGTTATAGCCACCATACGACGTGAATCAGGTTCGTGGAAATGGGCGGTATTTACCATATTTTACACCACCGGTTTAGCGTGGCTCTTATCGTTTATAGTTTATCAGGGAGGGTCATTATTATTTAATTAAAAAATTATGGTACAGGAAATATTAATGTGGATAAGTGTTGCAGGAGCTTTTGGCTATACCGCCTTTTCTCTTGGAAAATCCATTTGGAGTGCATACCAGGATAAACCATCTGATTGCGCCGGGACATGCGGGGGATGTAGTGCTAAAACAGATTTACTTAAACAAGTTCAACAAAATAAAATTAAACCCATACACTTGTATCGTCCAAACCATTAACAGCTTATTAACACAATTGCTCATAGGAAAGCACTTACTTTGTATTCATGATATTAAAAGAGACAAATACACGGATTGTTGCCATTATCACACTGTGCCTTTTTCTGTTAAGCACAAGTGGAATGGTTCTCTTTTATCACTATTGTCAGTATGCTAACAAGGTAGTATACTCCATGTACCTGGATTCAACGCAAGAGCTCTGCGCAGAAAATGCACAAGCCCTAAACCATACCCATCAGCATACAGACAGCTGTTGTAACCATTCGGAAAATACCGAAGATGGTTGTTGTAAAAATCACCGGAGCGACCAAAAGACGGTTAAAATAAAAAGTGAATACAATTTTCCGGATAGACAATCAACACCGCGTCCCATAGCCCTATTGTTGTTTAATACCGATGCACCCATACAGGTAGATTACATTCGTACTTCGTTCATATACACTGGCTTATTAAAGGAGCTCCCTGCTGAGATCCCTATCGCCTTTGCTTCCGGAAAAAAACTGGTTACCTTGCTTCACTCCTTAAAAATCGCTTGCTAATATTTTTATTAGACGAAAGTCTTTATTGGACTTGAACTGCAGACGTATTTAATAAAAATATTACGGTTATGAAAAAATTACATATTATTGTTTTTTCAGTACTCATATCCTTATCGGCACATGCCGGAAATATCAAAGGGAAAGTACTGGAAAAAAAAGACAATAAATCCGTTCCGCTATTTGGCGTGAACGTGTACTGGGCTGGAACCACCTATGGCACTATTACAAACGAAAAAGGTTTGTTTGCAATAAACCAACCCGACAGCCAACACCTGCAATTGGTTTTTAGCTATGTGGGATATCAAAACGACACGATTTCGGTAGAGGATAGTTTCAGGCCACTTACTGTATTCTTAAATCAAGGCGAAGCTTTGGGAGAAGTAACGGTGACATATCGACGAGCCAATACAACTATCTCCAAATTAAGCCCTCTATACGTTCAAAACGTAAGTCAAAAAGAACTGGAGAGGTGCGCGTGCTGCAACCTTTCAGAGAGTTTCGAAACCAATGCCTCTGTTGATGTGGCTTATGCCGATGCGGTTTCTGGCGTAAAGCAAATTCAACTACTTGGCCTCTCGGGAAGATATTCGCAGTTGACCCTAGGCAACATCCCTATTCTGCGCGGTGCGGAATCAGCCTTTGGCATGGAATATATTCCGGGTACCTGGATGGATGGTTTGCAGGTTTCTAAAGGTTCTGCTGCTGTTAAAAACGGTTACGAGTCGATGACCGGCCAAATAAACATACAGCTAAAAGAACCCTCAGGTGACGAAAAATTTCATTTTTACACCTACGGAAACCAAGATGGGAAAGTAGAAACCACCTTTGGATACGCTTTTGATTTAAGTGACAAATGGAGCACATCGATTATGGCGCAAGGTAGCGGCAATTTTAGGGAAATGGACTTGAACGATGACGGTTTCCTGGACAAACCCAAGACTAAAATGGGAACTTTTATGAATCAATGGAATTATGATTCTGAATCTTTGTCATCAAAATTTGGGTTTTCGTATATCAATGAAAATAGAGAAGGGGGGCAAAAGAATTATAATCACGAAATACCTCAGGCTGCCCAATCGTCGTATGGAATTGGAATAGATGTTGAAAGATTCAATGCGTATGCAAAAAACGGATTTATTTTTCAACGCGAAGGAACAAGTTTCGGGACAATCCTATCGTACAATTACTTTGACAGAACATCGTTTTATGGCCACAATACATTTGATGTAACCCAGCAAAACGTTTATGCCAACTTTATTTATCAGTCGTATGTAGGTGATACCAGACATACATACAACACCGGAGTAAGCCTGGTATATGATGATAACGATGCTATTTTTAACGGCAGTAAAAATAACGTGGGTTATCAGGAAACCACACCAGGAATATTTGCGGAATACAATTTCATCCCGCATGAAAAATTTTCATTGATGGCTGGACTAAGGTACGATCACAGTAGTATACATGAAGGTTTCTTTACACCTCGCATACACACAAAATACAACATATCCGAATCAATAACTTTGCGAGCCAGTGCGGGAAAAGGATACAGAACCGCAGATGCCATTAGCGAAAACTCCAACTTTTTGGCCAGTTCAAAGGTCTTTTCTTTTGATGAAGAAATAAAGCAAGAGGAAGCGTGGAACTATGGCATCAGCTTGGTAAACGAGATTCCCTTAGGCGAAAGAAAATTAAATCTCAACCTAGAGTTTTATCGTACCGACTTTAATAATCAATTGGTAGTTGACCTTGACCAGAACAGCAACGAAGTTCATTTCTACAACCTGGATGGAGAATCATACTCCAACATATTTCAGGTAGAAGCGGCCTATGAGTTGTTTCCCCGTTTCGACCTAACAGCTGCCTATCGTCAGAATGATGTTCAAAGCACTTTCAACGGAAAGAAAGACGATGTTCCTTTTGTGAACAAATACAAAGGGCTATTGAGTGGTTCGTACAGAACCAATCTGGACAAGTGGCAATTTGATCTGACGGCTCAGTTTAATGGCAACCAACGCTTACCTTCAACGGCAACCAACTCCGAAGCCAACAGCCGTCCGAACCGTTCAGAAAACTACGTGGTATTATTGGCACAGATAACCAAGAACTATCGGAACTGGAGTTTTTATGTGGGTGGCGAAAACATTGGGGATTATACGCAGAACGATGCGATTATTGCACCCGAGAACCCTTTTGGCAATGAGTTTGATGCCAGTAGGATATGGGGACCTCTTTATGGAGGAATGGTGTATGTTGGCATAAAGTATAACTTGAGTAAAGAATAATAATCGACTAAAAAAAATAAAATGAAAAAAATGAAATTAGTAATTGCAACCCTTGTCTTATTAATTGGTGCAACAACAGCCTTTGCCAAAGAAAAACCTAAAACCAAGCAAATCGTATTTGAGTGCAGCGTGGATTGCCACAGCTGCGAGGAGAAGATCATGAAGAATATCCCTTACGAAAAAGGCGTTAAAAAGGTTGAGGTAGATATCCCAGGTAAGCTTGTTACTGTTTCTTTTAGGGAGGACAAAAACACCAGCGATGGAGTAAAAAAGGCGTTGGAGAAGTTGGGCTATGAGGTTCGCGTAAAGAAAGAAATAGCCAGGAAAAAGTAGAAAATCGCAATAACTCATCAAATAAGCCGGTCAGAACTTAATCAGACCGGCTTTTTTTTTGTTAATTTTGTCCGAACCACAGAATGTTCAGCTCCATTATACTGTTAATAGGCGAACAGCGGGAAATCCTTCATCATTTCGTTTACTTTACCTCTTACCTCTGTTAAAACAGCTTCGTTTTCTACGTCGGAAAGTACCTGATCTATTAAATCAACAATAGGAGCCATATGCGCTTCCTTCAAACCACGTGTTGTAAGTGCTGCCGTTCCCACTCTAATCCCCGAAGTTTTGAAAGGACCGCGACTATCATATGGAACCATATTCTTATTGATCGTAATATCAGCTTTCACCAAGGTGTTTTCCGCCACCTTACCTGTCAATTCAGGAAACTTGGTTCTTAAGTCAATCAACATGGAATGGTTATCGGTACCACCAGAAATTACTTTATAACCTTTAGCTATAAAGGCCTCAGCCATTACCCTTGCGTTCTTTTGAACCTGAGTTTGGTACTCCACATATTCAGGTTGCAACGCTTCAAGAAAAGAAACCGCCTTAGAAGCGATCACATGCTCCAATGGTCCACCCTGAACACCAGGGAATACCGCAGAATTCAACAAAGAGGACATCTTGCGAACAACGCCTTTAGGTGATTTTTTGCCCCAAGGGTTATCAAAATCTTTTCCCATTAAAATGATACCACCTCGCGGACCCCGCAATGTTTTATGTGTTGTAGAAGTAACGATATGCGCATGTTTAACCGGGTTTTCCAATAAACCGGCGGCAATAAGTCCCGCAGGGTGAGCCATATCCACCATGAGAATAGCGCCAATTTCATCAGCCAACCTTCTCATACGGGCATAATCCCACTCGCGCGAATAAGCAGAAGCTCCGCCAATAATCAATTTTGGCTTATGCTCGCGTGCTTTTTCTTCCATCATATCGTAATCTACCAATCCGGTTTCCTCTTTAACACCGTAGGCAATTGGCTCATATAATAAACCGGAACTATTCACTGGCGAACCATGAGAAAGGTGACCGCCATGAGAAAGATCCAAACCTAAAAATTTGTCGCCTGGATTAAGAACCGTCATCAACACAGCCATGTTAGCCTGCGCGCCGCTGTGTGGTTGCACGTTGGCATACGCTGCATCATAAATCTTGCATAAACGCTCGATAGCCAGTGCTTCACTCTGATCAACCACTTCGCACCCACCATAATACCTTGCCCCCGGATAACCTTCGGCATATTTGTTGGTCATGTACGAACCCATCGCTTCCATTACCTGCTCACTTACAAAGTTCTCCGAAGCTATTAACTCAATACCATTTAACTGGCGTTGATGTTCTTTTTCAATTAATTCAAATATTTTATCGTCGCGTTTCATAAAGAATTTAGTTTATGGATGGTGCCCGATCGGTAATTGGCCATACTCATCCCATATGTGTAACAAATTGATTTAAATCTCATTTTAATGCTTTGCAAATTTAATTTATAGCATCAGCATATGAAAATTATTCATCCGAAAAGTGGATCAGAACCCTACGGTATACAGAGAATATTTTCGATTTGGAAACAAAGCCCATATATTTATCATTCTCAATAACAGGTAGATTCCAAGCTCCGGTTTCTTCAAATTTCTTCATCACCGAATCCATATTCTCGTTGATCTCGATAAATGCCGGCGGGACTTGCATAAAATCCTCTACCACTGTATCGTTATACCTTTCGTGATTAAACATGATTTCCCTGATATCATCTAAAAGCACAATACCTTTCAATTGGCCCCTGGAGCCAACCACTGGAAAAAGGTTACGTTTTGCCTTTGCAATTGTCTTGACCAAAGTACCTAAAGTATCTGTGGATTTTACTGTTAAAAAGTCAGTTTCCAACACTTTATTTAAACGCATCAGAGTTAACACCGCTTTGTCCTTATGGTGCGTCAACAATTCGCCGCGTCTAGCTAACTGTTTGGTGTATATTGAATGCGGTTCAAAATACATGATGGTTAAATACGATATGGTAGAGGTCATCATCAGTGGCACAAAAAGCTCGTAACCGTGAGTGATTTCGGCAATCAGGAAAATAGCTGTTAGCGGGGCATGCAACACCCCGGCCATGATAGCGGCCATTCCCACCAAGGTAAAATGACTTTCGGGCAAAACATACAATCCGGTATAGTTTATCAACCTGGCAAAAAAATATCCCATCACTCCTCCGGTAAACAACGAAGGGGCAAATACTCCACCTACCCCACCACTACCAGTAGTGGCAGCGGATGCAAACACTTTAAAAACAATCAATAGCCCCAACAGTATTAACAACGCCCATTCATATTCTCTTAGTTGGTAGAATAAACTGTTATCGAACACAATATCCTTGTTTCCGTTTAGAAAAGCCGTAATAGTGGTATAACCCTCACCATATAATTGAGGCAGGATAAAAATCAACACACTTAATATCACCCCCCCCAGCAACAGTCGCAAATATGGGCTCTTAATTTTATGAAGTTGATTCTCGCTCCAAATCAACATTCTACTAAAATAAAGGGATATCAATCCACCTAATATTCCCAATACAATATAAAAAGGAATGTTATTTAGAATAAAGGGATTTTCGAGATGCCAATAAAATTCAGCGCCATCTCCCATAAAAAAGAAGGCAACTGTTGCAGCACTAAAGGCGGATATAATCAATGGAACCAAAGAGGCCATGCTCAATCCCAGCATGAGCACTTCCAGCGTAAACATCAAACCTGCCATTGGTGCCTTAAAAATTCCGGCTACTGCTCCTGCCGCACCGCACCCAATCAGCAACGAAATTGTTTTGTAGTTTTGATGAAAAACGCGCCCTAAGGTAGAACCAATTGAGGCACCCGTTAACACAATAGGCGCCTCCGCCCCCACCGATCCCCCAAAACCGATTGTAAACGTACTGGCCACTATGGAAGAAAAATTGTTGTGTGATTTTATCTTACCGCCATCCTTACTTAAGGCATATAGGATTTTAGAAACGCCGTGCCCCAAATTATCTTTAATAATTTTTCGGGCAAAAAATACGGTAATTAAAATACCAACCACAGGGTAAGCCAGGTACAATACATTTTGATTTTCGATATGAAAGTGGCCCGTAAGCAGGTGATGTGTGGCATGGATGGTATTCTTTAGCAACACCGCTGCCAAACCACTTAAAACCCCGGTTACCAAACTTAAAATGAGTATAAAGTTACGCTGGCTGATGTGCTTCACCCGCCAAACCAGTAACCTCCTGAAAATGATTGCTGCCTTCTCCATAAGGGGTACAAAAGTATAAGAAATACATGAGCTCTCATGTGAAATTTTATTAAAAGTTTAAATCAAGGATGGAAAACAAGATTACTATTTAATAAATACAAATTACACGATAATTTTATCTGTCCATTGTATAAAAAGTAATTACTATTAAATATTTTCATACAGGAAACGTAAAATGTTAAAAAAAACAACCTCCCTCTACCTATATAACTAGTGTACTGCCTGTTACATCTATTTTAATGTTAAATAATACTGCATACCATTTTCTGTAACAAATTTCACTACCTTTGCATTCGATTTTAGCAAAGGCTTAAATCATTCATTTTCAAAACGATTATTCAGTAGGCTTCTCTTTTCCAGGTGAAATTGTGGACAAAATAGCGGGGCGGACTGGAAAAAAGAGGACAAATTTTATGATTACATTTGAAGAAACCGGCTTATCGTCGGAAGTTCTAAAGGCTATTGGTGAGATGGGCTTTGTAAATCCAACACCAATTCAGGAAAAGACCATTCCAGGTCTAAGGGAAACGAACCAAGACTTAGTGGCATTAGCGCAAACAGGAACAGGTAAAACTGCTGCATTCGGTTTGCCAATCATCGAAAAACTCGATATTGACAATAAAAGCGTTCAAGCTTTAATTTTATGTCCAACAAGAGAACTTGCACTACAAATTACGAAAGACCTTAAAAACTTTAGTAAGTACATCTCCGATTTATACGTTACCCCGGTTTATGGGGGTGCAGATATCTCGAAACAGATTAAAGATTTGCGGCGCGGAACTCACATTGTAGTGGGAACACCTGGTAGGGTAAATGACCTAACCAAACGCGGCATCCTCAAAATGGACAAACTGCAATGGTTGGTATTGGACGAAGCCGATGAGATGTTAAACATGGGTTTTAAGGAGGAGTTAGACGCCATTATTGAAACCACGCCGGACACCAGGCAGTCGCTATTATTTTCTGCTACCATGCCTCGCGAGATAGAGAGCATGGCCAAGAGGTACCTGACCGATCCTATGCAAATTAAGATTGGCAAGCAAAATGCCGGTGCCTCTACCGTGGAACACATTTATTATATGGTTCATGCGCGCGATAGATATTTGGCACTGAAAAGAGTGGCAGATATCAATCCGGATATTTATGGTATAGTTTTTTGCCGTACCCGTCACGAAACCAAAGAGGTGGCTGAAAAGTTAATGGCAGATGGTTACAATGCGGACGCTTTGCACGGTGATTTATCTCAAGCCCAACGCGACCAGGTGATGCACCGTTTCAGAAACCGTCACCTACAAATTTTGGTGGCTACCGATGTGGCTGCCAGAGGTATTGATGTAAACGACCTTACTCACGTTATCAACTATAATTTACCTGATGATATTGAAGCCTATACCCACAGAAGTGGTAGAACGGGCAGGGCAGGCAAAACAGGTACCAGCATTGCCATTATCCACACCAAGGAATCGGGCAAGATACGACAAATTGAACGTATCTCGGGGATCAAATTCGAACGCAAGATGATTCCCTCGGGTAACGAAATTTGCGGCAGACAGTTGTTACACCTTGTTGACAGGGTTGAAAACGTAGAGATGAACCACGATGAGATTGAAGAGTTTTTACCTAAGATTTACGAGAAATTTGAAGAACTTGATAAAGAAGAGTTGATCAAGCGCTTTGTTTCTGTCGAATTCAACCGCTTTATTGCATATTATCAAGGTGCCAAAGACCTTAACGTTTACAAAAAAGACACAGAAAGAGGTAGCAGAGGAGAGAGAGGAGAGAGAGGAGAGAGATCAAGAAGGAGAAACGACGACAACTACATACGTTTATATATGAACGTTGGTAAAGCCCATGAACTTTCGGCTCAAAGATTAATGGGATTGGTAAACGAAAATACCGGTAAACAAAAAATCGGGTTCGGAAAAATAGAAGTACTCAGAAACTTCTCGTTTTTTGAAGTTGAAGATGGCACCCAAAAAGATGTGATCAGCGCTGTTAAAGGAAAAACTTTTGAGGGTGAAACAGTTCATGTGGAAATAGCAACTGCGAAACCTCCAAAAAACAACAACCGCCGCAGAAGCGAAAGCGGTGGAGGAAATTACGGTGGCAATGGCGGAAGTAGACGCCGGAGAAAATCATAAATAAATTTGAACAAAACATTAAAAGGCTGCTTCGTGATACATGAAGCAGCCTTTTTTTAGGTTATGAATGAATAACCTCCACTTTAGGGCACAAAAAAAAGACTGTCTTCGTTTGGAAGGGCGACAGTCTTTTTAATGATAGTATAGGATGATTTGTTAGGGAGGTATATTTTTGTTCTATTTAACTTCTGACCAACTAATTTTATTTTTTATTCTTGATATTTGCATTTCGCTTACACAAAATAATTTTGCTATTACTTTTTGTTTTCTGCCTTTTTCCAGCATTCCTTTAATGGCAACAACGTCATTCCTGGTTAACTTTGAATGCGTTATTACTTTTCCTTTTTTCTTGCGGGCCTCTATCAATTTCTTTTGAGATCTACTAAAACTCTCTTCTCTCGACAACCATTGCAAGTTGTTTACATGGTTGTTTAACTTATTCCAATCCCTATGAATCACAACCGTTCTTGTTGCATCATCTATTGGGATAAAAAGCTCGGCAACCAATTTATGAACCAAAAGTGTCTTTTTCTGCCCATCCACTCTTAAGTTGATGCTTTTATAACCTTTAATATTACCCGATTTTACAATCTTCCCCTCTACACTATTGTAACAGAAACTTTTGATTCTTCCGTAATTGCTCACCTGATACCTGTCGTCAGTATTTGGAATAACTCTCCATTCTTCATCCTCCAGCTTTCTCAGGTTGGATTTCTTTTGGTTGGAAATTGAGCCCACTTACTTATAGTTTTGATTTTCCCAATGGTTTTAAAGTTAGTCAAAACCAACCTCATTGTCCCTTTGTTGTTTTGGTTTGTTTGCACTTCAAAAATAGTAGATATACCCGTATTCACCAAAACCACTATTCGGCGCCATCCCTTAATCATCCTTGTTTCATAGGTATTTCATACAGGTTTCTGTGTGAAATACCATCCTTTTTAAACGAAGCCCCCTATTTTTCAAATGAATGGAAAATGCGATTTTTTCATATATTTTTTTCTGACAAACGACCTGTGCAATCGTTTGCATTATAAACTTTGCGATCTATCTTCCCCAAACCACTGTAATTAAGATAATTGCTAGCATCTCAAACATTTTATGCGAATATGTGTTGTAAATTCGATGAACAAAAAAGAAAATTTTTGGGACATGCCCGCGCAAATATTTGCACTGGCGCCAATGGAAGATGTAACAGATACCGTATTTAGAGAGTTAATTATCAAGGAATCGAAAAACAACAACTTACAAATAGTATTCTCTGAATTTCTGTCAACCGATGGTTTTTGCCATCCCATTGGAAAAGATAAGGTGCTGCACCGCTTTAAAGTAAACGATACAGAATTAGCCTTGAAGAAAAAGAAGGATATTAAACTAGTGGCTCAAATATGGGGCACCGATCCTGACAAGTTTTATCAAACCGCTAAATATATTAAGGACAATACACCATTCGACGGAATCGATATCAACATGGGCTGTCCTCAAAAAAACATTATTAAAAAAGGAGCCTGCAGTGCTTTAATCAACAATCCCGGTTTAGCCAGGGAAATTGTACATGCTACTATTGAGGCAACAAACCTGCCTGTTAGCGTTAAAACACGCATCGGTTTTAAAAAGGCAGAAACAGAAACCTGGATCCCGCAATTATTGCAGACTGCTATTAAAGCGTTGACGATTCATGGCAGAACACAAAAACAAATGTCGGAAGGAGAAGCCGACTGGAACGAAATTGGCAAAGTTGTTCAAATCAGGGATGAAATAAATCCTGATATAAAAGTACTGGGAAATGGGGATGTACTTTCGGTGGATGATGGCAAAGCTAAAATAGATAAATATGGCGTAGACGGCATCATGGTGGGTCGCGGGATATTCAATAATTTTTGGATGTTCAGTGGCAAAGAAAACTTAGAAATAGAGGACAAACTGAACGCTATGTGGAATCACGCCCTCCTCTTTGACCGTACATGGAAAAAGGACAAACCATGGATGGTATTGCGTAGGTTCTTTAAAATTTACACCCACCATTTACCCATGGCTGCTCAATTGAGAGATGCCGTAATGAGAACCCGCAACATCGACGAGCTGCAAATTGCACTCAACGAATACCGATGCAAATTGCTGAATATAGAATCTTAATTAAAAAGCCTTGTTTAAAATTTGATTTTCCAAAATCAACGCATAATTAAAAGCAGGACAAACAAATCGAAAGTGAAACAATGAATTGGATGCTATTCGTTGTATGAGAGGATTTGAATATACAGAAAGTAACCCGGCTGTGAACCACCAATAATCTTCTACATATTTCGAAAATATCCTCGTTTTAGTATCCCGTTTCACACCAAGTTTTAATAACGAGCTTTGCAACAACATCTGCCCAAAAGGATGCCATGTTTTAAGGTAGACCGTTTGTATGTCTTCCGTTAGCTTTGGCTTGACTTTATGTAAGAATGGTGTATTTGAAGCTGTTCTTGCCAAATGATATAAAATGACTTCCGTCTTGGGGTATTCCGGTGCCGATTTAAAACCTGATTTGAAATACAATGCATTTTCCACGGTCTCGCAAAGTAGTCCAATACAATCCTGATCATTCTTATTCAACTCAAACCCAAAGTGATTCACCCATAGCAAATAGTTACTCAAAACACAAACATCAAATTCAATAGGCATGTTTTCTCCAAACCAGGTAGAATAGGCCTTATATCTATCCAGCTGTTTGTGGCCGTTCAGTATGCGGTAACGATGGAGGTTGGCATGATCAGGTAAAACTTTTTTTGTTTTTAAGGCTTCCTGGTATTCGGTTCCGGCAACCATCTGTGCCAAGGATGTAGTATCTATATCGTCTGGTAATTTAAATTTTCCGAATCTGTTTAACAGACGACCGTTGGGGAAGTGTTTATTCTTATCTTTTTGCCAAAAATTAAACGAATTACGATCCGGATTATTGGTATAATACGGCAGGTTTGGCAACAGTTCCTTTTCTATCTCTTGAAAAATGTTCTTTTCTTCTTCCGTAAATTTGTCCATCAAACTATGTAACAAGTACACCACCGATAGTGAAAAAAAAATATTATCATCACATCGGGTTAAACCCAGAAGGGTATTTCTCCGGAACGATGGGAAAAGACCTTTATTAAAAAAATCATTCCGGGACTTAATTTGCAAATCCCTAATCTTTGTCAACAATTCGATATGCGGCATGTGTTTAGTAACCCGATGAGAACATTTTAAGATGATTACGATAAGCGGTAAAGGCATTTGCTCTCGAGATAAAACCACGGTATTTGCCTTTGTCGATAACTGCAACATTGAACCGTGCCGACTTCCTGAAAATCTCGACCAGATCTTCCATGCTATCGTCAGGACTAATGAAATACTCGGGCATATACATAAGGTCTTTCACTTTTACCTCTTCATACTTTTCCGGTTTAAATATAATCTCCCTGATATCATCCATTTTCACCATGCCTTTCAACATACCCTCATCATCCACAACCGGAAACAGGTTACGATGCGCCTTGGAAACCACTTTCACCAAATCACCCAAATTAGCATCCGGCGAAATGATAGCAAAGTCGGTTTCAATCAACTTATTGACCTCCATCAAGGTCATTATATTATGATCCTTATCGTGGGTCAGCAACTCTTTACGCTTTGCCAGCTGATGGGTATAAACCGAATGTTCCTCAAACGATTTGGCTGTGACATAACTAATGGTTGCCGTTATCATTAGTGGTAAAAACATACTATAACCACCCGAAAGGTCGGCTATTAAAAACAAGCCGGTAAGCGGTGCGTGCAATACACCAGCAATCAAACCGGCCATGCCTATTAAGGCAAAATTTTTAATGGGCAACTCTACCCAGTTAAAACGATTGATCAAGGATGCAAAAAGAACGCCCGTATTGGCACCCATAAACAAGGTTGGCGCAAAAATTCCTCCTACCCCACCACTGCCAAACGTAACGGAAGTAGCTATCACCTTTACGCCTATCGTCAGAGTCATTATAATTACAAAATTGATGAATGTATCATTCATATGCGCAAAAATACCTACATCGTGCAAATAAAACAGCTCTCCCTTTAACGCGCCGTTTATCACTTCGTACCCTTCCCCAAATAAATGAGGAAAAAATATCATTAAAATACCCAGGGATATAGCTCCAAAAATAAGTCGGTTCCAATCACTTTGTATTTTTTCGAAAAGTCTTTCGATGTATTTGTACATTCGCGTAAAATAGGTAGCTACCAATCCACAGCCTAACCCTAGCAGCACATAAAAAAACAGCTCTTTTAAGGTATAGGTATGTTCAATATTAAAAGGATACACCACCTCTTGACCCAAAAACAAATAAGAAACAACTACAGCCGAGGCCGAGCATAATAGCAAGGGCACCAGAGACGTCAACGTAAGGTCAAGCATGATGACTTCCAGCGCAAACACAATTGCTGCAATAGGCGCCTTAAAAATAGCCGACATGGCACCTGCACAAGCGCATCCCAGCAATAAAGTAATCTGTCGGTAGTTAAGGTGCAAAGCTTGTCCCAGGTTGGCACCAATAGCCGCCCCTGTTGAAACCGTTGGCCCCTCAAGCCCCACGGAACCCCCAAAACCAACCGTAAAAGAACTGGCTATCACCGACGATATCATGTTATGCCGATTCATTTGTCCCTGGTTTTTAGAGATAGCATACAAAACATTGGGAATACCATGACGTACCGGCCTGCGAACAATATATTTTATAAACAACACTGCCAATAAAATACCAACACCGGGAGCAACCAGATAAAGCCATTCAAAGCCCTTAATTGAAGTCACCCCATGAACCAGGTGATGAATTAAACCTACGGATTGTTTAATAATAACAGCTGCAAGTCCGGCCGCTATCCCAATCACTACGCTTAGAATTATCATGAACTGTCTGTTGCTCACATACCTAAGTCGCCAAATAAAGAATTTTTTCAGTAGAGTTTCCTTTGCCATCGAATTTGCTGAGGGTTTATGTTGCTCAATTTATGAATTATTTGTGTGCCTAGGAAACCCTTAGGCATCATAGTCTGTAATTTTTTCAATTATCCATTTGAACCCCTGAACTTTTATTTAAAATTATTGTTTAATTTTTATTATCAATAAATAAACATTTGATGTATCGTTTTTATATTTCATTTTTCTTATTGAGTATTTATTTTGTTGTTTCGGGTCAGTCCACAAGCTTGAAGGGCCTTGTTAAGGATGTATACTCAAACGAACCCTTAGCATTTGTAAACGTGGTAATCTACAACAGCACCACAGGTACTACAACGGATATGTCAGGTGAGTTTGAACTGGAAATAAAAGACAGGGAATTTGTACAATTAGAGCTCTCGTTTTTGGGTTATAAGAGTTTTATTACTGAAGAAATTATGACATCAAGCATACGTTCAAATTTTGTTGAAATATATTTAGAACCCACCACAAAAGAACTGTCCGAAATTACTGTCAAAGCATCCCCTTTTGCACAAAAAACAGAAAGTCCCGTATCATTGAGACGAATTGGTATTGATCAGATAGAGAAGAGTGCAGGTGCAAACCGGGACATTTCCAAAGTAATTCAGTCTTTTCCCGGGGTTGGAAGTACTGTTTCTTTTAGAAACGATATTATTGTTAGAGGTGGTGGCCCATCTGAAAACAAATTTTATATCGATGGAATTGAAATACCCACCATCAACCATTTTTCTACCCAAGGTGCTTCCGGTGGTCCCGTCGGAATGCTGAATGTAGATTTCATTCGGGAGGTAGACTTCTATTCCGGTGCATTCCCGGTTGCTCGCGGCAACGCGCTAAGTTCGGTGCTCGATTTTAAACAAAAAGACGGCAGTAAGGAACAGGCTGACTATAAAGCCGTATTAGGCGCCAGCGAAATGGGATTTTCCGTATCGGCTCCATTATCGAGAAAAACAACAGGGTTTGCTTCGATTCGTCGTTCCTATTTACAATTTCTCTTCAAAGCCCTGGATCTCCCTTTTTTACCAACGTTTACCGATTTTCAGTTTAAAACCAAAACCAGGATCAACACGAAAAACGAAATTTCATTCTTAGGTTTTGGAGCTATCGATGATTTTGAACTGAACGAAAACGCCAGCGATACCCCCGACAATCAATATATCTTATCGTACATACCTGTTAACAAGCAATGGAATTACACGATTGGCGCCAACTATAAGCACTTCTATGGAAAAAGTTATTTGTCCGTTATAACCAGCAGAAGTCATTTAAACAACGAAGCCATTAAATATCGGGATAATATTAAAGACGCACAGAACCTGATATACGATTATCAATCACAAGAAATTGAAAACAAATTTAGGACCGAACTCCATTCTAAATTTTTGAATATCAACTTTAACACTGGCCTTTCTTTTGATGACGTGCATTATAAGAACAACACTTACCGCCAAGATTACCAAAACGCTTCACTCTTGCAAATCTCTTATAATTCAGAATTGCGTTTTTTAAAATATGGAGTATTTGCATCTGCCGCCATTCCTGTTTTAAATGACAGGGTTAATTTATCCATGAGTTTTAGGATGGATGCCAACTCATACTCTAACAACATGAGCAACTTGCTGAAACAATTTAGCCCGCGTTTTTCCGCTTCGGTACAATTGGACACCCCCATCTTTTTTAATTTTAACCTGGGCAGATACTACCAACCGCCCTCGCTCACAACTTTGGGATTCAGGGACAACAATGAATCCCTAACCAACAAAAGCAATGGTATTAAATACATTTATGCCGATCATCTGGTTGCCGGATTTGAGTATCGGCCCAACAGCTATTCAAAAATTACGCTGGAAGGATTTTTTAAGAAATATAATGATTATCCGGTTTCAGTCACCGATTCTGTTTCTCTGGCAAGCAAAGGGGGCGATTTTGGTGTTGTGGGAGACGAAGAAGTTATCTCCATCGGAAAAGGGAAGGCTTATGGTTTTGAATTGATGGCACGCCAACGTTCCGCAAAAGGACTACATTTTATAGCGGCCTACACTTTTGTCAGAAGTAAATTCACCAATATACAGGGACAATATGTTCCCAGCTCATGGGATAGCAAACACCTGTTCACAACCACCATTAACAAAACTTTAAAAAAGAACTGGGACATTGGTGTAAAGTGGCGTTTTGTGGGTGGTTTGCCATACACGCAAGTAGATGAAAACACCACCAAACTAAAAAAAGCCTGGGATGCAACAGGGCGCGAATACTTGGATTATAGTGCGTACAACCAGAAACGTTTGGCTGATTTTCACCAGCTCGATATTAGAGTGGATAAAAAATATGTGTTTAAAAATTGGTCTCTTGGCATTTATCTGGATATCCAAAATTTATATAACTACAAAACCAAAGAGCCTGTGAAGTATGTGCAACAACTGGATGCCAGCGGATTACCGATCATTGAAAACCCCGATGCTGACCCAAACGAGCAACGATACATATTTGACAAAATAATTACAGAGAATGGAACTGTTTTGCCTACTTTAGGTATTATTGTTGAATTCTAAGAAAAAATCCTGTCTGTAAAAATGAAACAGACAGGATTTAAAAGCTGATTAAGGGATGGGATAACCCAATTCTTCTTCTATTAATTTAAAAACCTCCAAGTGTGTTTTCTTCTCAAGACTTCCATTAGCGCATTGTCGTCTTAAAAATTCTTTTACTTCTTCGTTCTTGTTGTAGAGATGGGTAAAATAATTTAGTTGATGGGGTTGTTTGCAGGAAAAAACCTGCTTGTCATTTGATTTACTTCTTGCCATAATTTATTGGGATTTTAAAATTGTTGTTTTGGTTGTATTGTTAAATTCAATATACCAAAAAACCAACTAAAAGCCATCATTTTAAGCGTGACAAATACGTGACATACCTCTATTTTTCTGAATATCAGGCAAATAAATTTTATAAGATTCTCTATCACAGCACTAACACCAACCATCCAACAATATAACTTTAAACATACGAGTATAATATTCTATTTAATCCGTCCGCTCCTTAATAGCTTAAAATCAATTTTGAGCACTAAAAATTTCTATCTTTGCACACTATCAAATTCGGAACAACCCATTTCGCAGAAATGGGTGCGGTACTTATCTATTTTTTACTATGGAAAACAGGATTACATCTTTATTCAATATAAAATATCCAATTGTACAAGCAGGCATGGTTTGGTGTAGCGGTTGGAAACTAGCATCGGCCGTGAGCAACAACGGTGGACTGGGTTTAATTGGTGCCGGCTCCATGTATCCGGCGGTACTCAGAGAACACATCTCCAAAATAAAACAGGCCACAAATAAACCCTGGGGCGTAAATATACCCTTGCTTTATCCTGAAGTGGACAAATTAGTTGATATAGTTATTGAGGAAGGTGTTAAAATAGTATTCACCAGCGCCGGCAATCCAGCCAAGTTTACTTCAAAACTAAAACAACATGGTATAACAGTTGTACATGTAATTGCCAATAGCCGTTTCGCCAAAAAGTGCGAGGACAATGGAGTTGACGCAGTAGTTGCCGAAGGTTTTGAAGCGGGCGGGCATAACAGTCGCGAAGAGACCACCACCATGGTTCTAATCCCTCTGATTAAAAAGGCCACAAATTTACCCATCATTGCGGCAGGAGGAATCGGAACAGGAAGAGGTATGGCAGCAGCTATGGCCTTAGGGGCCGATGGTGTCCAGGTTGGTTCCAGATTTGCTGCCAGCAAGGAATCGTCGGCACACCCCAACTTTTTAAAAAAGGTGGTTGAAGCAGGTGAAGGAGGAACTATTCTAACGCTTAAAAAGCTGGCCCCGGTTCGACTGATCCATAATAAGTTTTCGGGCCAAGTGGCCGATTTACAGAGCAAAGGAGCTACGATGGAAGAATTACAAAAATTGCTGGGGAAAGGAAGAGCTAAAAAAGGAATGTTTCTGGGTGACCTGGATGAAGGAGAACTGGAAATTGGCCAAATATCTTCATTGATCAACGAAATTAAACCCGTTAAAGAAATTATAGAAGATATGCTTTCGGAATACAGGGAAACACTTGAATCCTTCAGGGATAACGCATTTCAATTTTAATAGATGATAGAAATACAAAAATATAAACTAGACAATGGTCTGCGCCTTGTGGTACACCAGGATAAAACCACTCCTTTGGCAGCCATCAACGTATTGTACAACGTAGGGGCTAAGGACGAGGATGAATCTAAAACCGGGTTTGCACATTTATTTGAGCATCTGATGTTTGGTGGGAGCAAGAACATTCCATCCTACGATAACCCGTTGCAAAATGCAGGTGGCGACAACAATGCATGGACCAACAATGACCTAACCAATTATTACTTAACCTTGCCGGCCTCCAACCTTGAAACCGGTTTATGGCTGGAATCCGATAGAATGCTGGAACTTGACTTTTCGCAAGAATCTTTGGATGTTCAGAAAAAAGTTGTGGTGGAAGAATTCAAACAACGCTATTTAAATCAGCCATATGGCGACATTCCTTTACTGCTTAGGCCTTTGGCCTATAAGGTTCACCCCTATAAGTGGCCGACCATTGGTGCCGATATCAAGCATATCGAGGAAGCTTCCCTAAAAGAGGTAAAAAGTTTTTTTTATTCCCACTATGCGCCCAACAATGCCGTTTTAACCGTTACCGGAAATGTGGAGCCGGAAGATGTGTTCGCCAAGGTAAAAAAATGGTTCGGCAACATCCCTGCGCGAGACGTGGTAAAAAGAAATTTACCTGTAGAACCTGAGCAAACCGAAATGCGCGAGCTCACCGTGGAAGAGGATGTACCTTCAGATTTGTTACAATTGGTTTTTCATATGTGCGCCAGGACCGATCAGGAATACTATGCGACAGATTTGCTCTCAGATGTGCTGTCGAACGGAACCAGTGCAAGAATTTTTCAGCGATTGGTAAAGGAACGAAAGCTTTTTACTGATTTGCACGCTTATGTTTCGGGTGATATTGAAAAGGGCCTTTTCACCTTTGCCGGAAATATATCCGACGATGTGAATATTTACGAGGCAGAAAAAGCAATATGGGAAGAAATTGAAGTGATTAAAAACACTTTGGTCAGTGATTACGAACTGCAAAAAGTAAAGAACAAAGTAGAATCGTCTATGATGTTTTCTGAAATCAACTTCCTAAACAAGGCCATGAACCTGGCTCAGTTCGAATTGTTAGGTAAAGCAGAGGATGTCAACGATGAGGTTGAGAAGTACAACAAAGTTACAGCCGAGGAAATTCAACGCTGTGCCCAAACCATTTTCAAAAAGAATAATTGTTCCATACTATATTATTTATCAAAGGATAAAAAGGAGAAAGGATGCTAAAAAGAAAAGAAGTGCCGGCGTTTGCTTTGCCAACCGGCCTAAATATATTGGAACAAAAAGAGCTAAGACTGAACAACGGCATTCCGGTGCATTTTATTCAGGGTGGTACGCAAGATGTGGCCAAACTCGATTTTGTTTTTTCAGCCGGAGTTGTTCAGTCTGATAAGCCATTGGTAGCCTCGGTTACCAATTCCCTTCTTCAAGAAGGTACCCGTTCGATGTCGGCTTTTGAAATTGCTGAAAAAATCGATTTTTTTGGCGCTTACCTGGGACAATCGACGAACTACCATCATGCGCAAGTTACCCTTTATACCTTGTCGAAGTATTTGCCCCAAGTGCTTCCCATTGTTGAAGATATCATAAAAAACCCTGCTTTAAACCAGCACGAATTTGATGTTCATCTGGCCAAGAAACGACAGGACTATTTGGTAGATTCTGAAAAAGTCAGGACATTGGCTCATCGTAAATCGCAGGAAATCCTTTTTGGTGCGGAACATCCCTACGGTCGCGTAGCCAAACTCCCTCATTTCGAGGAATTAACTTTAGCGAATGTAAAAAACTTTCATAAAGAACAATATGCATCTAATCTTTGTACCGTTATTGTATCGGGTCAACCAGGAGACCATCTATTAGACCTGTTGAATAAATATTTGGGCGGAGATGATTGGTCGAACAGCACCGCCGACGAACATGATGTAGCGTTGCCTAATCCCCATGCCGAAAAATTTCATATCGAGAAAAAAGAAAATGCCATGCAGTCGGCTATTAAAATAGTACGGCCTTGCATCACCAAAGAACATCCCGATTACCTTTCATTGTTTATTCTGAATACATTGTATGGCGGATATTTTGGCTCCAGACTTATGAATAATCTTCGCGAAGAAAAAGGATTAACCTATGGCATCTCCTCGTACATGCTGTCCTTTCTAAAAGCAGGAGTTTTAGGTATCTCCACCGAGGTAGTGGCAGATAAGAGAGAGTTAGCCGTGGAAGAAATATTCCATGAGATGGACAAATTGAGAAACCTAGCCGTTGAAGAACAGGAATTAACCCGTGTAAAAAACTACATGTTAGGAGACCTAATGCGCAACTTAGACGGGCCATTTGCAGTGTCTGACGCTTTTAGAGGTTTGCTTGGGTTTGACCTGGATTTTACATATTTTACCAGGCTGGAGCAAACGATTAAAGACATGACTCCCGGTAAAATACAAGACCTTGCCAACAAATATTTGGCAAGAGATGATTTTTATGTAGTAATTGCAGGTAAATAGCATTTTTTTACTATTATTGCTTATGTTGGTTTTTAAAAATTATTGATTGATTACTGAAATATCCTTAATGAACGAATCAGTATCCGAAATAGAGGAGAAAGAGCTTATTCGACAGGAGTTTGAATACTTGGTAAGCATTTGTCCCAAGTGTCAAACAGAAGCAGGATTTAAGCTTGTCAAAAAAGCATTTGAGTTAGCTCGGGAAGCTCACAAAGGTGTGCGCAGAAAATCGGGAGAGCCCTATATTTTGCACCCGTTGGCCGTTGCCCGAATTGCTGCCGAAGAAATAGGACTGGGCAGCACCGGGGTTGCTGCAGCCCTTTTGCACGATGTAATTGAAGATACCGACTATACCTATGAAGACCTGGAAGCCATATTCGGAAACAAGGTAGCCTCCATAGTGGACGGACTTACCAAACTTTCGGGTGTATTCGATAAAAACCAATCTTCCCAGGCCGAAAACTTCAGGAAACTTTTACTTACCATGGTAGAAGATATCCGTGTTATCATCATCAAACTGGCCGATAGGTTACACAACATGCGTACCCTGGATTCCATGCCCGAGCATAAAAGGTTGAAAATTGCAGGCGAAACATTGTTTATGTATGCACCCCTGGCACACCGGCTTGGGTTATATGCGCTTAAAACCGAACTTGAAGATCTAAGCCTTAAATACGAGCACCCCTCAATTTATCTGGACATATCCAATAAAATAGAAACCAAAGAGCTTAAGAACAAAGAAATTCTGGACAAATTTACAGCTCCTATTTATACCTCACTGAACAACGCCGGAATTAAATTCGAGCTCATGTCCCGTCCTAAATCGGTTTATTCTACCTGGAACAAAATGCAGAAAAAGAATATTCCGGTAGATGAGATTTATGATGTTTTAGCTATTCGTATCGTTTTTAAGAGTAGCAAATTGATACCCGAAAAATCCCAGTGCTGGAATATTTATTCTTTAATAACTGACATCTACAAACCAAAACCAGATAGGTTACGCGACTGGGTTAGCACGCCAAAAGCCAACGGGTATGAAGCCCTGCATGCCACGGTAATGGGGCCTGCAGGCAAATGGGTGGAGATTCAGATAAGAAGCGAAAGGATGGACGAGATCGCAGAACGCGGCTTTGCGGCTCATTACAAATACAAGGGAGCGCACGAAAAGGAATCGGAGCTTGACATTTGGCTACAGCGCATTCGCGACATGCTGGCCAATCCGGTATCGGATTCGTTGGAATTTCTGGATGACTTTAAGCTCAACCTCTTCGCCTCCGAAATAATGATATTCACACCTAAGGGTCAGGTAAAAATCTTACCTAAAGGCGCCACAGCCCTGGACTTTGCTTTTGAAATACATACCCACCTGGGCTATAAATGTATTGGTGCAAAGGTAAACTATAAGTTGGTACCCATTAGTTACGAATTAAAAAGTGGCGATCAGGTTGAAATTTTAACCTCAGAAAAACAAGAACCCAAATACGATTGGTTAAATACTGCGACCACCGCAAAGGCTAAAACAGCCATCAAGGACACGTTTAAAAAGGAGCGAAAAGAATCCATTGCCAAGGGCGAAAAAATTGTAGAAGACGCCCTTAACCGCAGAAAACTAACCACTAATAACCGAATTTTAAGTAAAATTCTCCGTCATTATCAGATCGAGAAAAAGGAAGAGCTTTATTTTAAATTGGGTAACGGCTCCATTGTTCTTAAGAATGTAGATAAAATTTTAAGGGAAAAAACAAGCAATAAATGGATTAAGTATTGGGGATTATCGTTTGGCGGCAAAAAAGAGAAACCGGAACAGGACAAAAAAATAGATAAGCGCAAACCTATTGTACTAAATGATGACACCGATAAGGCCTCCTATATTATAGCCAGTTGTTGTAACCCTATTCCCGGTGACGATGTGGTTGGATATGTTGATGAAGAGGAAAAAGTTATCCTCCACAGCCGAAAATGCCCGATTGCGATTAAACTGATGTCGAGCCAGGGAAACCGGCTCGTTTCAGCCAAATGGACAACGCAAAAATTACTCTCGTTTTTAGCCATTATTAACCTAACGGGTATCGATCAAATTGGCATTGTCAGTAAAATGACCAAGGTAATCTCCGATGACCAGAATGTAAATATGCGCTCGATACATGTTGAAAGTCACGACGGCATTTTTGAAGGCTCCATTTACCTGTACATTCACAATGTGGAGGATTTGAACAATCTCATTTTCCGATTGATGAAAATCAAGGGCATTCATACCGTAACACGACAAGAAAGAATCCAGAAATAGCGAAAAATCAGATAACAGGTTTCAAGCTACAAATACTCCCTCGAGCACTTTTTTTCTCCTTGTTTTAATTTAGTCTAAACAATCGTTTCGTTTCTTTGCCAAATTCTTTATCTTTAAACCGTTATTCTTAATTAGTTTATATATGGATAAGGTGAAGGCCAAGGAGGAGGTGAAAAAAATATTCACCGAATTTCTTCAAAATAACGGACACCGAAAAACGCCTGAACGTTTTGCGATATTAGAAGAGATTTATTCGCGCGACGGGCATTTTGATATTGAATCGCTTTATATTTTTATGAAGAATAAGAATTATAGAGTGAGCAGGGCGACTTTATATAATACGATTGATTTATTGCTGGAATGTAAGCTTGTTATCAAACACCAGTTTGGTAAAAATATTGCGCAATTCGAAAAAGCCTACGAGTCGAAACAGCATGACCATTTGATATGTGTTAACTGTGGCAGTGTAACCGAGTTTTGTGATCCGGGCATACAATCTGTACTGAACAATGCCAGGGAGACCATGAATTTCCAGGTTTCCCATCATTCGCTTTATATTTACGGTATTTGCAAAGATTGCGCCGGAAAATAAGTTTGATCGCATCGCCTTTCACTAACCTTATCTTCTTTTTTCCTTGCGCTAATGCACGGTTTCACGCGTTGTGTAAAAATATATCCCAAACCATGACATTTTACCAGTTTTAATAACTATTTTTGCTAGTCGTAATTTTGCGCTGTGTGCTACTCTGCTTAAAAATACGATATTAACAAACGAAAACCGTTAATTACAATTTGCTTAACACATATCCGATTAACGGTTAATCGTGCGAGATAGAAAATTTTAAACACTTAAAACATTCATGATTCAACCTATTAACACACATGAAAAACTCAGTGTCTTTGCGTCTCTGCGTTCGATTTCTTGTGTCTTGACAGTTGTATCCTGATACTAATTTTAATTAAATGAAAGTAGATGTTCTTCTTGGTCTTCAGTGGGGAGACGAGGGTAAAGGAAAAGTTGTGGACGTACTTACCCCTAAATATGATGTTATAACCCGTTTTCAAGGAGGCCCCAACGCTGGCCACACACTTGAGTTCAACAATATCAAGCACGTATTGCACAACATTCCCTCAGGCATTTTCCACACCGACAAGATGAATATTATTGGCAACGGTGTGGTATTGGATCCCATCAGCTTTAAGCAAGAAATTGATGAGCTTGAAGCCAAAGGAATGGACTTAAATAAAAACCTGCTGATTTCGAAAAAAGCCCATTTGATTTTACCTACGCACCGCATTCTGGACGCAGCCTCTGAGGCTTCCAAAGGAAAAACAAAGATCGGTTCTACACTAAAAGGAATCGGCCCCACCTACATGGACAAGACGGGTAGAAATGGTTTACGGGTGGGTGATATCCTGAACAATTTCGAGAAAAAATATAACGATCTTAAAAAGAAACATCAGCAGTTGCTTTCGATGTATGACTTTGAGTACAATATTGAAGAGTTTGAAGCTGGCTTAATGGAAGGGATAGCGTGTTTGAAGAAATTTACCATTATTGACAGCGAACACAGGATCAACAATTTCCTTAAAGAAGGTAAGTCGGTATTGGCCGAAGGTGCTCAGGGAACTTTGTTGGATATTGACTTTGGTTCGTATCCTTTTGTGACTTCTTCCAATACTATTTGCGCCGGAGCATGCACAGGTATGGGCGTTGCTCCTAACAAAATTGGCGAGGTTTACGGTATATTTAAAGCCTATTGCACCCGGGTGGGTAGCGGCCCGTTCCCAACAGAACTGGCATGCGAAACTGGCGAAGAACTGCGTAAAGCAGGGCATGAGTTTGGCGCTACTACCGGTCGCCCGCGCAGGTGCGGCTGGCTGGATCTGGTTGCTTTAAAATATTCAGTGATGATTAACGGGGTCACCCAACTGATCATGACCAAAAGCGATGTATTAAGCTCGTTCAAAACCATTAAGGTAGCTACTGCCTACAAAATTAATGGCGTAGAAACGGTTGAATTCCCGTTCGAGCTGCCCGAAAACCTTGAGGTTGTTTATACAGAACTTCCGGGTTGGGCAGAAGATTTAACCGGAATGAAATCAGAAGATGAGTTCCCGGAAGAGTTAAACAACTACATCAACTATTTGGAGGCCGAACTTGAAGTACCCATTAAAATCATTTCGGTAGGTCCGGACAGAGAGCAGACCATTGTTAGAGAAGATAAGTAAGAAACTATAAAAAGTGACGGGGTGAATATTTGCATATGGCAAATATTCACCCCGTCACTTTTTAACTCGCCCTGTTCACCTACCATTTTTCCTCCGATCACTTTTTAAGAAAACTTGATAAGGGTATTCCCCAACTTTGGTATCATGCTATCCAACAAGCGTCCCATTTCTGTGCCTAAAGCTTCGATAGCCTACAAACAATAAGGTAAGGTAATATAAACTCATTGACGGTTTATTTCCTTCGCAATTGGCATCCTGACAATAAAAGTCATCGCCTCAGCAGGCTTTGTGATGATACTTGCATCATCGTAAAAATCGGTGGCCCTATGGCTACAATATTATATATGTGGGCAGGCGTTTCGATTCTTCTGTTTTGTTGCCTTCATCATCTTCAACAATGCATCGTATATATCCCAATAATGCTGTCAGAAGATAAAAAAGAATAATGGCTTAACCCGGATTATGCATTAGAACTTCGTTGTGAACATTGAAAGTGCAATAAAACAAGGCTTTACTGAAACGAGGCATAGCATCGTTATGGTGAGTTGAAGTGAAGCAGCGGAGTGTCTTGTTTTGAAACAATTTCAATGTGTAATAGATTTTCTAATGCTATTGCGGGTTTAAAAGAATGCATAATAAAGGGAGCAAAGTAAACCCTGCTCCCTTTATTATGCTTTATACAATAATTCGATAGGTAGTATCCTTCTTCGAATACCTTCAATATTTGAATTCCTTCTGAAAAATCAAGAATAAAAAATTTAGTTTAGATATACATGGCATAGTACTCAGACTCAAATACCGTGACAAGCACCTCCTCTACCTCACGGACTGAAGGATTAATGTCGAACACATAATCCGGTTCAAGATAAATGATATCTTTTTCGTTTTTAAAACGCTCTTCACCTCCACCAGTAATGTTCAGCATAATACAATCATCTTTTTTCACAACCCCATCCTTAACTGCATTCATCAACGTTGCCGTTGCTACGGCTGCTGCCGGATGAATATCGTTGCCTTCCGTATCTTTAAAGATGCGGGCTGCTTCCAGTGCCTCTTGATTGGTTGCACACAACACATCACCACCGGCTTCCTTCATCGCATCGTATAGGCCGCCACATATAGGATAAGGAGGTTTACGATTCGACAACACTTTGGCGTCAATTTCTTCCACTTGCCTGCGAGCCACATTATCATCTAACGGAAGCATCGCTCTCGAATCTGCTTTCCATGCATCGTGAATCGGTACGAAAGGGGTATTTTGGGAAACCATCAATTTCATAAAGTTGGTGCCAAAACGCCCATCTTCCAACAATCGCAAATTGGCTTCCCAAGCTGCAATTGCACCTGTTCCACTACCTACAGCCTGAAAATAATAATCAGGAATACGTCCTATTGTGGTAACAGCGGATAACGTAGTTGTACCCATACCATCTCTTCGGGCAACATTCTTTGCACCTCCCTCGGCAATGTATCCATCTATTTCACAGGCCAGGTTAGATAAGTGAATCGCGTCAAAATAATCACTTCCTGATCGGGTAACCACTAGCTTAACATGACTCTTTATAGGCTCATCGAACCATAGTGCATTGATATTATCCTCGGGCACACAAAGCAGTAATGGAATATTATTGTCGGAACAAACACGGGCAAAAGCACGGGCGGTATTACCCGCCGAAGCTACAACCAAAACGTCTCCATTATCGGAACTCAAACGTCCGCCAACAGCATAAGCTTCGGTTTCCTTGAATGAGCAGGTCCTGAAGTTGGCACCTCTTTCGGGCCAGTAACCGCTAAATGTAATATAAAGATTGCTTAGACCAAGATGTTTGGCCAATCCTTCACTCTTATAGGTGATGGGGGCGGAAGACCCTTCCAGCATTTTATGAACAGGCAACCAGTCTGCAAAACGAAAGATGCCATATGATGCATCTTTAACATCAATTTGCTTTTTCTCATAAATTGCCCTAATTAAAGTAGGCTCCTTCTCACATGCCGACTCCAGAGTCCAGCCCTTATCCTTAAATTGCTTACCGGTTTTAACTGACTCCAACACATATGAAGTAGGCTCTATTTGCTTTGTCATAAACTAATGATATTTGTATTGCAAAAGTATATGTTTTCTGCGGCTTGGTAAAGTTTTATTTAAAAAAGTTGCTTAATTATGTAGGATTTTTTTAACAAATTTTATGCCTTTCCGAAAAGTTTGGCATGCACATTTGTTACCAATACTATTACGACAAATTGGAGAGCGGGGTTACAAAGAAAGAAAATAAATAGGAACACCATTCTATTTTTCCATGGCTTGCATATTTTATCATTAGGAAGAATTGTTAGTGTATAAATTATAACTCTATCCCCTTTGGGGAAATTTTGAATGACCCCTGGCTCTATAGCCCGATGCCCTGGGTTGTTTCTACAACACTCCTTCGTGTCGTTTTGCGGTGGACGACCCGCACAAATTAAAGTGTTAATGGAATTAGTTGATTCTGAAACAACAAGTTCATCGGAGTTATAACATTAAGAAAGTTGAATTATTTCCTTACCCTTAATATCCTGCCCAAAAATAATAATCCCAAAATTGCCAATAGGTTGCACCTAAATGCCAATTCGATCAGGAATATTTGCATATTGTTTCATCAAAGCAAGGTAAGATTTTCGATCACAATAGCCATCGGCTAAGCTTTCGTTTTCTGACCTTAAGGAATTTGAAGAATTCCTAATAACAGATCTCGGATAATATTCGGGGAAAGTCACTGTTTAACCCGGATTATGCATTAGAACTTCGTCGTGAACATTGAAAGTGCAATAAAACAAGGCTTTACTGAAACGAGGCATAGCATCGTTATGGTGAGTTGAAGTGAAGCAGCGGAGTGTCTTGTTTTGAAACAATTTCAATGTGTAATAGAATTTCTAATGCATATTGCGGGTTTAATCAAATAAGGCCGGATCAAACGATCCAGCCTTATTTTATAACAAGAATTTTATATCCTACATATGCTTGTAAGCACCTAAATCATCCAAAGCGAAGCTATGAATAAACTCTGCCCTGGCTTGGTTTTCGGACTTACCCATTTTTATATAAATCTCGGTGGATGACTTAAACTTCTCATCACGTTGAGTATCCAATAACAACAGGTAACCCATTACAATATGCCCGGCCATTTCAACCAAACGGCGCGCATGGAAATCGATATACTCATTATCTTTCACCTCAACCACCGTTTTTACTGCATGCACATATTCCTCTGTCATGCCAATTAATGTACGACGGTATCCATGCAATTCGGGGCGAAGCTCCATGGCCTCATATTCCCGGATCCTATCTAAATAACCACCCGTTGTTACTCCACGTATTGCAGCAACCACCTGTAACTGAGTAGTCCCCTCGTAGATTGAAGTAATACGGGCATCACGATAGATACGTTCGATGGGGTAATCCTTCATAAAACCGGAACCTCCATGTATTTGAAGTGAATCGTAAGCCAATTGGTTGCTATACTCACTGGTCATACCTTTTAACAGTGGCGTAAAGAAGTCGGCCATCTTCTGGTATCGCTTCATTTCTTTACGTTCCTCGGGCTCTAACTTACGCTCCTCGCTAATGTGCATATACGTTTTGTACATGTCCACCATGCGCGATGTCTCATACAACAATGTACGTGAAGCATCCAATTTGGCTTTCATGGTAGAAAGCATTTCGTATACTGCCGGAAATTGGATGATAGACTTGCCAAACTGTTTACGCTCATTAGCATACTCCAATCCTTCGCGGTAAGCGGCTTCGGAAATCCCTATAGACTGTGCTCCAATACCTAACCGGGCCCCGTTCATCAGGGCCATCACGTACTTGATGAGTCCCATTTTTCGGGAACCCACCAGCTCTGCCGGCGCATTCTTAAACACCAGTTCACAAGTTGGCGATCCTTTGATACCCATCTTGTTTTCGATACGACGAACGATGACCGCTTTTTCGTTTCTATCGTAAATAAACATGGACAACCCGCGGCCATCTTGCGTAGCGTCCTCTGAACGTGCCAGCACCAGGGATACATGTCCGTCTCCATTGGTGATAAAACGTTTTACACCGTTCAGGTACCATCTCCCATCTTCTTCGTTAAAAGTGGCTTTTAACTGAACCGCTTGCAAATCGGAACCTGCATCAGGTTCGGTTAAGTCCATGGCTGCGGTTTCGCCATTTGAAATACGCGGCAAATATTTTTGCTTTTGCTCTTCACTGGCAAATTCGTTGATGGTCTCCGCACAATCCTGCAGTCCCCATATGTTCACAAAACCGGCATCGGCCCGCGAAACAATATCGGCAGCCATGATATAAGGCACAATCGGGAAATTCAATCCTTCGTATTTACGGGGAAGCGTAATTCCCATTAAACCTGCCTCAACCAAAGCTTCCAGGTTTTCCTGCGTTCCTTTGGCATATATCACTTCGTTATTCACAATCTTTGGACCTTCCTGGTCTACACTTTCAGCGTTAGGAGCTACGATGTCACCACAAATCTCACCAACAATCTCCAACACCTTTTCGTAGCTGTCCATGGCATCTTCAAAATCCATAGGTGCGTAATCAAACTTATCTTTGTCGGCAAAATTACGCTCCTTCAATGCCACAATTTTTTCCATTAACGGGTGTGTCAGATGGAATTTCAAATCGGGGTTATCTGTAAAAAAATTAGCCATTACTTAATATTTTTATAGTATCAAGATGTAAGACTGATTTACACGATGTAACAAAAACATCTATCATTCATGCACAAACACCTATATCCTAATTTCTACTTAGTATTCTTTTTATATAATTTAATCAATTTGGGAACGATTTCGTTCACATCGCCATTAATCACATAATCGGCAATTTTGTTGATTGGTGCATTAGAATCGTTATTGATGGCAATCACCATCGACGACTCTTCCATACCCGCTGTGTGCTGAATCTGTCCTGAGATACCGCAGGCGATATACAGTTTAGGACGTACGGTGACTCCTGTTTGCCCGATCTGACGCTCATGGTCGGCATATCCCGCATCTACTGCCGCCCTGGATGCACCTACTTCAGCACTCAACACTTCTGCCAATTGAAATAACTGATCAAACCCTTCTTTAGAACCCATTCCGTAACCACCGGCGATTATAATGGACGAGTTCTTAATATTAACTTTTGATTTCTCCATATGACGCTCAATTACCTTCACCACCAATTCTTCCGGCTTAAGGATTTTATCAACGTCAATATTTTTTACTTTGCCCTTGTGTGCTTCATTGTACACTTCCATTTTCATCACACCCTCACGCACCGTAGCCATTTGTGGACGGCAGTCGGGGTTGATGATAGTTGCTACAATATTTCCCCCAAAAGCAGGACGAATCTGGTATAACAGATTCTTATAATCCTTACCCGCTTTTTTATCGGTATGATCTCCAATCTCCAAAGCTGTACAGTCGGCAGTCAATCCACTTTGCAGTGCGGATGAAACACGAGGACCTAAATCACGACCCAAGGTGGATGCACCCAACAAGCAAATCTCTGGTTTTTCCTGCTTAAAAAGGTCTACTATAATTGATGTAAATGGCAGTGTGGTATAAATTTCAAGTCGTTTATCATCACCTACATGCAACACATCTACACCAAAAGGATAAACCTTTTTTTCGATTCCTTTTAAATTGTGACCCAACACAACTGCTTCCAGCTTGCAGTCCAGGTCGTTGGCAAGTGAACGGCCTTTAGTTAGCAGCTCGAGACTAACATCAGCTATCTTACCTTCTTCTATTTCGCAAATTACAAATACGTTACCCATTATTAATTGATCAAGATCAATTTGAGACAATCGGTAGAGACAATTAGATTATTAGACAATCTTATCTCCATCCCATCAAAATTGATTTTTGTTAAACAAAGATTTTACTTATCCGATCGTATGATTTTCAATAAGTTCCACAATCAGCTCTTCCAATTCCTCCTCGTTATTAGAAATACGTTTTGATTCCTTGGCCTGGAACACTACGTTTTCAATTTTCTTTACTTTGGTAGGAGAACCGGTAAGACCTAACCATTTGGTGTCGGTTTCGATATCGTTCACGCTCCACTCCTCAATAACCAGGTATGGACGATCATTTGTTAAATCGATGTAGTCTTCGCTTTGATCTTGTGTTTCGGTAACCGTTTTGGCATGTTTATACTTCATTACCCTTTTTGCGTTTCGCGGACGACAATCGGGAGCCGAAGCATTTACTGTAATAACACAAGGCAGGGGAGCTTCTACTGTTTCTACTCCTCTTTCCAACCTTCGCAACACGGATATTTTTCCATTTTCTGCGGAGTTCACGTGCTCGGCATAAGTAATTTGCGGCAAGTGTAGTTTTTCTGCCACTTGAGGTCCAACCTGGGCGGTATCTCCGTCAATGGCCTGACGACCAGCTATAATAATATCGAAGCCCTTCATTTTTTTGATAGCGCAAGAAATTGCGTAAGAAGTGGCTAATGTATCTGAACCGGCAAATGCCCTGTCGGTTAGCAAATAGCCTTTATCGGCGCCACGGTACAATCCTTCGCGGATTACGTCGGCTGCTCGCCCCGGCCCCATCGTCAAAATAGTAACCTCCGATCCTTCGTAACGATCTTTCAACCGCAGGGCTTGTTCCAACGCATTTAAATCTTCAGGGTTGAAAATAGCCGGCAATGCGGCACGGTTTACCGTTCCATCTGCCTTCATAGCATCTTTCCCAACGTTTCTGGTGTCGGGGACCTGCTTGGCAAGGACAATAATCTTTAATCCCATTTTTATACTGATTTTATAGGTGATAAATTTTTTTTCTTCAGTCCAAATTATTCCAAAAGTTAAGTCTGTACCCCCTAATAGTTAGCGGGACGACAGAAATTCCGTAAAAATCTTTTCCAACGCTATTCACTTCATCTATGTCGGGACAGAACCTGAACTCCATTTAAATATAAATTACGAATGGTTCAGGTTGGAATAGCAAACAAATTTAGAAAAAGCAATGGAAATCGCAACCAAATCACATTTATTTAAACAAAATCTAAGAAACTGCTGTTTTACAGGTAGAAAAAACACGCCAAAACGCCATCGACATGAGAAAATTGTTATTCATTATACTAACCAGCTCAGTATTACTCAATATGGAAGGACAGAAAAAAGTCTACAACAAACTCTCGCCGGAAGAAAAAAGCGTCATATTAAACAAGGGCACAGAAATGCCCTACACAGGAAAGTACACCGATAACAAAAAAAAGGGAACCTATATTTGTAAACAATGTGAAGCTCCACTTTATTATTCCGACGATAAATTTGATTCGAATTGCGGCTGGCCCAGTTTTGATGACGAAATAAAAGGAGCTGTAAAAAGAGTTCCGGATGCTGACGGTAGAAGAACAGAGATAATTTGCAACCATTGCAAAGGGCACCTGGGCCACGTTTTTTTAAACGAAGGGTTTACGCCCAAAAACACCCGCCATTGCGTTAACTCAATATCGTTAATTTTTATGCCGGATGAAGATAAGTCAAACCCAAAGCACAAAAAGTAGAAATTAATCCGCCTTACTTTTTCAAATAAGTAAAAAAACAGTTTATTTTTGCACTCATTGGCACGATTTTTCGTAAACAAGTTTTGGATTTCATATTCATTTAATCCAAACTTGTCAACGATTTACTAATAAATAACGCTGTATTTTCACAATGAAGTTTTCCCGTCATCTCCAGTCAAACTTAATCATATCCATAACTGTCGTTTTATTTTCAATTGGCTCCCAGCATAATAGAGCTCAAACACTTGAACAAGGCTTCTGCATTGCCATCGAGAACATCAAAAATGTTGGGAACTTAAGCGATACCATTAAAAAGCAAAGCGAATATTGGAGTTCGTTAAATTTAAACCATAAATTTTTTATTGTTGATTCTGCTCGTTTTGCCAAGAATCAGATTTTAACCATTAATCCCGACTACAGGGAATACAAGGATTATGTGATGAGCCTAAAATTCTATCCAAATACAGATATGAATATTAAATATAAGCCCACTCTGGTAAAAGAACAATTATTATATTCCCATAAAGGTTATTTAAGTATTTTGGAGGATGGAAACAATTGCAATATTGCATTAGGGCCGATTTTCAGTACCCAAAAAAAGAACGAGGAAATTTTTATCGAACACCCGAAACTGGTTAAGCACGTTTGGAAAACCATACCTGAACCACATAGGCTGATTACCGACCGAAAACAACTTAGCAGACGTTCGGCCAGGGAAGGTATAGCTGGGTTACTGACAGAAAAAATAAATTCGCCGGATAAATTAGATAAGCGAACTAAGAATAACGGCCCCTGGACACTAAGCGGTACGGAGAGCATCCAATTTTCCCAGGCGTATTTGGAAAACTGGGCCAAGGGTGGGGAAAACTCTATAGCCTTACAAAGCGACTTATTGCTCAAGGCCAACTATGAGAAAGGTAAAATAGAGTGGGAGAATTATGGGCGTCATAAAATAGGTGTGATTGGTACCGAGAGTTACGAAACCCAGATCAATACCGATCAGATAACTGCCAACAGTAAATATGGAATCAGGGCTTCAAAGAAATGGTACTATAGTGGGGTATTCGATTTCAAGACGCAGTTTTTCAATGGTTTTAAGACTAAAAACCGCGAAACCATTATCTCCGGATTTATGTCTCCAGCCTACTTTACCTTTGCTATCGGTATGGATTATAAGCCCAATAAAAATTTTACACTGCTGTTGTCTCCGATAACTTCTAAAATCACTTACGTGAAGGACAATAAAAAGGTTGACCCAACAACGTACAACGTTAATGAAGACAAACATGCAGCATACAATACCGGAGCATCTTTAGTGAACAACCTCAACTGGAAAATATCAACTGAATTAAACCTGAAGTCGCAGCTGGAAGCATTTGTGGGTTATGCCGGAGAGGACGCACTAACACAAGTTGACTGGGAGTTGACATTTGATATGAGAATAAACAGGTTTTTATCGACCAGAATAAATACGCAGCTAAGGTATTTTACGAATGAAGCAGATAAAAAAGTTCAGTTCAAAGAGAACTTCTCAATCAACTTTAACTACAAATTCTAGGCGTTTATCAATTTTATCAGGCAATTAATAATTTTTAACAATTATTTTTAGCTTTTCCTTTGCAAATAAAAAAATGCCATATATATTTGTAAGCATCATCAAAAGATATTAACAGAGCAATGCTCGACAAAATATTGAAGAACTTAAATTTTCTCATAGTTTAGGGTTAGGTTTGGTTAAAGATTGAAAGCCGCTGTCAAGAATGTTTGATAGCGGCTTTCTAATTCTATCTATTCCATATGAAAGGTTGCAGGCCAATCTTATCTACTACGGTTCGCATGGGTTTTTCACCGTAGGGCAATTCCAGCAGGTTGGCTATGGCATCTGCCACAAGTTGAGGTTTCTGTTCGGGGTTGCTCTCCAAAGCTTTTCCAATTCCCTTGTTTACACTGACCTCATCGGTAACGTCCATATCAACCAATTGTACCCCGATTGATTTAAGATCATTGGCAACTGTTTCATTTTTGCCTGAGGTAGATCGCATTGTACCCACTACTTCATGTCCTTTATCCACAAGCGCCTTGCTTGTCAAAAACCCAAATCCTCCGCTTGCTCCGGTAATAATTATTTTTTGTTTCATGATAGTACGAAATATTGTTAAAACAAAGATTTTTATTCCGGCTAACATAATCTACAACAGGTAGGGAGAATTATTGTTCTTTAAGAATAAAATCTACGCCTGCTTTTGCGTGAATTTCAGTTGTATTAAAAACAGGAATTTTCAAATCAGCCTTTCTAATCATTAATGGGAATTCAGTGCATCCCAAAACGACCCCTTCAACACCCATATCAATAAATGACTGAATAACTTTGGTCACATAATCTTTAGATTCAGGAAGAATTTTACCAAAAGTTAATTCTTTTTGAATTATTCGATGCAATTCATCCACAACAAAATTCTTTTGGGGAGTATAAACCTGAATATTATTTTTTGCTATTCTATTGGTTATAAATGTTTCAAGCATAGAATACCTGGTCCCTAAAAAACAGACCCTATTAATTCCTTTCGATTTTATTTCTTTGGCAGTTGCATCAGCAATGTGTATGATGGAAGTATGAATTTTGGGTTCCACCATATGATATACCTTATGTGGCGTATTGGCACAAAACATTAGTTTCTCGGCTCCTGCATTTTCCAGTTTTCTTGCTGCTTCTATCAACAGTTCTGCAATCCCTTCCCAATTGGATGCTATTTGATATTTGTGTATCAGTGCCTGGTTTAAAGTGAACACCAACAAAGGGGGATTCGTATTATTTCCAAAATAGTTATTAACACGTTGATTAATATACCTGTAATATTCAATGGTGGAATGCCATGATGTTCCTCCTATTAGGCCAAGCGTTCTCATTATCTCATTCTTTTAATTAACCTGAATATCATTAAACGTAAAGCATTAATATAACAGGCCAAAGTATTCTAACAAAAATACTATTTATTTTCTTCCGAATAGGTTTATTACATAACCTATCAAAGAGGCAGCAAAACTCCCCGACTTATTGGAGTTAATCCCTCATCCAATCCGGTGGTTTTAATCATCCCTTGTATCCATAAAAAATGTGCATTAGGCAAAATAACATAGTCAACAAGGTATTATTTGGCGATTTCATAAAGCTCATTAACTTTTCGTCATCACGAAGACAGGTCTGAAAACTTAGGTTAAAAAACCACAGAATTACAAATGATATTACACATTGAAATTACTTTAAAACAAGACACTTCGTTGCATCACTCAACTCACCAGGACGATGCTCCCGAAAGTAATCCATAGCCGTTAACTTAAGGGAACCTATTGGTACAAAAACACATACACAGACGGACT
>NZ_JBNGOS010000042.1:0-56766 GCF_050589685.1 Saccharicrinis sp. 156
TCAATCCTGTACCCTTTGTGCGCTAACAGCACAATCAGATGATAAAGCAAATCCGCTCCTTCGTATAGGAAATTTTCGTCGTCGTTGGCCATGGCTCCAATTACGGTTTCTATGGCTTCTTCCCCTACTTTCTGCGTAATTTTTCTGGTTCCTTTTTTGAATAGGGATGTTGTATACGAACCTTCCGGCATTTCGGCCTTGCGCTTGTCAATAAAATCTTGCAGGTGTGTTAAAAATGCGATATCCGTATCGTTCTTCTCATTAAAGCAGGTGTCGGATCCGGTATGGCAGGTAGGCCCGGCAGGGTTGGCTTTTATCAGTAATGTGTCGTTATCACAATCAATCATGATGGATACCACATTTAAAAAATTCCCGGATTCTTCTCCTTTCGTCCACAGCCTGTTTTTAGTCCGGCTATAAAAAGTCACCTTACCTTCCGCCTGGGTTTTATCAAATGCCTCCTGGTTCATAAAACCAAGCATTAACACCTTGCTGGTACTGGCATCCTGAATGATAGCAGGCACCAAACCATTTCCTAATTTATCGAAATCTATTTTCATTTTGTTTTAAGTATCAAGATAAAAGTATCAAGTATCAAGACAATCGAACACAAAGACGCTGGGTTATTGTTTTCTTTAAAAATCTCAATATTGATACGCTGTTTTTTTACAATCTTACGTTTATTCCCTCCCGGTACAAATAACCTTTCAAATCGGGGATGGCAATTTCTTTATAATGGAAAATACTGGCTGCCAGACCTGCATCGGCTTTGCCTGCCGTAAACACATCTTTAAAATGTTCCATACTGCCGGCACCTCCACTGGCAATAATCGGAATGGATAACTCACTCGACATTTTAGCTAAAGCCTCGTTGGCAAAGCCCTTTTTTACCCCGTCGTGATCCATGGAGGTAAACAATATTTCGCCAGCTCCCCTTTCTTCCGCTTCCCTGGCCCAAGGGAACAGTCTTTTTTCTGTAGGAATACGTCCTCCATTAACCGTTACAATCCATTCATCACCATCAAAATGCTTGGCATCGATGGCCACCACCACAAATTGGCTACCGAAATTCTGTGCCATATCGTTGATAAGCTGCGGATTTTTAACTGCTGATGAATTGATACTAATCTTGTCGGCTCCCGCATTTAATAAGGCTTCTGCATCTTTAAGTTCGCTGATTCCACCACCTACAGTGAAGGGAATGTTGATATGCTGTGCAATTCGCCTCACCAGATCCACAAAGGTTTTTCGCCCCTCATGACTGGCAGTGATATCTAAAAAAACCAGTTCATCTGCACCTTGTTGGGCGTATAGTGCCCCCAATTCAACGGGATCGCCTACCTCTTTAATACCCACAAATTTAATTCCCTTAACGGTCATGCCGTTTTTGATGTCTAAACAAGGTATGATTCTTTTTGCCAGCATTATGCGTATTTTTCTAATTGTTTCAATCCTATCTTTCCTTCGTAAATCGCCTTTCCCGTTATAACCGCAGGTACTTTAGCTTCAACCAAGCGGTCAATATCTTCCAGACTGCTCAGTCCCCCACTTGCTACCAAATATAATTCGGGAAACTCATCCAGCATCTTTTTATATAGTTCAGTGGCCGGTCCCTGTAACATACCATCCTTGCTAATATCAGTACATATTACTTTTGAGATTCCTTTTGATATATAATCCTGCACAAATGGTATTAATTCAAGGTCCGATGTTTCTGTCCAACCCGAAACGGCAATCATTTCATTCTTTACGTCGGCTCCAAGTATTATTTTTTCGGAACCGTATTTTTCGATCCATCCTGTAAATACTTCTTTGTTTTTTACCGCAATACTTCCCCCGGTAATCATCCGGGCGCCGCTCTCAAAGGCAATCCGCAAGTCTTCATTGGTCTTTAACCCACCACCAAAGTCTATGATTAAACTAGTTTTGCTGGCAATTTTTTCCAACACCTTATAATTGATAATTTTACTGGCCTTGGCTCCATCCAAATCCACCAGATGAAGTCGTTTTATTCCATGGTCCTGGAACATTTGCGCCACTTCCAGAGGATTCTCGTTATATATTTTTTTTTGCTCGTAATCGCCCTGGCTTAGCCTTACACACTTGCCATCGATAATATCTATTGCCGGAATTATATCTATCAAAGCCATGTTTTACAAGTTATATATTAATAATATTATACGTACAATGCCGGGTTAAATTTAATTGGTGCGCAAAGCAATACTCGAATACGACCCTTTAAATTACAATCGGCATTACAGTTTTATAAAGTTTTCCAATATCCGGGAACCCACATCCCCACTTTTCTCGGGATGAAACTGGGTTGCATAATAATTGTCCTTGTGCAGCGCCGAGCTATAGGGCAAGATATAGTTGGTTGTTGCTGCGGTATGCTCCCCCAAAGCCACATAGAAACTATGAACAAAATATACATACTGCCCTTCCAGGGATTCGTCGAACAACCGGCTATTGACATTCGTAATAGCATTCCAACCCATATGCGGCACTTTGATTAAATCAGGATTGGGTTTGGGCAGTTCAAACTTTTTTACCCTCTCATCGAAAATGCCCAAACAATCCACATTGCCTTCCTCGGAATGGCTGCACATCAACTGCATCCCCAGACAGATACCTAACACAGGTTGTTTCAGACTTACAATCAACTCATCCAATTGGTGTTCTTTTAAATATTTCATGGTCGAACTGGCTTCGCCAACGCCTGGAAAGATCACCTTATCGGCCTTTTTTATCTCTTCGGGATCAGCCGTAACGGTATGTTCAACACCTAATCGTTCCAAAGCAAAACTCACGGAACGGATATTACCTGCATTGTATTTTATGATCGCTATTTTCATTCATTTAAAAGTATCGAGATGTGAGTATCAATTTAAGATTTAGCAAAGACCTCCAACTACTGATTTAAAAGCTCTTCAATTTTGACTTTCATCGCATCAAACTCCTCCTTATTAAAAAGCCTCGTCATATAAGCTATTTTACCATCTCTGTCGAGGATAACATTTCGGGTAACACCTGCTTTTTTCAGTGCATACAAACAAAAAATACCTGCACCCGGATCCAGAGCCAAGGGATAGGTAATTCCTGTAGCTTCTGACAATATATTCAGTTTCTCTATGGGTTCGTCTCTATCAATCCCTACCAATATAAAGTCATTATCCTTGTGAACCTGCCATATTTCGTTCTCTATAAACGGCATTTCTTTACGACACACACCACACCAGCTTGCAGTAAATTGCAGCATCACCACCTTGCCTTTATAGTCTGATAACCGAAAGGTATTACCGTTATCCAAAATAGCGGTAAAATCCGGAGCTTGATCACCAACCTTTACGATATAACCTCTATCGTCTTCTTTTTTTGTGGCGCACGACACAAGTGTGAACATGCTCAGCAATAGTACGAATGAAATCTTATTAACCATTATCCAACTAATTAAAAATGATGGTTCTGTTTTTATACACCAAAGTTTTACGTTCGATATGTGCTTTTACCGCCCGCGACAACACAATCTTTTCTACATCCTTACCCTTTTGAATCAGGGTTTTAATGGAATCATGATGCGAAATTCGATTGATATCCTGTTCAATAATCGGCCCTGCATCCAAATCGGAGGTAACATAATGACTGGTTGCACCAATAATCTTAACCCCGCGTTTATGCGCCGCATGATAAGGCTTTGCTCCTGCAAACGCAGGCAAAAACGAATGATGGATATTGATGACCTTCTCTGGAAAATGATTAATAAAATCTTGCGAAAGTACTTGCATGTATCGGGCCAGCACCACAAAATCGACTTTGTATTTCTTTAATATTTCAAGCTCTTTTTTCTCCTGTTCAGCCTTGGTTTCTGCAGTAATCGGTATATGTACGAAATCGATTCCAAATTGCTTGGCTACAGGCTCCAGTGTTGCATGGTTTCCAATGATGACCGGCACCTCCACTTTAAATTCACCGCTTTGATAACGCGCTAGAAGATCGTACAAACAGTGCGAAGCTTTTGACACAAAAATGGCCATTCGAGGTATCTCATCCGTAAAATTTAAGGTCCACTTCATTTGATACGGATCGCCCAGAAATTTTTGAAACATCGGCCTAATCTCCTCACGAGGCATATTAAAATCCGTTAAGTCCCAGGATACACGCATTGAAAACAGGTTTTCCTCGTGGTCGACATGCTGATCCACACTAATAATATTTCCGTGATGAAGATTGATAAAATCTGTCACCCGAGCCACAATTCCGCTTTGGTCGGGACAGTGTATTTTAACAATTGCAGTATTTGCGTTATTTTCCATTCTGTTAGAAATTTCTCAAAAAATTTCGAAAATCATACTCGTTCCTATACCCCGTTAAGACGGTATTACCAGTATAATTATTTCTTAAGCCCGCTAAAATAGCTATTTATTGTAAGATGAAAAACAATTAGCTGATATTTGACATACCTATAAAACTTCAATTTCCGTTTTCACAACAGAATTTGCTGCGTCATTCCATTTAATTTTCAACCGCGAATTTCGCTATTTAAGCTAAATTGTTTATCATGCGCCGAATCCTAACAGCCTTTAATGCTTTTTATAAATGACCTGATATTCGCATGCATATCACCAGGCTCACCCAGAAGCTTAACAAATGCACTTCCAATGATGGCGCCATCGGCATATTTACAGGTTTCTTTGTAAGAAGCGTGGTCACTTATTCCAAAACCGATTAAGGCGGGGTTGTCCAAATTCAGTTTGTTCACCCTGTCAAAATAAGCCAGCTGAGCTTCGCTCAACCCTTTTTTGGCCCCTGTTACCGAAGCAGAAGAAACCATATAAATAAAGCCATTGGTCTTTTCATCTATCAACTTGATTCTTTCATCAGGCGTTTGTGGCGTGATTAAAAAAATATTGCTAACACCGTATTTATCGAATGTTTCTTTGTATTCATCCAAGTATATTTGAAATGGTAAGTCAGGAAGAATTACTCCATCTACCCCTACTTCGCTGCATTTTTCAGCAAAGTTTTCGATACCATACTTGTGCACGGTATTGATATATCCCATTAAAATCAGCGGCATTTTCACCTTTGAACGAACATTGGCAAGTTGCTCAAACAACACCTTCAGGCTCATTCCGTTCTTTAGTGCTGTTTCGCCACTATGTTGAATGGTTGGCCCATCGGCCAATGGGTCTGAAAAGGGTATGCCGATCTCAACCAGATCTGCCCCGGCTTGTTCAAGCGATTCCAGAATAGGCACGGTATCGCTCAGGTTTGGGTAACCTGCCGTGTAATAGATGGATAGTATATCTTTTTTATCTTGAAATAATTGTTTTATGCGATTCATAACGAACATTGTTTACCATACGAACACAGAGACTCTGCGTTCGCTTTTAAAATTTATAACGTATTATTTACTTTTTTGCCAATACCAACCCTAAGCCCAGCAATGACAGAACACCGACTTTGCTATACTTTGTGATTTTCCAGAATTTACGGCTATTCAAATAACCTGACAATCTTCCTGACAGAACTGAAATTAAGCCAAATATCACCAAGGCCTGAACCATAAACACAGCTCCCAGCACTATCATTTGCCAGGCCACCGGAATCCCTTGCTGCGATACAAACTGAGGCAACAAAGCCATAAAGAATAAAGCAACTTTGGGATTCAGCACATTCATCAACAGGCCTGTGCGTACTAACTTTAAGAAGCTCTTCTCGGCTTCATTCTTTATTACCGGCTCTATTTCAATCCGTTTCCTTTTCTCTTTGAAAGCCTGATAAGCGAGATAGAACAAATATGCCGCACCCAAATATTTAACAATGGAAAATGCCATTGCCGATCTTTGAATAATAATGGAAACACCGGTTGCAGCAGCGATGGTATGAATCATGATTCCACAACACAGCCCAATAGAAATAGCGATTCCATTGCGTTGCCCTTTGGTAAGGCTTTCCGTAAGCACAAAAATATTATCCGGCCCGGGCATAAGGGTCAGCAATATGGCCGCTCCCAAAAATGATAATATAGCCCCTGATTCCACGATTCTACAATTTAAAGTGTTCCATATAGGTACTCATATCCTTATCTCCTCTTCCTGATAATGTGATCACTACCGATTCATCTTTTTTAAGATCTAGTTTATTTAATGCCACAAAAGCATGGGCCGATTCCAAGGCCGGGATAATTCCTTCCAAACGGGTTACTTCCAATGCAAAATCCAACGCTTCCTGGTCGGTGGCATCCAGAAAAATAGCTCTATTGGTATCCTTTAGGTGGGCATGTTGTGGCCCTATCCCCGGATAATCCAGTCCCGCCGAAATCGAATATGGTTCTGTAATCTGGCCGTCATTATCCTGCATTAAAAACGTTTTGCTACCGTGAATGATACCCACATCACCTAATGCTATTGTCGCGGCAGTTTCTCCGGATTCTATTCCCAATCCTGAGGCCTCAACCGCTACCAGTTTTACCTGTTTGTCGTCCAAAAAATGATAAAAAGTACCTGAGGCATTGCTTCCGCCTCCCACACAGGCCACCACATAATCGGGATATTCGCTTCCTGTTTTTTCCTTAAACTGCTCCTTTATTTCCTTGCTTATGATGCTCTGAAAACGGGCCACCATATCAGGATAAGGATGCGGTCCGACAACTGATCCAATGATATAAAAAGTATCTTCCGGGTTACAGATCCAATCACGTAAGGCTTCGTTTGTTGCATCTTTCAGGGTCTGGTTTCCCGATTCTGCCGCAATTACTTCAGCCCCCAGCATTTTCATGCGGGCCACATTGGGTGCTTGACGTTGAATATCCAAAGCGCCCATATACACCACACACTTCAAACCCATTAACGCACATGCCGTTGCCGTAGCCACTCCATGCTGACCGGCGCCCGTTTCGGCAATAATACGCTCCTTACCCATTTCTTTTGCCAATAATATCTGGCCCAAGGTATTGTTGATTTTGTGCGCACCGGTATGATTCAGGTCTTCGCGCTTTAAATAAATATGCGTCCCATATTTTTCCGAAAGCCTTTTGGCATAATACAGCGGGGAAGGACGACCCACATAGTCCTTTAACAATTGAACATACTCCTTCTGGAATTTTTCGGTATTGATAATATCCAGATAAACTTTTTTCAGGTTGTCAATATTGGGTTGTAACATTTCAGGAACCCATGCACCTCCAAAACGGCCGTAGTTCCCTTTTTCATCTGCATTATATTTTGAACTCATTGTGTATTACTTTATCTATTCATAAATAATCGAAATTGCTGCGCAATTCTATTTTCTCATAACCGCTGACTAGCTTCTTACCTTACTTACAAAATCGGAAACCGACTCCACATCTTTCATGGCCGGTTCGGTTTCGAATTTACTGTTGATATCCACTGCAAAAATATTCAAATGCTGAAGTTTCCTGATGTCTTCTACATCATCTTTGGTGATTCCTCCACTTAAAAAAATGGGTTTGTTATTATCATATCTGTCCAGAATCTTCCAATCGAACTTATGCCCACTTCCACCATAGTTTTTGGTTTTGGTATCGAAAAGGTAAAAGTCGCAGACCTCTGTATATGGTTTCAAATCGAAAAACTCAAAATCCTCATCCACCTGAAATGCTTTAATCACCTCCACCCCCATTTGCTTTACCATCAGGCAAAGCTCCACCGACTCACTACCATGCAATTGCACCGCGTTTAACTCGTACCGGGTAACTGCTTTGGCTATTTCCTGCTCCGAAGCATTTACAAAAACGCCCGTTCTCTTGATCCTTTCCGGCAAATGATGAATATTCTCCGGAGAATAATCCGTTCCGATATACCTAGGCGATTTGGCGTAAAAAATAAAGCCCATATAATCTGGCTGCAATGCGGCAATGGCATCAATGTTTTCCCTGTTGCGCATTCCGCAGACTTTTATTTTAGGTGGATATATCATGTAAAACATTTATTTTGCCGTTCGGGTCACGCCGTTTTGTTTAATGGCTTCCGAAAATTCGATACAGGCCTGACCCGGATTCTTGGTACGCATGAAATTCTCTCCTATCAGAAATCCCTGAAAGCCATGTTCCCGAAGCAGGAAGATATCCTCGGGTGTGTAAATCCCACTTTCCGATATTTTCACCATCTCATCAGGCATGGCTTGTGCCAAATCGATGCTTTGTCGTAAACTGACCTCAAAAGTTTTCAGGTTACGGTTATTGACGCCAACCACATCTACCAGCGAATTTACAATATCCAACTCTTCTTTGCTATGAACTTCCATCAGAATGTCCAACCCTAAATCCTTGGCTAATTTAGACAATTCTTCCGCCTCCTGATATGATAATATGGCAGCGATCAATAAAATAGCACTTCCCCCAATCGCTTTGGCCTCATATACCTGATAAGGTGAAATCATAAAATCTTTTCGGAGGATGGGAACGGTAGTGACCCTGCGCGCGGCTACCAAATCGCTTTTGTTACCGCCAAAAAACTCGGAATCCGTTAAAACCGAAATCCCGCTTACGCCAGCCTTTTCGTACAAAGGCACTACATCCTCCACTGTTGACATACTGTTGATCACGCCCTTTGACGGCGATTTTCTTTTGTATTCGGATATGATGCCATTGTGGTTTTTATCTTGCAGAAAAGCCTTTAATGAAGGCACTTCCTTTTGAAAGGAATCGTAACCTTTAAGTTTTTCTACACTAGTAAACTCTTGTTGCCGCTGAACTTCAATCTTTTTTTGAGCAACTATTTTCTCTAAAATATTCATTTCCTGTTAAAGTATCGATATGTAGGTATCCTGACATGAGACGATTTGCAGCTTCAAAATACAAAACCTCCCCTTATCTAATTTATTTCTATTAATGATTTTAACACTTGGTTAGCCTTTCCTGAAAGCAAAGAATCCTTGGCCAGATCTATTGCTTCTTCCATGGATTTGGACTTATCTATACATTGGATGGCTGTTGCCGCATTGGCGAAAATAGTCGAGTTTTGCGCTTCGGTTCCGTCACCCTTCAATATATCGGTAAAAATCTTGGCTGCTTCGGGTACCGTGTCCCCTCCAAAAATAGCTTCCTGACTTATGCGTTCAAAGCCCAATTGTTCCGGAGAAATCAACTGTTCTCCCCCGTTGGTGATGGACTTAAAATCACCTGTCAGGGAAATCTCATCGTACCCGTCTAAGCTATGAATGATTGCGTAGTTTTTATCTGTGCCCTGAAATAAATACTGGTACAACCTTGCCAGTTCTAAACTGTAAACACCCAATAACTGGCTCTTAGGAAAAGACGGGTTTACCAACGGCCCCAACATATTAAAAAATGTTTTCAAGCCCAGTTCCTTGCGATAAGGGGCCACCGCCTTCATGGCAGGATGAAACAGTGGCGCATGCAAAAAGCAGATTCCCGCTTTATCGGTCTGTTTTTTTAAGGCATCCTCATCGTTCGTAAACTTGTACCCTAAATACTCCATTACGTTTGATGATCCGCTTGCCGATGACACGCCATAATTTCCATGCTTGGTCACCTTATATCCCGCGGCGGCCACCACAAACGACGACAAAGTGGAAATATTGAAGGTGTTTTTTCCGTCACCCCCGGTACCCACAATGTCTATTGCATCAAATTCCGAAAGGTCTATTTTTCGGCAAAGTTCCAACAAGGCATCCCTGAAACCGCTTAATTCTTCCACACTGATGGGTCGCATCATGTAAACCGAGAGAAACGCCACCACATGCGAGCCGTTGTACTTATCGGCAGCTATATTAATTAACATCTCCTTGGCCTCCGTTCGGGTCAGTTTTTTATACTCAAAGAGCTTTTTAAGAATATCTTTAATCATTTTATAAGATTATTAGACGTTTGATAATCAATTCGGGACACTTATGCGTCCAACCAGTTTTTCATCATTGTTTTACCGTGTTCCGTCAGTATGGATTCCGGATGAAACTGAACTCCGCGCACATCATATGTATTGTGATGGATGCCCATTATTCTCCCTTCCTTGTCGCGCGAGGTGACGGTAAAACAATCCGGCAGATCTTCCTCGTTCACTACCCATGAGTGGTATCTTCCCACATTTACTTCTTTAGGAATGTTCTTAAAAAGGATTTCGCTATCCGCTATTATTGATACGGGAGTTGCGACACCATGATAAACCTTGGGCAAATTTGAGATAGAACCTCCAAATGCCTCAGCGATGGCCTGATGTCCGAGGCACACGCCCATAATGCTTTTTGTTGCCCCATATTTTTGAATCAAGGGAATCAAAATTCCAGCATCACGGGGAATGCCCGGCCCGGGAGACAGCAGTATTTTATCGTATTTCTCAAGTTCGTCCAACGGAATCTGGTCGTTACGGATCACATCTATTTTATAACCAACAATTTCCTCGATGTAATGTACCAGGTTGTAGGTGAATGAATCGTAATTATCGAAGACTAATATTTTTTTCATCTTTAAAATATCTATACAAGAACACGGAGATACAGATTTTATTCTATTCGTATATCAATGCTCAAAAAAAAATTAAAATTAAAACTCGGTCGCCAATTCCACTGCCTTTTTCAACGCTCCCAGCTTATTGTTCACCTCTGCCAACTCACTCTCCGGAACGGATTCGGAAACCACTCCGGCTCCGGCCTGATAATATAAAGTGTTGTTTTTACATAGGAATGAGCGAATCATGATGGCCTGATTAAAGGAGCCGTCGAAACCTAACATACCAATACACCCCCCATAATATCCGCGGTTTTGGTTTTCATATTTATCAATCAGCTCCATGGCCATAAACTTGGGCGCTCCCGAAAGGGTTCCTGCCGGAAAGGTATCGGCCATGACCCGGCAGGTATTGGAATCCTTTTGCAATTGACCTCTAACATCAGACACCAAGTGAAGAACATGGGAATAATACTGTACCTCTTTGTAGGTCTTCACTTTTACATCCTCGCAGTTACGGCTCAAATCGTTTCGGGCCAAATCGACCAACATCACATGCTCGGCGTTTTCTTTGGGATCGTTACTCAGCTTCTCGGCCAGCTCCTTGTCTTTTATATCATCACCGGTCCTTTTAAATGTGCCGGCAATGGGATTAATGGTTGCCTCACCGTTCTCAATTACCAACTGGGCCTCAGGCGACGAACCCAATATTTTATAACTCCCGTAATCGAAAAAGTATAGGTAAGGCGATGGATTAATATTGCGCAAAGCTCTGTAAACATTAAACTCATCACCGGAATACTTGCGCTTGAACTGTCGCGAAAGCACAATCTGGAACACATCGCCCCGGTAACAATGATCTTTGCCTTTTTTCACCATCTCTATAAAATCATGGTCAGTCACATTGGAAACCTCATCACTGTCAGGCTGAAAACTAAAATTGGGTACCGTACGGTTGTGCAGCAAATCCAGTATCTCGTCCAATTCACTGTCCTCGCCAACGGGCAGATTCTCGATTAAATTTAACTGGTTCGTGAAATGGTTGAAAGCCAAAACATACTTGTAATAATTATATCTTATTTCGGGTATCTCGTACTCTTCTATTACCTCATTTTTAAACTTAATGGATTCAAAGTATTGCACCGCATCGTATGACGAATAGCCGAACAAACCGTTGACTTTTGGCGCATGATCCGGTAATTCCACTTTAAATAAATTCAAAAATGCATCTAATTGCGCAGGTACATCCTTTATTTCCGGGTTTTCTCCTTTAACAATTTTACCATTGGGCAAGGTTGTTTCTACTACCCCGTGGCTCACTTTGAATTCCGCTATGGGCTGAAAGCAGATGAACGATTGAGAGTTGTTGTTTCCATGGTAATCGGAGCCCTCCAACAAAATCGTATTGGGGTACAAATCGCGAAGTTTTAAATAAATGCTAACCGGCGTTATGATGTCAGCTATATTGGCCGGAACTTTTTTTGCTAAACTTTTAATATTTATCGACTTCATTCGTCTTTTTAATTTTTTGCGGTTTGAATTCATTGAAAAAAAAATGGCTTACCGAGGTTTCGGCAAGCCATTTATATATCTTATATCATAGCGTAGCGTCTCACCTCTTCCAGATTAGAAAAAGCCAGTGCCACCACCATGTATTGTTCATTATTTTTGTCATTTGCTTATAAATTGTTAGCAACGGCAAATTTTAAGATATTTTTTGAAATATCAAAATTTAATTTGCTTTTAAATTGATTTGACAGGATTTTATTGTTTTACGCGGACATTCCGAAAAACACCTCGCTTAACATTTGTGAGTAGTATGTTCCAAATTCCTTTTTAACCCACTCGTATAGTTCTTTGGCTTCCGCCTGGCTAAGCCAGCTTAAAGACTTAACTATCTCTTTTCTAAAACGTCGAGGATTTTTGGCCACCCCCAGTAAAACTTTCTTTTGATGCTCTAACATAGTCAACAATTTTGATTAAAAATCGCTTGGCTTTTCTGCGTACAAAGGTGCATATGCAACGTTAAACATTTCATATTAGAATGTTATTAGTGGTTTAATTAATTTCATTCCAAATAATTGTGTTTAAGCTAAGCCATACCTAATTTTTATAACGTGTATTATTCGCAAAAGGTTACTTTGTTTTGATGTATGTTTTTTTTGCTGTGATGTTCTTGAGATTTTCTTATTTTATTGTATATTACAAATATGAATAACCCGACATCCCCATTGCAAATAGATATTAAAAGGTAAAGTTACTTATCGTATAACGTTTTAAAGATTTTTCTATTACGCAATCCGGGTAAAAAAAAATAAACCTTATGCATACCCAAATTTATCTTGTAGTCGCCTTTGCGGATGAGCTTTTCAAGGGCAACCCGGCCGCTATTGTCAAACTTAACAAATGGCTGGACGAAGACTTGATGCAAAAAATCGCAAGCGAGAATAACCTTGCCGAAACCGGTTTTATTGCACCTGTTGATAACAAACTTCATATAAGGTGGTTTACTCCGACTACGGAAGTGGATTTATGTGGTCATGCAACTTTAGCTGCAGCACACATTTTATTTACCCACGAAGATTTCGAAGGGGATCAGGTAATTTTCCACTCCAAAAGTGGAATACTAAAGGTAGATAACAATTTTGAATATCTCACCTTGGATTTTCCTGTTGACACCATCCAACAAGTCAACCAACTGCCCGAACTGAAGAAGCTGGATACCGAATATCTGGTAGAAGAGGTGTATAGAGGAAAAACGGATTTGATGTTTGTATTTAAAAAGGAGAAGCACATAGCGGAATACGTTCCGGATTTCGACTTGATCCGGCAATTGGATTGCAGAGGACTGATTATTACGGCTCCGGGAGAAAACACAGATTTTGTTTCCCGTTTTTTTGGCCCTCAAACAGGCATAAACGAAGATCCGGTTACCGGTTCTGCCCATACAACACTGACGCCTTATTGGGCAAAGCGTTTGAAAAAAGACAGCCTTACAGCTGCTCAACTAAGCAGAAGAGGTGGAAATTTAACTTGTGAATTAAAAGGAGATCGCGTATTTATTGGGGGCACCTGCAAGACCTTTTTAAAGGGTGAACTCTTTATTTAATTTATTCGTTGACAAACCGGTTTGCTATTTCCTCATTCATCAACAAACAACTTTGTTTAAAGAGGCGATGTCTGTTCCTGGCCACCAAGTCATACAACCAGTCCCGCATTGGCCTTGGAATAAGCTTTAATACCGTTAATAAGTTATAAGGGAACTTAAGGTAGTTTGATATCCGAACCAAGGCATTGCTTTTTATATACAGTTGTTTGTTCTCCATGAGTACCACCGAATCCAATTCCCCGGTTAATTCGCCGGGCAGCAGCCTGCCGGCCACATCCGATTGCAAACGGGCAAATGTAAGATTACTCGCCTTCTCGTATTTAAGAATAAAACGCACGGCAAAGCTACAGAGGCCGCAATCGCCGTCATAAAACAAAATTGGTTGGATTAATTTGCTTTCCATATTCTTCTGCTATCTATCCATTTAACAATACATCCGGCAAATTGTTATTTTCCGGACTAACATCTATCATGGTAGGATTAACCTATTTTAGTAACTTAGTAACTTCGAGTCACGAAAAAGCAGGAGACAATGGAAACCAATACCCCATCGGGATTAAGTAGCATTTACAATCGGAAAAAGAGCGACCAGGATATTTTTACCGAGTTAATGGAGTTTAAGGTAAAAGAGGTTTTGCTGATAGCCAACTACTACGACGCATATTCTATTATAAGGGAAGGACGTTTTTTTGACCGCATCTATGGTGAATTCCTGCAGCTCAACCTTTATACCGCTCCTCGTGTGACTTCGGTATCCAATGCGGAAGAAGCATTGGAATTAATGGGGAAACGCCACTTTGACATGGTGATATTAATGGTAGGACTGGATAAAACAACCCCCGTCAAAACCAGTAAAATCATCAAGCGGAAAGCGCCGGAAATGCCATTGTTGGCTATGGTCAACAACAACAGCGACCTGAGGTTTTTTGATGAATCCGGACCCAACGTGAAATATATCGACAAGGTGTTTGTGTGGAACGGCGATTCAAAAGTGTTCCTGGCCATGATTAAATATGTGGAGGATAAATTGAACGTGGCCAATGATACCAAGATTGGCGATGTGAGGGTAATCCTTTTGGTCGAAGATTCGCAAAAATATTATACGCGTTATCTTCCCATGCTATATTCCATCATCATGAAACAAACACAAGTAGTGCTGGCAGAGGAAGGACATGATCAATTGCATAAGATATTGAAAATGCGTGCCCGCCCAAAAATCCTATTGGTCAGCAACTATGAAGATGCGATTGAGATTATAGAAAAATACAAATCTTACCTGATATGTGTAATCTCGGATGTAAAATACAAACGCAATGGTGTAGATGACGAAAACGCCGGCGTGGAGCTCATTAAGCATGTCAAATCGCTGACCAGCCTTCCCACCCTGCTGCAGTCATCAAACCCTGCAAATGCGATCAAAGCCAACGAAATCGGATCTGACTTTATTGATAAAAACTCCGAATCACTTTCCCAGGACATTTTCGACTTTATTCATCGCAAACTGGGGTTTGGAAATTTTGTGTTTAAAAATTCCAGGGGCATACAAGTTGCTGTGGCACGCAACCTGAAGGAATTTACCCGATGTATTCAAGAAGTTGCGGCAGAATCGCTTTTATACCATGCCAAAAGAAACGGAGTCAGCACCTGGTTAATGGCGCGCGGCGAAATCAATATGGCACAAAGGCTAAGACCCTATAAAATCGAAGATTTCGACAGTTCACATAAACTTCGCCAGGCTATTCTGAATATATTTGAGGAAGTAAAAATAGAACGGTTGCGGGGTCGTGTGATACTCTTTGAATCTTCGCTCATCGACAGCGACCGATACGTGACCAGAATTGGGGAAGGCAGCTTTGGTGGCAAGGGCAGGGGATTGGCATTTCTCAGTCACTTTGTGGAAAACATTGATTTTAAAAGCTTGTTGCCCGGGATTGGCATTCGCATACCTACCACAGCCATTATCGGTGCCGATGAGTTCACCAATTTTATACAAAAAAACAAGCTTTATCATAAAATTTACGTCGAGCAAGAGTACGATAGTGTCCGTGAGTTTTTCCTTCGATCCTCGTTTTCCGAGCGCATTAAAAATCAACTTCACAAATACGTCGAAGTAATCAGCGAACCTTTGGCCGTGCGTTCTTCGGGCCTTTTCGAAGATTCGCTGCTACAACCCTTTGCCGGTGTGTACGAAACATTTATGCTGCCCAACAACCATCCCGATGTAGAGGTTCGGTTTCAACAGTTGGCCACTGCCGTAAAACTCGTTTATGCTTCCATGTTCAGTCCTTCGGCCAGAGCCTATTTCGAGGCTGTCAATTATAAAATTGAGGAGGAAAAAATGGCTATCATCATTCAAAAAGTCGTTGGTGAAGAGGCTCACAGCCGTTTTTACCCGCATATCAGCGGAATTGCCCAAAGCTACAATTATTACCCTTTTTCGTACATGAAACCGGAAGATGGCTTTGCGGTCTTAGGGGTCGGACTCGGCAAATACGTGGTTGGCGGAGAAAAGGCATGGCGTTTCTGCCCCAAATACCCGAACCTGGAACTCAACTCAATTCAGGATCAAATGAAAGATTCGCAAACCTATTTTTATGCGCTGGACCTGAACCTGGGAGAATTTGATGTGAAGCAATATCACCAGGACTCCTTTATCCAAAAGCTACCCGTCAAGGAGGCCGAGGAAGATGGCAACCTTAGGCTATGCGCCTCCGTGTACGACTTCAGTTACGACCGAATCGTCAATAACCTCGACAAAAAAGGGCCGCGCATCATCAACTTTGCCAGCATACTTAAGTACGATTATTTTCCTTTAGCCAAGAGCCTGGAATTCTTGCTTAAATTTTTTAAGGAGGCCATGGGCGCACCCGTAGAGATTGAGTTTGCAGTCCAACTGAATACGGAAAACCAGAATCCCATTCTTTACTTACTTCAAATTAAACCAATGATACGGGTTGAAAACAATGTAAAAGTTAACTTTAATCAGGTTGATGAATCGAAGGTAATAATAACCTCGGAAAAGGGAATGGGCAATGGAAAGATAGAGTACATCAAAGATGTTATTTTTATGAACCCCGAAAAGTTTAGCCGCACCAAAACCGATGAAATGGCCAAAGAAATGGCTGTTTTAAACAAGGAAATGGAACGGATCGGAAAAGAATACCTGTTGATAGGCCCGGGCCGATGGGGCACGCGCGATAAGTTTACCGGCATTCCCGTGCTCTGGTCGCAGATATCGTATGCCAAGGTTATTGTTGAGATGGGGCTGGAGGATTTTCCGTTGGATGCTTCGCTGGGTTCCCACTTTTTCCATAATGTGACGGCTATGAACGTGGGCTATTTTTCGGTGCATCACAACAAAGCTGCCGAACGCGTTAATTTCGAAGTACTCAAACAACAAAAGGTGATTCACCAAACCGAATACTTTACGCACGTGGAGTTTGATAATGCACTGGAGATTTTAATGGATGGCAAGCGGCAAAAAGCGGTGGTGAGCTTTCAATAAACGGTGCTACCCGCGCGGGCAGAAGATAACCGGCCATCATTCACTTGGAAGAAATGCGTCATTGGCGTTGCGTCAATGCTCATGGCGATAACAAAATGGCCATGATATAATTAACCCGCCATATGCATTGAACCCGGATTATGTATTGGAGGTTCGTCATGAGCATGGCAAGTACAATAAAACAAGGCATTACTGAAACGAGGCATCACTTGTCCCGATTACTTTCGGGAGCATCGTTCCGGTGAGTTGAAGTGAGGCAACGAAGTGTCTTGTTTTAAAGTAATTTCAATGGGTAATAGAATTTCTAATGCATATTGCGGGTTGAAATCCTGTTACGCAATCCAACCCCTTCAACACCTGGTGTTTCTCTAACCTTCCGCTCCCCATGTAAAGCAGATCGCTAAGCTTTTTTCTGCCGATACTTTAAATATGGAATCACATCTTCGTTCTTCTTCCCCGACGTTCCGTCATATTCAATTGTCACAACCGACACACCCGTTAACTCTTCAATTCTTGATGACATAGCTTCTGTAATCAGAGACGGGCAACAATAGGAGGGATTCGTTTGCACCAATAAATCCAGATCGGGGTATTGTTTAATCAGTCGCTGGATTTTAAGGATGTTTTCGAAGGATTCGCCCCGTTGCATGATGTTCAACCCAAACTGATTTAACCATTCGTCTGTTTCTTGGGGCGTGATAACTACTTCCTCACCATTAAACCAACGAAAGTATTTTTTATATTTTTCCTCCACCAGAGGTATCAACGATTTCAGAAACTTAATTTTCACATAATTAAGATAACGCCCGTCCATAAAGCTTCTTTCCAATTGTGGATCCACCACTATTTTCATGTACTCACTAAACGGAGTCGTAATCACCTCACCACCGTTCTCTTCAATCGTTTTTATAAGATCCTGGTTCATATAATCATTGTCCCGCACATACAGATCGCCGAAAATGGCTACTTTCGGCCGCTTTTCCATGACCGTTTCAACCGCTGCCAAATCATTCATAATTTCCCTGAGGACTTGTTCCTCCGGTTTTGAATTCCTAAAGGCTGTTTTAAGCTTTAACAACACTTCCTGTAATACCTTATCCGTGCTTCCTTTAACTTTTTCATAGGGACGGATACTGCAGCCAATCCTGCGAATATATCCACCAAACATATAGGCCAGATAAGCATTTATAGCAGTAGGTAAAGAAAAATCGTAGAATACAACATCACCAACATAAACGGAAGCCTCCTCCAAACCTTTACCGTAATCGTTCAGTATCTTATGCATATAAAGAGGGAACATGTTAAGGTTGCAGGAGAGATTCGACTTCATGATCCATACCGCCGTATCGGAAGGATTGAGCCGGTTCAGTTCCATATAATCAATGGCATTTTGCACTATTATATTCAAAGGCAGACACTGTCCGGTATTAAAGCTAAGACTGCGTCGTATCGAATCATCCCGGTTATCTACCAGGCGCGCATCAATACCACTGTTTTGAAGCACCGCTTCCAACAGCGGCCCTACATATTGGTCCCACGATGGCAGTAACAGTGTTTTATTCTTAATGTTTTTCATCCCGGATAATACTGACCCGGATAACAGGTTTTCCTGGTTTTCAATTTGCTGTATGAAGCTGCTGAAATATTTAAAATCAATGGAATGGGATTTAAGAATATTTGAAGCATCACGAACAAGTGATTTGATGATTGTTTGCCATTCCTGATTTGATGCCATACGCTCCCTGAAAGATGGCTCTATCAATGTTTTAGGTTCCTTTTTTGACAAAAGCCTGTTGCGGTGATTCCGAAACGCCAGAACACCGGCTTCAATTCGTGTCTCATAACCTACGGTGGAATCATGTTCGTCCAGTTGCAAAATTAAATATGGTTTTCCGTAGGTTTCGAGGATATCTTTGAAGTATTCAATAACGAAAGAGTCGGGTGTGCATTTAAATGAAGTAATCAGCACCGGATAACAGTTTTCTGTTGTGGCAACCACTTCAGCTGCATCAAGGATTTTCGAGGCAAATTTCCATTTTATTGTTTTCAGCAATTCTTCTATTTTAGAAATTTCGGATGGCCGGGAGGGCAGCATATCCATGTAAAAAGCCTTAACGCCTATTTGCTCAATAATCTCAGGAATATTATTGTTCATCGCAGTGGATAAAACAGTATAAGGCCGGCCTAGTAACATGATGTGAATGTCATCATTAGCCTCCGTTTCTTTTTGATACAAACTACTCCATTGCTTATTTAGTGCTTGAATATGCTTTTTTGCTTTTTCATAGGCCTGGCTAATATGAATGAATCCTATATCATTTAATCCTATCGATTTTAACATGCGGTAAAGTTCCAGCCGGGTATGAAGTTCACTATGTGAGCTTTTCAATAATGGGGTAAGTATCTTTTTACGGGAATTAAATGTAGATTGTGCCGTAATAACGGAGGATACAAACTGTGTGTAATAACAGTACTGCCCGTTCATGTTAGAACCCCTGGTATCTTTTAAATAAACAGGAAGGAAGATATAATCGGCTCTTTTCTCAAGGTAATCTACATGCCCATACATTGCCGTCATTGGGGCGCAAAACTCGGCACCGCAAAAATTTTTCCCATCTTTAACCGGCGTATGGTAGTTTACACTTGTGACCGTTTTAAAGGATAACAGGTCGAAAAAAAATTGCCAGAACAGAACTTCATCGTGCAGGTGCAAGCCGGCAGGAATTCCTATGATCGGCGAATCCTTGTTTGACGTGGCCTTGAATCTGAACAGCTCCTTTCGTTTACGCATTAACTGAAAATGAGATGATTTATTGCTCACATATTTTTTTACATTATAATCTCTGCCACATAAAAAACCATATGCTTCCACCTGACCATCTATTTCAGCAACTTTAAGTTTACAATGATTCGTGCATAAATCACAGACCTCCGATCGGGTTGGGATTGATTTCTTATACAGGTCAAGTCCCCTGAATTTTGTGGTTCCGATATTTGCATCGCGTATTTCGAGCGCTACACCTAAAGCGCCGGTTAAATGACAATACTTTGAAACCATGATAGGCTTGTTAAGCTTTTGTTCAAAAGCAGCAACCAGTGCTTTGTTTTTTGCGGTTGCTCCCTGAAAAAAAATTTTGTCCCCAATATGACTTTTCCCCACTACTTTAGCCAGATAATTCTCGCGGGTTGAATGCAAAACAGCAGCCAGGATTTCATCCGGCTTATAGCCATCCATTAAATAATGGTTGATATCGCGTTCCATAAATACGGTGCACCTGTCGCTAGCCAGCGGGGAACGCACTTTTTCAGCCCGGCCGGAATAGTCATTCAAAGGACATCCGAGTTTTTTGGCTTGTTCCTCAATAAAGCTGCCGGTACCGGCGGCACATACATTATTCATGGCCGAAAAAGTGATCATGCCATCATGCAGAATGGTAAACTTTGAGTCCTGTCCGCCAATCTCGATAATGGTATCTATTTCGGAATCCAATTCAACGGCAGCCCTGGCATGCGCCGTTATTTCATTGAGTATAATATCGGCGCCGATGATTCTTCCGATAAATTTCCTTCCGGATCCGGTAGTACCGGTACCTGCTACATGAAAATGAAGTTTCTTCCTTTCCTTAAAATTACAAATTGATTCCAGAATAACCTGCACAGCTTTTAACGGCTGACCGGAAGTACGGGTGTAAAATCCTGCAATAACCTCTTTTTTACGATCAATGATTACTGCCTTGCTACTGGTTGAACCAATATCTATACCCATATAAATACTACCTAAGCTACTGTTCCTCGTTTTTACATAAACATCCACCTCAACAACCTGAAAGCCGGGATAGCTAACCGACTTGAATGTATATGTTTCATGTGATTTAAAATCCGGATAATCAGACTGCTTCAATTGCAGCGGAGGATAAAAATATTTTTTCGCTTGTATGGGGGGCAGGATAATATCCTCAACGGAATTATAGGAAATGTGCTTTTTTTTATCCTTTCTGCATTCCATGGCCGCCCCTAATGCACCATACACGTGTGCATATTTATCCACTGAAATTTTGAGATTGGTTATTTGCCCCAAATGCCTGATTACCGCCTTATTTAATGCCACACCTCCCGAAGCAACCACAGAAGAAAAAGTATTTTTCTGAAAAACAGTGTTTGCCATATTTTTTGCCAGGCCATAGGATAATCCGTCACATATTTCACTTAACGAGTAGCCTTCTTGCTGGGCATGGATAAGGTCGGTTTTAGCAAATACGGCACATCGGGATGCAATTTTCGGTATGCTACCCGTGTTTTCATAAGCCATCTTACTGAATTCCTGTATGTTTTTCAAATGGAGACGTTCGGCCTGTTGATCCAGAAAATTCCCGGTGCCGGCCGCGCATGAAGAATTTGATTTGTAGTGGTGGTATTCATTTTCTTTATCAAAGGTAATAAGTCCGAATTTCTCCGCCCCTATGATTAACAGCGAGCGGAGTGTAGGGTGGAAATGTTTTGCCGCATTGATATATGCGCCTCTCGTGTCGACCAATGTTCCGTCCCGGATTACATTTGGGGTTGAGGATGTATACCCGATCCCCTTGATTTCCTCTATTTTAATATTTTTCAGTAATGATTCCAGGCTTGAAACGATTTGCCCCTTGTGAAAGGTATAACGCGTACTTATAATCCTGTCTTGCTCATCAATTATGGCAGTGCTAACCGCAACCGAACCGACATCAATCCCAAGGTAATACGTGTTCTTCACAATTTCCTCCCTCCAAATTATCAGTGGTCATATAATGAGAATGACAATCTATATTTCCAATGAACGCTAAAACTTTAGTAATTTATCTAAAAGGTACGGCTTTTAAACCTTAATAAGTGCTTTTGCGCCTATAATTTCAATTTTAAAATCATTGGTATTGCAAATGACTTTTCTGAAAAAAATGAAAAGCTGATCCTTGTTTGCATCCACCTCAAAATCCCAATATCAAATCTCCCTCCGACGAGGTCAATTCTATTCTCACAATTGTATGGTCAGTATCACTGACAGGTATCATTTTTCCGGTATACCGAACACTACCGTTTGGCCTTACAATGGTAAACTCAATGTCAAGTCCATCAAAACTTCCGCTTAAGTCATTGCCATTTCTGTCGGGATCGGTCTGGTGGAATTCCGCACCATTAAAAACCCCCGACGCCACACCTTTGTTATCCTCATCAGGCTGCAGGTCGATCTCATAATTCTCGTCACCCACCACCGGCCAGGTAGCTGCAAAAGCCGGGATAAAAACGGTAGCAATGACTGTTTCTGAACCACAGGCCATGATTACACATGCCAGGAGTATTAAAGTCGATTTTTTAATTACATCAATAGTTTTCATCATCACGTTTTTTCAAGTTTATATTTTTCCAATAGTCATACCAGGTATCACATTTCCCTTTTAAGGTCGTCCAGAAAGAAATTTATCCTTGTTTTTATTTCTATCGTTTCTTCCTGCAGGTCATCCACCATATCATCCACGTTTTCCATAATCTTCTTCTTCATTCTTTCCTTCTCCTTTTTTTTCAACGCACGCTCCCGGTAATTCCAGATATCCTCCCTCACCTTATTCAGCGGCAAAATTTCCGTTACGTGTATATTGTCCATTATTTCGGAATAGATGCTTTCAAAGCGCCTTGCGTAAGGTGGGCCCCAGACACTTTCAAAATCCGTCAGGTATTTACCCCTGTTGCTATCCAGGTTTCTCCATAAATCGTTGTAATTATATACGGTCTGTTCAAGTTCCTTATAATACTTCTCATCCTTGAAAGCAAAATCGGCAATACTTCCAAAGGCGATGCTAACATCTTTTATACTGGCCAAATAGGATCTGAGCAGCGACGAAACATGGTCGTATTGTTTTTTCCGGGCCGCCAGCACTTCGCCGGCGTACAAATCTCCCAATAACTTCCGCATAAAAACCTTGCTCAGTTCAATATCATCAATTTTAGCTTTGTCAATAAGGATGTCGCCCTGTTTCAGTATGTTTCCGTTTAAATGTTGAAACGTTACCTTAACCTGATATTTCCCGCTCTCGTCATGGTATATTAATTCGCCAAAAAAAACAGCGTCAGCCTTGTTGGCCTTTAGGCTATCCCGGGAATTAGGTGACAATTTGCGAATGTCGGATATGTTGTTTTCCATATCCTGGTGAGCCATGATCCTGTCGTAACGCCTGCGTTCGAGTACCGTAAACCTGTTTAATTTGATCAATTCGGTTTCAAAGTCGTTCCGGTACACCGTTGCGTATTTGCCAAGGTGCGCATGGCTCACACCAAAATCCCACACGTACACATGTGTTGGTTCATATCCCTGGGCATTAACATTGGCCATCGGCTCCAGAATACCTGTTAGGGGAAATAGCATTAAGCTAACCCATATTTGCCATTTGTTTCTCATGCGTTTCAAGAATTGGTATTAAAATTTCGAATGGGCCTTTTACACCCTGCACAGTGCCTTCTTTTGGCAAAACAAAGGAGGTAAAGTACTATTCGCACAGCATGGCTAACCGCAGCGAGTCTTTTGTAATCTGCTGATCCAAAACACAGCGTTGGGCGCCGTTATTAATTTCGAAATGATGACTGCCGGTTTTTCCCTGCACGCGCACCGTTATGGATATTAGACTTCTATCCACCACTTCGGCAAGCCGGTTGTCGACATACACATCCTGTTTTGCCATAAAGGAAGGAACCACCAAAATAACATCATAGGTTGGGTTCGGTATAGTCTGTTTATTCTTGTGTTTAACCGGTTCGCCCATTTGCATAGATGTGGAATCCGATAAACCCCGAACCGGTTCATGCTGTTCCTGTTTTGGCTCCGGTATGTTTACCGACTCTTCCTTTACACCTTGATTTGGCACATTACTCCTGTTAAAAAATTGTATCGCAAATACCAGGGCCAATACACCCACAAAAATATATATGCTTTGTCCAAGTATTTTTTTAACCCTACCTCCTCCGTGTATAGTACCAAAGTCATCTTTTATTTTAGCATTTACCGCTTCGTACAGCTGTTTGAAATCGGTACGAATGTGCTGATCCGCATGGAGCATATTAATATCCTTGAGGATATGGGTAAGCTGCCCTATGTTATTCCTTATCTCGGCATACAGGTTAAGGTCGTCCGCTACGCCCTGAATATTGCCCAGGCTTTTCAATTCCCTGGTCTTACGGTCCAGGTTTTCCACCTCGTTTTCCCAATACTTCATCAGGTCCAGCCTATCGGTTGCCCTGGCAATCTTTACCCCGTCCAGAACGATGGGGAAAATGCGTTCGTACAGGTGCTGGTTTTTGAAAATTTGAATCAGCTCGTACATACAGTTCTCCGACCGCAAATATTTGTTGCTAACGACCACGATTACATATTGCCCGCTTCCAATATCTTTCATAAATTCGCTGATCCTCCCTTTATATTTCAGGTCCTTCTTATCCCTGATAACATGCAGGCCCCTTCCTTCAAACTCTTTTTCAATATTCTCTGCGACGGTCTCGCTCTCGGCGTTCCAGGCGTATGATATATATATTTTCGGTTTAGTAACAGTGTCCTGCATAATGTTGAAATCTTATTAGAATACATGTTTTGCGAATAAAAGTATATTGCTGTCCTAATAATCAAACAGCCATACAATTATTTGGTTCTGTGGGAGAGATGGTTATTGTGCTGTACACAACATGTTACTATTCTAAAAATTCTGTGTGGATGGATGATGATCCGAAGATGAAGCCTTGATTTTTAACCGTCGGTCCCCCTGATATAAAATGGCGCTGTGGTTAAACACCCAAACCCTCACCCATCAAAAAAGGGAGCCGTGGTTAAATAACCAAAGCCTCCCCAAGCAAAAAAGGAAGCCGTGGTTAAACAACCAAAGCCTCCCCAAGCAAAAAAGGAAGCCATGGTTAAACAACCACGGCCTATACCATTGGGGTTTGGCCACGGAATGCTTTAGCCCAAACTCATAGCTTAATTGATGTTATAAGAAAATTTCAATTTACTTGACATTAATTATGTTTCTCGTTATATTGAATGTATTATTTTAAAAATCTATATTTCTAACCCTTTAAAATTTTTGCTATGATAGACAGAATCATGACGCAAACACGTATTACAGAGATCGACACTGTTACTTCCCAAATTCTTGCTGCCTACCAAAGTTCTTCTCCTTATGGCGACTCCAACCTTTCAGGTATCATTACCAGTATCCAGCCTCTTTCGGCAAATCTTAACCAAGCCATTAACCGTATTAAAAGCGAGTCGGAACTGGAAGAAAAGGACGAAGACCGGGATAACTCAGTACGGTCTTTTTATTATTTGATCCTTGGGTTTACCCACCACCCGGATGAAAACATTACCAACGCGGCGCAAAAAATCATGTCTGTTATCGACAATTACGGACTGCAAATAGTGAACGAAAGCTATGCCACCGAGAGTTCTTTAGTTAACTCCTTACTTACCGAACTGGCGAAACCTGAATTGCAAGAGCCTATTGCACTTGTTTCAGGTGCTGCGGAAAGCATTGCGGCCTTGCGGAATGCGCAGAACGACTTTGAAACCAGCCACCTGTCTTTTGAGCAAAAAAAAGCACAGGAAGGCACCTATGCCAATGCCACATCCATAAAAAACAAGATTCTCAAACTTATAAATGGCAAATTGGTGATTTACCTAAAAGCGATGGCCATAGTCAACGAAGACACCTATGGCAGCTTTACCCGTACGGTTGCCCAACTAATTGCCGCCAACAACGAAAACGTAAGAAGAAGAACGAAGAAAACAACACAGGAAATTGAATAAGCTGAAGGGCTTTTTTCATACTTTGAATTTGTTAGGTTAGTAAAGCCCCGGATTGGTCACCCGGGGCTTTTTTATATTTCTTGGGTTTATCTTCTGTTGTATTTACATGAGATCTGCGTTAACGAATCGGTATTATTACATCCTAAAAATACTGCATTAGAAACGCAGCCTAATGGTCAGGGTTGGAGATGTCACTATTTTATTCGCCGGGAAGTTATGATAATGATTCAAGCCTAACGAGGTTGACATACTGAAGGCTTTTCGTTTGTTTCGACCAGCTGCCACAAACAAGGGAATACTGCCCAAAACGGAAGCAGCACCTCCGATAGCAAAAAACGGCAGAACATCTAAAGAAACCTGCCCTGGCGAAACATAAGCAATCATGGAAGCTCCGGCACCCACCAGTATCCAAGCGGTAACTTTTTGACCTCTACTCTTTCGCAAGTAATCCTGTTTAGTCGGGGATTGGAGGGTGGGTGTTTGGGCCACAAGTGTAAATGAGCCAATTAACAACAGAAAACATACGAATAACTTCTTCATGACCAATGATTTAACATTTAACAATTAGCGTCTCCCCACACAAACGGAAACCACATTACTTCACGATCCTGCCTTTCGATATCATTTCACTTTGCAACTTTCGATACTACTCGATAAATCAAACCTATAAGATGTTCATATATGCGTTATGATATTCAAAGGCATACCATTAAATGTAAGACTAAAAGCTCTATGAATCAAGGACGCAACCCCAACAAAAAGCCGAATAAGTCGGCTCTATAGCTCTGGTGTACCTTGAAGTTCAGTTGGATTAAAGCCCAGAGTAGCTTACTTGTTTTTTATGTTTCTTTTCCAAAGTTTCAAGCTTGGATAAGGTTTAACCCGCAATATGCATTAGAAAATCTATTACACATTGAAATTGTTTTAAAACAAGACACTCCGCTGCTTCACTTCAACTCACCATAACGATGCTATGCCTCTTTTCAGTAAAGCCTTGTTTTATTGCACTTTCAATGTTCACGACGAAGTTCTAATGCATAATCCGGGTTTAAATACCCTGGTGGATCAAACCATGACGTTTAATAAAATTTCTCCTTTACCTTATTGTCCTTATGAAGACCCCCAAACACATATCGCCCGTCGTTTATTTTACCTCCTGGGGAAACGAGCATCCCTGCAACGGCGTGAAAATCTCCGGTTAAGATTTTATTTGTTTCAAAAAACAAAGTGCCTATCGCATCGCCATCATGTTTTTGCAGACCATTTATGCACACTTAAAAATTAGATCCTAGGTCATTATTTAAGAAACACCATGGCGGGGATTGACTGTACTCCACATTATCTTTTCGCTATGGCTAAACAAGCCAGCCTATCCCGATGTTTCACATGAGAACGACATAGAAATGAAGGAACAAAATATTAGGCAACAACAAAAACTTAGTGTACCGAAAAAAATAGTTTCGCTGGGCCAAAACGTGTGGCAGGCCTTGATGGGGACTTCCTTTGACTACACAGAAATTAAACTAAGCAAGGCCATCTTTTTGCTGGCCATACCCATGGTGCTCGAAATGGTGATGGAATCCATCTTTGCCATTGTCGACATTTACTTTGTGTCCAAGCTGGGTGCCGATGCGGTTGCGGCGGTAGGCATCACCGAATCGGTCATTACCATTGTCTATTCTATCGCCTTTGGCTTAAGCATGGCCACCACCGCACTTGTTTCCCGAAGGATTGGAGAAAAGCGTTCCGAAAAGGCAGCGCATATTGCCTGGCAATCCATTATCACCGGAATCATAATATCTGCCGCGATAGCCATTCCAGGCTTGTTATTCGCCAGGCAAATATTGGGGTTGATGGGAGCGTCCGATATGTTGATTGAACAATTCAGCGGTTACCCAACCATTATGCTGGGCGGTAATGTGGTCATCATGCTTATTTTCATTAACAATGCCATATTCAGGGGCGCTGGAGATGCCGCCATCTCCTTGCGGGTGCTGGTCATTGCCAATGGGTTAAATATTATTCTTGATCCCATGTTAATATTAGGGCTGGGGCCGTTCCCAAAATTAGGCATCGAAGGTGCCGCCTGGGCCACCAATATAGGCCGTGGTGTAGCCGTGCTATACCAGTTTTACATCCTGTTTAAAGGTTCGGCCAGGGTAATGCTGATCCCGGATAAGCTGCGATTGGACCGGCAAAAAATAGCCCAGGTATTGAACATTGCTTCGGGCGGTATATTCCAGTCGCTCATAGCCACCTCCAGCTGGATCGGTTTGGTGCGTATTGTTTCATCCTTTGGCAGCGAGGCCGTGGCTGGTTACACCATAGCCATACGTATCATTATATTTGTTTTGCTCCCATCCTGGGGACTGAGCAATGCCGCCTCCACCCTGGTGGGACAAAACCTGGGCGCGCAGCGACCGGACAGGGCCGAAAGGTCGGTTTGGTTTACCGCCCGTGCCAATATGATATTTTTGGGAATATTGAGCATCGTATTTATTTGGGCCCCTACCTTTTTTATCGAACTATTTACACAAGAAGAGGCCGTAGTTACAATTGGGGCCGAATGCCTCAGGATAGTAAGCTTTGGTTTTATATTTTACGGTTTGGGAATGGTTTTGGTGCAATCGTTTAATGGGGCCGGTGACACCAGAACGCCAACGCGCATAAATGTGGTAGCGTTTTGGATGATTGAAATTCCTGTGGCTTACGTCCTGGCCATGCATACCTCAATGGGTTACAAAGGTGCTTTTTTCGCCATCATCATTGCCGAAGCCATCATGACATCTATCTCCTATTTTTTGTTTAAAAAGGGAAGGTGGAAGAAAACGGAGGTTTGATAGCCCGTGGGTGTTGGCTGATAGTAGGTGGCTACTGGCATCAAGCAAAACAGGCTCTGCCCTCAAGCCCTGATGCTTGGGGGAAGTACTGCACCGCAGGGACAGGGATGGGGGTTACTACGTCACGTAAGCGGAACCTAGTTATTCTCCAGTAAGCTCCCGTCGAAATTAAACTTCAGGTGACGGGATTTCGTTTCTCCCCAAATGACTATTTACCAATTCCTTAACTTTAAGGTGAAGTTGAATTAATACCGGACACCTACTTTTACATCGGAAAACAAAAGGTTTTTGCCGGATAAAGGTAAGTTGTCTCGTTGGAAAGGCAACAGTTTATCGAGGTAGGAACTTTTTTTATGCCCTTTTTTTATCTGCTGAACTTTAAAGACAAGGCGCTTAAGTTGTAACACAGAGAATTATTTTCACTATCATCTCTACAAAAGATTTATAGACAGTTATCCAGTGGATCAATTCATCACCGCACCTTTCAACAAAGAAGCACTGGGTGCACAGAGGATCTTAACTGCGTCAAAATCGGTGAATATCCTGACGGCTCGCATATCTCTTGTCGTACAGAACAATACTCACGACAGTCAACAACATGTTTTAGCGCAGCCAAAACATCTCCGCGACCTCTGCGGTTACTCAAAAGGTATGGTGATACAACAGCCAACTTACCGGACTCAACTTTACAGGCGCAACCTGGATATACCACATTTATCCTCTGCGGTAAAATTCTTTTCCCTGTTAAACCCGCAATATGCATTAGAAAACCTACCAGGGCTTAAAGAATTTAAACTTTAGCCCTTTAGTCGCGATCACGCCTACACAGGCCAACACCACTAAAACGGCACCTGTGAGTTCCTTTATGCTCAAGACCTCTTCAAAGAAAAAGTACCCAATAATTATATTCAAAACCGGCACCATCATATGCATGGACGAGCCTCGGGAAACCGGAACATATTTATACCCTTCGGTCATGACCAACTGACCAATGGCGGATATGACCCCTAGCGCGATCAAGATATAACCCACAGATAAATCGCCATGATGGCTGGAGATATTGGCCGGAAACAAAAACAGCCAGAAACCCACAATACTTTGCGCAAAAAAGATGGCATAAGAAGAGTCCGTGTCATGCAATTTCTTCACCAATATAACAGATATGGCAGATAACAAAGCGCCTCCCATTGCAATCAGCTCGAATACCGTAATTTGGGTAATATCCACGCCCTCCTTCACCGAAAGCATAAAAATCCCGGCAAAGGCCATCAGAACAAACAGCCACTGCACCAACCGCACTTTTTCCTTAAAAACAATCACACTTAACAAAGTCGCAAATACCGGGTACGAATACACATAAACGGTTGCCTTACCAACCCCCAGGTTAACGATGGAATAATACATCATAAAAACCGCCAAGCCCCCGGTAAAACCTCGCAACAATAAAAAAGGACTGTTTATAAAATTCAGCTTTATCTTTTTTGTCATGGCAAGCATCCCCAAAATCCCCACTCCTACGGCAAATCGTGTAAACGTAGTGATGGTTGAATTTACTTGCGGAATCATCTTTACCAGTATAGACATGATAGCAAAAGAGATAACCGAAGCCAAAATCAATAAATATCCTTTAAGCTGTTGCATAATTGAGTTTTACTTGCGAAACAAATATAGTTAAATTACCGATTCCCATCAGTAAGTTGATGACTTCAGCATAGAGCTTAATTTTATTTCGTAGATTTGATAATTAATTGTTTAATCGCAATACGAAAACTTAAAAACAAGAAATATGAATAGTAAAGTATCACCTATTATCATAGGCTTGCTCTTAGGAGCCATAGTTCTATTAGTTATTTTTGGAAGCAGAATGTTTCATATTATTCAACCTGGCGAGCGTGCCGTTATTTTTAAGCCGTACACCGTAGGTTTGGATGTGGACAACATTAAAGTGGCCGGACTCACAGTTATTGCCCCTTGGAACCAGGTTATTGTTTACAAGGTAAAAGAGCAGACCCGCGAGGAAACCATGGATGTTTTAGACAAAAACAGTATGTCGATTAACATGGACATTACCGTTCGTTTTAACCCCATTTATGATAGAATCGGACAGCTGCACCAAAAATTTGGTACGGATTACATCAATGTACTCGTTATTCCGGAGGTACGTTCAGTGGTGCGTAGTATAACCGGACGCTACACCGCCGAAGAGCTGTTTTCCACAAAACGTAAAGAAGTTGAAGACCTAATTGAGCTGGAAACATCGGAAGTACTTAAGAAAAACCACATTGAAATGAGGGCATTACTTATTCGCTCCATTCAATTACCTGCACAGATTAAAGCCGCCATTGAAAACAAGCTGCAGCAGGAGCAGGAAGCTTTGGCCTATCAGTTTAAACTGGACAAAGAACGAAGCGAAGCAGAACGTAGGGAAATTGAGGCACAAGGAATTTCTAATTACAACCGCATTATCAGCGCGAGTTTAACGCCTAACATTCTTAAGCAAAAAGGCATCGACGCCACCTTAAAATTGGCCGAGTCGCCGAACACCAAAGTAGTAGTCATTGGCTCCGGCGAAGATGGCTTACCCATGATTCTAGGGAACAACTAAAAGAACACTGAGGCACGGAATAAGAAAAAACTTTTCCGTGTCTCAGCATTGTTTTTAAAGTCACTTGCCCTGTGTGCACCGTCAGCAGCATGCCTAAAAACAGCATAGCAAAACGATGAACCAGGCTCAACCAAATATTCGTTACCGCGATACGGTTAGTAGTAGGCCTGACTACCGGTGGTGCTGGTTCCAGTAATCAGGATGTCGCCCTTGCCTATCTTCAGCGATTTCTTTTTCGATTTCCCCATGGCTCTTACGTAGGCGTGGCTCGACTTTAGTTCGAAAGCCAGATTTTCTTTCGTATTCATTTGAACTTTTATATTTCCCTCTGTTGAGGCAAAAGACGAAGGTGCGGTGAAAACAACTCTTGTCCCCGTTATATTCCCTGTCGAAGATTGCACGGTGTAAACCCCGCTGGTATTAAACAGTTTCATATCCCCATCGAATGTTTTAACCGATATATTTCCTTTGGCAATAGACAGTTTAGTATCACCACTGGTGGATTTCAAGGTAATGTCACCTTTCACATTTTCCACCTCCAGGTTACCTGTGCCACCGTCAACAAATAGTGTACCCTGTGCATCCGCAATATGAATCGGCCCTTTATGGCATTCAATAGCACAATTCCCATTAAAACCTTTTACGTTCACTGTCCCGGTTTTGGTTTTTGCCTTTAAAACCCCCGAAAAACCCTCAGCTTTAAGATCTCCTGCCGGTGAGGTGACAGTAACGCTTCCTTCTACGGAGCTCAAAAAAACATGACCCGATTTAGACAGAACATGTAAACGAATACCCTTTACGCTTGTCGCCTCAACTTTCCCTGACTGTGTTATGGCTTCAATCACGATACCTTCGGGCAACTTTAAAATTACTTCTCCCCAATGCGATTTCCAATGTTCCGGTTTTGTAACCCTAATATTTAAAGTGTCATCCTGCTGATTAACTTCAAAACCGTAGGCTTCCAGATTCTCCTGAGATATAATTACCCCGTTAAAATTTACTACATCGGAACGGTGCCCAGTTAACTTTAGGGAACAGAAATCGGCATTCACCACCACTTTATGAACCCCCCGGAATACATTTTGTTTTTGGGTCGCTATTTCCTGCGCAAAGCTATAGATGCAAAGCATCGTGCAAAGCATACCCGTTGCAAATTTTCTCATAAGTACCATATATAATATTAATAATGCTGGTTTTATTTAAAATTGGTACGCGATGTGTTTTTTTAAGTTTCAACTTTTACTTTAATTTGTAGTTTAAGTCTTGAGCACAGAAAAGTCCCTAATATTGATATAAAGCATACCTTATTAAAAAAAAACAGAACTTGTAAGATATTATTAAAGATTTGAACCCTGGTGCATGGTTAAAATTTACTTGCAAGTTCCATGCGACCATTAAAATCAAAATTTATAAGGTATGAATCAGCTCAAACTTTCAATAAACCCTTGTTTTATAAGTAAATTAGTTATTTTTACAATTATCTAATTGTTAAGAAGTGGATTTCAGCAAGCTAAAAATTCTATATGTATATAGCAGTCAGGGAATATCGGCCCGAACTCATTTGGTGACCACCCAGGGAAACTCAATAGCAAAAACCGGTGCTACCGTGGAGTATTATGATATACCCGGTGTTGGCATGTGGAATTATATTTCGCACATAGGCAAACTCAGGAAGTTTGCAAAAAAAGGTAATTACGATTTAATCCATGCCCAATTTGGCTATTCGGGTTTTACCGCTTCCTTTGCCGGGATAAAGCCGTTGATCGTTTCATTGATGGGTTCTGATTACAGGCTCGAAAAAACGGCATCCAGAATTACCCGATTATTTGCCAATCTGTTTTGGGATTGTACCATCGTAAAATCTCAGAATATGCTTGACACTTTAAAAATTAAAAATGCCAAGATCATCCCTAACGGAATCAATTTCAAACGATTTAAACCTATCGACAGGGAAATAGCGCGCAGGCAAGCCGGTTTCAGCTCGGCGGCACATGTTTTATGGGTGTCTGATCCCCAAAGAAAAGAAAAGAACTTCTCGTTGGCCAGAGAATCCTTTTCCCACATCGAAACCGATGACGTAGAATTAACCATCGTGAACAATGTGGAGATCGATAAGGTTCCTTCGTATTATTACGCCGCAGATGTTTTGCTTTTGACGTCGAGGTGGGAAGGTTCGCCCAATGTGATTAAAGAAGCCATGGCATGCTCGCTGCCCATCGTCTCAACCGATGTGGGAGACGTTGCCGACATGACCAGGGAAGTGGATGGTTGCTTTATTGTGGAAAGTGATCCGGAAGAAATCGCCAATGCACTGGACACCGCGCTTCACTTTGGCAAAAGAACAAACGGCAGGGACAAGGTGAAACACATGGATGTGGAATTTATTTCGAAACGTCTGTTAGATGTTTATCAGGAAGTTCTGAAAGAACATGTGTAAAAAATGGGAGATATCTCAAGTCATATTAAAACCATGATAATTCGTCCTAAAACCTTATTGTTTTATACCGTACTTTCCTTGTTTTTTTTTCAAGCTCTAAATGGACAAAGCAACCCGTATCACCTGGACAATGAGGCAGTCTATGATTTTATCGACGAACTGGCCAACAAAGGCACCATAAACGTTAACAGTTGCGTAAAACCTTATTCGCGTAAGCAAATCGCTCTTTTTTTGTCGGAAGCCGGAAACAACAACAAACTTACTTCCCGTCAAAAAGAAGAGGTAGGATTTTACCTGAAAGATTTCAACAAAGAGTTATATTCTAACAAAGATTTCAATAAACGATTCGACGTTTTTTATTATAGCGATACAACTTTCAAATTATCGGTCAACGCTATTTTCGGAGGCCGTGGTTATGCCAACTCAAATGGTTTTGAACAACACCGGTGGAATGGTGCGCGTTTTTTTGGTTATGTTGGCCAAAACCTTGCGTTTTACGGTAGTTTGCGGGACAACTACGAAAGCGACACCTTCGGATCGCCGGAATATTTAACGCAACACAGGGGCGCCGTATACAAATTAGGGGCAGATAAAAAAGACTACAGCGAAGCCAGGGGTGGCTTGGTTTATAGCTGGAAAACCGGTAATATAGGAGTCGTAAAGGATCATTTCACCTGGGGAAACAATTACAATGGTTCCAACATTTTTTCCGGGCACACGCCAAGTTTTGCCCATATTAAATTCAACCTGAAACCTGCAACATGGCTTGAGATCAACTATCTGCACGGCTGGTTGGCATCAGAAGTGGTGGACAGCGCTGCCTCGTATAATTTATATAACGACACCCGACGCGTATACTCCAACAAATTTATAGCGGCCAACTTAATCACGGTCCAGCCTTGGAAAAAACTGTACTTCTCCATCGGTAACAGCATTGTATATAGCGATGGCGATGTGAATGCCGCCTATCTTATTCCTTTCCTGTTTTACAAATCGGCAGACCACAGCTATAATGGTTCGCGCAACAGCGCCGGGCATAACACCCAAATGTTTTTCGACATCAGCAGCAGAAACCTGAAGAACACGCACTTGTATGCCAGTATTTTTGTCGATGAAATTTCGGTATCGGACATGTTCAACCAAGAAGAACATTCCAATTTCGTCAGTTTAAAACTTGGTGCCAGGGCGACGGACATACTTCCGGATTTAAGCCTAACCGCAGAATACACCAGAACCAACCCCTTTACCTATACCCATTTTATTCCGTCGTTAACCTACGAAAGCAACAGGTATACTTTGGGACATTATTTAAGAGACAATGCCGATGAAATATTTTTATCGGCACGGTACAAACCCATTCGCGGTCTGGATATTCAGCTGTCGTACACGTATTGCAGGAAGGGCAAGGACAACCAAAAAATACTGGAAGAAAGCGGAGCCATTGAAAACCTGTGGGGGGACGGGCGAACCGGGTATTCATTTATGGAAGATGTTAAATACAAAAAGGGCGCTATTCAACTTAGAGTATTATACCAAATAATAAACGATGCCTATGCGTATGCAGAGGTTGAAAACTATCATATTTCAGGGGAAGACCAAGAACTGTATACTCCTCCACCTTATGTTGGTGACAACAAGATGATTGTTTTTGGACTTAACTTTGGATTCTAACCATAGACATCAACGAATCTTAATTTGTCCATCATATTTTTTCAAAGCTCAGTCAAAGAAAAACGTACATTATTCAAAACCCGTTAGCACAACTAAATTATTAAGACGAAATTAAGACGAAATTTCACAAAACCTTACAGCATGTTAGATAAATTATTAGCCAAAGAGACTAAACTATCCGTTATCGGCCTGGGATATGTAGGCTTACCTATCGCCCTTGAGTTTGCCAGGAATATGAAAGTGGTAGGTTTCGACATCAAACAGGATCGAATCGACCTGATGAGGCAAGGCATCGACCCCAGCAAGGAACTGAACAAAGAAGACTTTGATGGTTGCGATATCGAGTTTACCAACCAAATTGAAGATGTAAAGGAAGCCACGTTTCATGTTGTTGCGGTTCCTACGCCCATAAACGAACATAACCTACCCAACCTGACCCCATTGCTGAGCGCTTCGAGAACAGTAGGAAAAGCGTTAAAAAAAGGAGATATCGTAGTTTTCGAATCAACCGTTTACCCGGGTTGCACCGAAGAAGATTGCGTACCCATCCTGGAACAGGAATCGGGACTGAAATTTGGCACTGACTTTAAAGTGGGATATTCCCCGGAGAGGATCAATCCGGGCGACAAAGAGCATACCTTAACCAAAATACTGAAAATCGTTTCCGGTAGCGATGCCGAATCACTGGATATCATAGCCGAAGTGTACGCATCCATTATAAAAGCAGGCATCCATAAGGCCAGTTCGATAAAAGTAGCTGAGGCCGCAAAAATTATTGAAAACACACAACGCGATGTAAATATTGCTTTGATGAACGAACTCTCGTTAATTTTTGACCGCATGGATATTAATACCTACGAAGTATTGGAGGCGGCTGGCACCAAATGGAATTTCCTGAAATTCTTCCCTGGTTTGGTGGGAGGACACTGTATTGGTGTAGACCCATACTACCTAACTTACAAAGCAAATGCCTTAGGATACCACTCCAAAATTATTGATGGCGGAAGGGTTATCAACGATTCGATGGGTAGCTACGTAGCCGAGACCACCATTAAAAAACTCATTAAAAAAGGACATAACGTAAACGGCGCCAAAATATTAATTATGGGTGCTACCTTTAAGGAAAATGTAAGCGACATCCGTAATTCGAAAGTAGCCGATGTATATAAGGAGCTCGTTTCGTACAGTGCCCATGTTGACGTGGTGGACCCTTACGCCGATTCCCGCGAGTTACTTGAGGAATATGGCTATGCGTTAATCCCGGAAATAACTAAAAAATACGAAGCGGTTATTTTAGCTGTCAACCATAAAGAATATCTTGACCTTGACGAGGATTACTTTAAAAGTATCACCAATCACAATGCTGTCTTTGTAGACATCAAAGGTGTATTCCGTGGAAAAATAAACGAATTGGAATATTGGAGTTTGTAAACGAACCCATTCAAATCATTTAAAGCCTAGTTGTTGACTGGGCTTTTTTTGTACCATAAAGCCACCGAAAGTATACATCCACCCCCCTAAATATGGTTATATAATTTATAGTCCACCTCCTGCACATTAACGCACACACATCACTGTATACCTGAACGTTACATATTTCACCCTCATGTACTTTTCGAACATTACATAAACCCGTTCTACATTTAAGCATAGGTATACCTAATTCTTGGGATTTCCGGAAGCTTCCCCCTGGCCTATCTTTGATTCCATAAAATTTAACACCGCCCTACGCAGGTATAAATACTAATAAATAAAACACGTAATTGAATGAAAACTCTTTATCTATTTATGGCATTCATTGTTTGCTCTTTTACTTTTAACGCACAAAATTCCGATAACAACAGGTATTTAAATACAGCGGAAAGATTGATGAAGACTGATGGCAAGCTCACCATTGGCGGTTATGCCGAAGTACACTATAATCAGGCTTTAGATTCGGATATAAAAAACAACGGTACTTTAGACGTTCATCGTGTAGTGATGTTATTTGGATACCAGTTTAACGAAAGAACCCAATTTATCACCGAACTTGAATTTGAACATGTTAGTGAAGTGTATGTTGAACAAGCTTTTTTGCAATATAAAATCAATAACGCACTAAACTTACGTGCGGGATTATTATTGGCTCCAATGGGCATTATCAATGAATATCACGAACCCAACACTTTTAACGGTGTTGAACGTCCACATGTGGACAAGTTGATTGCCCCCACAACCTGGAGGGAAATAGGAGCTGGCTTTACAGGTGTAGTTGTTCCGGCCAATATCCGTTACCAGGCTTACATTATGAACGGCTTTAACGGTTACGACGAGGATAACGGCGGCGGTAAATTTAGAGGTCAGGATGGGCTCCGAAAAGGTCGCCAAAAAGGTGCTGAATCATATATCAGCTCGCCCAACCTGGCTGCCAAGGTGGAGTATTTTGGCATTAGAGGGCTGAACATCGGGTTATCGGGTTATTTCGGAAAATCGCAAAGTACCCTCTATGATGGAATCGAGAAAGACGATAAAAACATGATGGCCATGGCAGATTCTTCCGTTGTAAATATTTCTATGATCGGAGCTGACGTTAGATATTCGAACAGTGGTTTACAGTTAAGAGGCCAATTATATTATAATAGCTTAGGGAACACAAAAGAATATAACGAGTTTACCGGAAAGGACCTTGGCAAGTCAATGCTTGGGTATTATGCCGAAGCCGGTTACAATGTATTCAGTACGATAAGTGAAATTAAATCTGAACTTATTCCGTTTGTACGAGTTGAGAAATATGACACCCACAACTCGGTTGAACAAGGCGCCACAAGAAATAAGGCCTACGCAGCTAATGTAATAACAACAGGAATTACCTGGAAAGTTGCTCCAAATGCGGCTTTTAAAACCGATTTGCAATTTGTAAAAACCGATGCCGATGACAAAGCAAACGCAACCTTTAATGCTGGTTTTGGCTTGATGTTTTAAAAAACTAAGTGAAGAAAAATAGTTTGTCCTGCCCAATAAAAATGTGCAGGGCAAATTTCTATACGAATTAAAAACAATTAATCATGATGAGATTCCATTTGATATTAACCCTACTGTTCTTGTCCTTTTTTTTCTTTGCAAATGCGGGTCAATCTAAAATTGATTATGCACACAAATCTTTGAAAAAGGAGATAGAAAAAACGTGGAATCGTGATATTAATGATCTTATTGAAATTGGCGTTCACGCTGAACTTCCTTACCAAGGTAAATTTTTTAAAGTACCGGGCACCGACAACAAGATAGTGTATGTTGGTAGAGTAAACAGTTGCAGAGTAGGGGGATGTTCTATTGACCAGGATGCCTACGGCCCTTCGGAATACTTCGATTATTTTATATTTTACGATGAGCATGCCAATATTGAGCTGGTAAAAATTTTCAATTATGCAGCCACTCACGGACATGAGGTCATGGCAAAAGGGTGGCTCAAACAGTTCAGGGGGTTTAACCATCAAAAAGAATTAGAAGTTGGAAAAAACATAGACTCCATTTCCGGCGCCACTATTTCGGTCCATGCCATTACGGAAGATATTAGCGAAAAAACAAAAATGCTGATTAGTTATATAAACAGCAGCCCCGTCAGTACTTCCAACTATTAATTCCAATTGATTTTTTCCATATGATGGCTAGCGATCAATAGGTAGCGAAAATGTAACTTAACATAGTCGTACTCTCTTATTATTCCACACATTGCCCCCTAATGTCTACAACATGTGAAAATTATGGGCAAATAATCTATTCCTAAAGAAAACCATTTCTTAACGCAACCATAACGTTTTTTTAACGTCCGTACGTTCGTCACAAAAAGCTGCACACTCCTCAAACTTATAATGACTTAGCATCTTTCTATTATAACTTTATAGTTGTAACTTAAGTACAATACCTGCGCACTACAGGTGTTTAAAAACATATTTAAAATTGCCGTGAAAATAATTTTTGGACTCATTATTGATATGATGAAAACAAGGTATACAAAAAATAGAGATTATTATTAACCATTTAAATTTTTATACATTATGATTAAGGAAAAAGCGAGAACCGAGACTAACTTAGAGGATAAAATTATTTCCTTTGTTAGTGAGAAACAACCTGTTCACATTGGTGAAATATTCAAAACACTTAGAATATCTCAAACCAAAGGGATGAATTATGTAACTTCAATGATTAACCAAGGTAAACTGATTTATGCATCACATAACCAAGTTAACGCATTCTAATCCATCAAATCCGGGTATTTTACTCAGCCCTAAACCACACTTCTGAACTTCCCTCAAGGTAACAATTGACGGGAAGTTTTTTTATGCCCATACCCCAGATAAGACTTTATAGAGCTGTTAATCTAACGCATAAAAAAACCTCTTCTTCGTTTCGAAAAAGAGGCCTCATTCAGTTATTGAACACCCCATAACAACCATCATCGGGAAGCGTATTTTCCTGACAAGCGTAACGCAGTTGTTGGCGTTTTCTGATAGCCACTACTTAATCATCCAAACCGATATACCTTAACACATAGTACAACAAGGTAACCAAGGATGACAATGCTGCCACCACATATGTATACGCCGCCCATTTTAATGCATCTTTAGCTTTGTCGTGAACAGCACCTGTTGCCACACCGCTGCTGTTTAACCACACCAAGGCCCTTTGGGTTGCGTTTATCTCAACAGGTAAGGTAATAAATGCGAACAAGGTAAAAATGGTATAACAACCGATAATAATCTGTAATGCCAGTTTATACGGTAAAAGTCCCGGAAGCAAAAAGGCGCCAAAAATCATTGCTATAAAAATAAAATTCAATACCCTACCGCTAACATTTTGCAAAGGAACCAGCGCCGAACGCAACTCAAGAGGGGCATATCCCTGGGCGTGTTGTACGGCATGACCACATTCGTGCGCTGCCACTGCCGCCGAGGAAACTCCATGACCGGAATAAACCTCCGGGCTAAGATTCACAGTTCTGTTAGCGGGGTTGTAATGATCGGTCAGCTGACCTGGCACCGAAACCACTTTCACATCGTAGATACCATTGTCTCTCAACATTTTCTCTGCAACATCTTTCCCAGCCATTCCGTACGACATGGGAACTTTGGCATACTTTCTAAATTTAGATTTCAACCTTGAACTCACTATCCAGCTCAAGACTAAAAAAGCGCCAAATATCAATAATAAGATTGGATCATACATATCTCTTGTTTTTTTAAATTTACTATTTTTTTTATCTCAAAAACTTTGCCACTGCCGAATTTTTATGCCAAAGGAAACTCTACAATGAAAGAAGTACCAAATCCACTGACACTTTCGCAGCGAATACTGCCATTCATGACATCCACATACTTTTTCACGATATACAACCCCAACCCGGAAGTGGGCTGCACATCATCTTTCATGTTCCTCAATCTGCTGTACTTTTTAAATATTTTCTCCTTCTCCTCTTCCTGGAGTCCGGGCCCATTGTCGTGTACCTCAATTTTCACGTTTTTATGATCCGACATGGCTATTAATTGAACATCTGTGTTTTCCGGTGAAAACCGAATGGCATTGGAAAGCAGGTTTTCGATTATTTTCACTAATAAATTCATATCCAGCCAAACATCAAACTTTTTGGAACTAATGTTAACCCGAATGTTTTTATCGCGGGCCTCTCCATCTAAACCATTGACAATCCCCTGAAGAACAGGCATCAGCTCAAATCGCTGCGGTTGGTAGGTGTAATTGTCGTTTTCAATATTTCTCACTTCCAGCACTTTGTTAACCACTTCGTTCTGCTTCCTTAAAATCTTTAGCATGCCACTCAGGAAGTTTCTTTGCTCCTCGGTACAATTATCGGATTTCTTCAGGAAACTTTGTATATCACCAATAGATAGATTTAAAGGTTCTTGTATTCCCTTAACAAACAAGGAAAACAATTGGCTTTTCTCCACATTCAATTCTTCCAAAAGCTGCTTTTGCTTATCCAAAACATCTTTTTCTCCCAAAACATCTTCGTGCTTATGCTGTAATACCTTCTGCTCCTGAACTAAGGATTGATATTTAATGGCATTGTCGAGTGCGATTGAAGCATAATTGGCGATATTCTTTATAAAGTTAAAATGATATGAGGTATAGGCATTCTTCTTTAAACTTTGAACAGAAATAACCCCGATCACCTCATGCGAGGTTTTTAGTGGAATATATATCGCCGACTCTGATTCTTCCCCATTCGGGACAGGTCTTAATTCAGATATATACTGCTTGTATTCGTTATAAAAATCACGAATAAGAATGTCCCTGTCATGGGTAAAGGAGTACACCGCCAGGCGTTCTTTGTCCTCGATCAAATACCTGAGAAATGGCTGTCGCTCCCCCATCAAATAATTATGCGTAAAATCTATCGACTTCTCGCCCGCATTGTACATTCCAATCAAAAAAACATCGGTGCTCATCACCTTCGACACCGATTGGTACAGTAGTTCCGAAATCCTGTCCATAGACAGTTTAGAAGTTACCAACTGACCAATGCTGGTTAAACGCTCAAGATCCTTGTTACTATCTTTTAACGACTTGGCTTGCTGCTCCAACTGTTTTTTTTGATCCACCAATGTTTCCGTTTGGCTTTTAATCTCTGCTTGTTGTTTTTGGATCTCCAGCTTGTTTTTTACCAGTTTTGCCTCAAGTTCATCCTTTAATCTCTTTTCCTTGGCAATCCTCATCCTAATGAACCAAAGCACCAACCCTACAACAAACAGAATTCCTAAAATCCGAACAATGCTGTATTGGTACCACGCAGGCCTGATTTCAAAAGAATAGGATGCTCCTTCTTCATTCCAAACCCCGTCATTATTACATGCCAATACCTTAAATGTATATCTTCCCGGGCTCAGGGCGGGGTAAAACGCCATGTTAAAATCATTGTCGGGCGACCACTCCTGCTCTATCGGCTCTAACTTCCATTTGTACTTTATTTTCTCCGGCACAGTATAACTCAATCCGTCAAAGACAAAGGACAAGTGACTTCTGTTGTACGGTAAGCTTAAGTTTTGCGGTAAGGAAAACCAAGGGCTTATAGAATCGTATTCTGCCTTAATTGAATCCAAATCCCACTTGGGCTGCTGAAAATTGAGCAACACCTCACGAAGGTATACGGGCGGTTCCAAATAATTGGGCCGCTCGGCATCCGGGTTATACATCATGGCACCTTTTATCGTACCAAACCACAACCTGCCTTCCCTGTCCAACAGGTTACATCCACCGTTGTTCTCGATACCAATGAAACCGTCATCTTTATCAAAGTTTTGGATGGAAACCAATTCTCCTGTTTGATCCAGTGTTAATTTATCCACCCCATTTTGGGTTCCTGCCCAAATATTTCCTTCCGTATCGGCAATGACAGAATAAATATTGTCCGACCTGACCCCTGTGGAAGTATCAAAATAAGTGAATTTTTCGCCATCGTACCTGTTTAAGCCACCGGTAAAAGTGGCAAACCATATGTTGCCCACTTTATCCTCTGCCGATTGCAACACCCACGACGAGTTGAGCTGGTTCAAATCGGAAAAATGCGTAAAACTTTCATTGTCGTATTTGAACACTCCTTTGGTAGTAGAAATCCAAATATTCTGGTTAGAATCGATGAACAGGTTAGTAATGAAGGGAGAAGTCAGTCCTGAATTATGCGGTGTGAACCACTCGTTTTTACTTCCCGAAACATGCTTGGCCAGGCCTTTTCCGTAAATAGCCATCCAGATAGTATCTCCATTCTGAACCATATCAACAACCGGGGTTCGAGGCTTTAAACCATATTTCTTTTCTACAGGTACAAAACTCTTTTTGTTATATTCGAACAGACCGCCCAGTGTTGCAACAAGTATATGGCCGTTTTTAAGCTCAACCATTTTTCGGGCTTGAGCCATATCTGCCTCCGCCGAGGCCTCCAACAATTCTACCTTTTCGCCATCGAAAACCGAAATGGTGTTGTTGTCGTCGCCCATATAAACATTCCCGTTGCGGTCCTGGAAAATACTTCTTATAATATTTCCTCCCAGCCCACTCTCCTGATTAAAAGAAACAAATTTCTCGCCTCCATATTTAAAAAGACCGGAACCACTGGTGCCGAACCACATATTCCCTTCCCGGTCTTCGCCAAAAGAAGTAACCAATGACGTCTTTAAACCGTTCGTTTTATTGAACAGCTTGATTCTGTTGTCATTAAACCAAACAATTCCTCCCGAAGCCACAGCGATCCATACCCCACCGTTCCGATCTTCATAGGTCCGAAACACCCTATCCAAAGAAATCTCCTTAGGCCATTCCATGTTTCTTATCTTTCCATCCAGGGCTAACAGTAACAAATCCTGTTTACTGTTTTCCTTCCCGAAGGAAAGCACCCATTGGTTTCTGTATTTATCCTGTAGCAGAGGAATCAGTATTCGATCCTCCAACCCATACTTTTTATGGATATCCGATTGCTTAATCTCGCCATTCTCAATTTCATAAACGCCTTCGTTGGTTGACACCATAATTTTTTTGGAGCCAGATCCCGACATGAAAAATATTTTTTTGTCTTTAAAAACCTCGGCGTTATCACGGGTAAAATCACGCACGCCTTGATCCGAAAAATGGTAGATCACTCTATTACCGGATACACTCCTGGCCATCAACCACAACGAACCATCCATCATCTCAAGAAACTGCATACGATCCTGAAAAATGGCGGTATCTGACTTTATGTAATACTTAAAATCCTTTCCGTTATATTTTGTGACACCTTTGGGAGAGCCAATCCATAAATCGTAATTATTGTCGGAATACAATCCCATGACCAGGTCCTCGAGCAACCCGTCCTTTTTTGTCATCACTTCAAAGTCAATACCGTTAAAACGACACAAACCTCCTCCGTTGGTCCCCAGCCATAAATAGCCGAATTTATCCTCGGCAATATCATTCACCTCAGATTGAGGCAAGCCTTCCTCCAGGGAATATTGACGGAAAAAGTGATGTTGACCGCTCAAGACATGCGGTAACATTGAAATAATAAAAATAATATGTATAAATCTTAACTTCATATGCGTTAACTCATTCAGAATCCACATCTCAATAACCTCATAAAAAACCAAAGTATAAAGACACAGCTCAATTAATCCCAATAAAAAAAACAGTTTCCCATAACCATCCAAAACAACATCTGTATTGAGGATACATCAAAAGGCTTAACCCAAATAATTCAAGAATTAATCTGTCTCCGACAGGGACTGAATTTCAGTAAAACTTTTTTCCAAAGATTTACTTCAGCTATTTGTGGCTAACCGGAACAGTATTCATATTTGAGTGTGTTTATGAATAGTTCAGGTTAAAAGAAAGACAATGAAACCGGACTAAAACCTGAAATATATAAATGGTTTTATATCCATAAGGCTAAATTGGTAAATAATTACACAAAAAGCAACTACTATTATCATCTTTATAACAACATTTGCCCTAATAAGGTTGTATTTTATTAATTTTTCCAATTCGGATGGCAACCAATGAATCATATAGCCCAAAAACATCACAAACAACACATTTGAGTATGACAAAAACAATTGCTTGATGTCATAAATAGAAAAGGCGGTTTTTAATCGTATAAAAAACAATTGCAAGGTTTCCAGGTCGGGCGAACGGAACACAATCCATGTAAACACCAAAAAATGAAATGTGAACAAAAACCCGATAAACCTTGGTATTTTTAGGTGAATTCTTTTAAATGCTCCAAGCAGCATTTTCTCCAGCAATAAGGCCAATCCATGCAAAGCCCCCCAAATGACAAACAACCAGCCTGCGCCATGCCATAACCCTCCCAGCAACATGGTAATCATCAGGTTAATTCCTCTGCGAATAGTCCCGCGCCTGTTTCCCCCAAGTGGGATGTACAAATAATCGCGCAGCCAGGATGACAGGGAGATATGCCACCTTCTCCAAAAATCCGTAACGGAGGTGGCCACATAAGGAAGATTAAAGTTATCGGGTAGTTTAAAACCCAGGATAAGTGCCACTCCAATAGCGATATCGGTATATCCGGAAAAGTCGCAATATATTTGCATGGTATAGGCGTATGCGCCCATCAGCAATTCAATGCCGCTATACATCATAGGCGCATCAAAGACTCTATCAACCAGGTTCACCGAGAGATAATCAGAGATGACCATTTTTTTGAACAATCCGCCCAAGATCAACCATACAGCCGACCAAAATCTTTTTTCGGACAGCACATACTTTTTATGCAATTGCGGAATAAACTCCCACGCTCTTACGATAGGTCCTGCTACCAATTGTGGAAAAAAGGAAACGTAAAACCCGAAGTCCAGAATATTTTTAACCGGCTTAATCCGCTTTCGATAAACATCGATAGAATAACTGATGGTTTGAAAAGTGAAGAAGGAAATGCCCACGGGCAAAAGGATATACGTTGCATCCAGACTAGTATTAAAAATCGCATTGGTAAACATGGAAAAATAATTGACCACGTTCACCTGGATTCCTGATACCTGGTATAGAAAGTCGGCAAAAAAATAAGTGTATTTGAAATAACCTAATACCCCCAGATTTACCAGTAAGCTGAGCACCACTAAAAGCTTCCGGACGCTCTTCTTTTTAGCCTTCCCAATTCCCAGGCCAATGGAATAATCAACAATGGTCGAAAAAAACAACAGAAAAAAGTAATAACCCCCTGCTTTGTAATAGAAAAAAATGCTGGCAACAAATAGGAATGCATTGCGCAAAACGCTGCGCTTGAACAAAAGCGCATTACCCAACAGCACCACACCAAAGAAAACCCAAAACAGATAATGTGTAAAAACAAAACCTGCATTGGGGTTATATCTTAATATTCCTATAATATATTCCAAACGTAGTTAGCTTGTTAATTTGAAACTAAAAGTAATGGTTTTCCTTTTCACTTTGTCGAAAGTAAGTTTTTTTTGTAATCCTCATACTCACTCATAATGGCTTTATATAACCAATCGGCAACTTTTTTGCCGCCAGGTTTACTAAAGTGGGTGTAATCGGACATTGCCAATTTAGGGTCGCCGTTGACCCATTTTAATATTGATCCTTCACCACCCATGGCCTCGAAGAGATCAAAAAAGGCAAATCCAGCCTTAAAGGCGGCTTCTTTTTGGGCTTCCTTAATTTTGAATATGTGCTTATACGAGTGTGCTTTACCGTCAATTAGCTTACCCACGTCGCCTACACCTACGACCAACACCGGAACACCCGGCATGGTTTTTTTCAAAATCTCTAACTGACGATAAAAAGTCAAACTGTAAAAATCATAATTTTCTGTCACAGTAGGAACCATGTTGGTACCGTATTGCAATATCACCAAACCTATGTTCATATATTCGGCCATGGATTTGTACAATAAAGTATCCGTTTTATCGAGTCTGGGGGAAGACTGTCCCCGCATAGAAATATTATCCACTGACACTCCACTTAAACTGTCCAGGCTCATTCCCAAAAACAAAGGGCTTTGTTCAGACTCAAAACTGAGGGAGAATCTGCGTGGGGCACGCTTGAAGGTCCAATTGATTTCTGTAATCCCATCATCTACTTGTAGTGAGTCAGAACTAATTAAATCATTCCCCCAATACGCATCAATAACCAAAGGCTTTTCAATATTTTTCAAAAACAATCGCGACTTATAATAATTTGTAGCCCTGGGCTGCGCCATGGACGATTGACTTACCTCGACGCGTGATCCGGCGATTGCCGGATCAATCTTGGCCACTTTGCCCATGATTCCGTATTGATTACCTTCGATGATCCGGGGATATTGATACACCAGATGTTCGCTCCAAGCTCCCTTGTTATTGATCCAGACAGTAGGAAATTGTTTTTTCGGATCATACAACGGGATCAAACCCGGACCGGATCCTTTAAATTGCCGTTGAAAACTCTCCCGCAAATATTTTGAGATGCGATCGCCTTCAATTTGCGAATCGCCCATGTGCATAATTCGAATTACCCTGTTTAGCTCATCCGCTGATTCAATTTCCTGATAAAAGGAATACAACATCCTCTTAAACGCGGAAGGGTATTGTAGTTTAAGTTTTTGAATGATACTATCTTCTGCCAACGAATCAGGCTTGGAAACAATAGTTAAATTTACAGAATCCTTTTTTTCTTTTCGAACGCCGGCCAACTCCAAGGAATCAACAACTTGAAGTGAATCTATCTCTATTGGATCTGACTCTGTCACTGATTCTGTAGGTATGTTTTTCTTTAACAAATTATCAAAAGAAATCCAACGGACTTTATAACCGGATTCACCCAGCTCTATTCCTTCTTTAGGAATGAAATAACCCAACGCCCCAAATAATACCAGAACGATAATGTAGTATAAAAATATTTTGGGAGGTTTTATCATACCTTCATTTCATTACATTTTACGCAAACATACACACAAAATATTCCTTGAAAAAATGAAATTATTGAAAAGAAAAATATACACAAAAAAGCCCAATACACAATAACTAATTGCATTTTGAGCCATTAATTATTTGGGTTCTTTTTAGCATACAGAAAGAAATTTATCAATCATTGGAATAGACTTTTACTGGAAATATCTTGATTGAATACAGTTTTCCATAGAAACTTTCCTCTGGATGTAAAACTAAAATGTTCGAAAGCCCTATTAGACCCATTCACATCCGAAAATACAATGTACAACGTTGGTCGTAAAGCTTATCCCTTTACTTTGTGCCACCTTAAACCCTCCAGTACATTAAACTTTGCTTATATAACTTACAAATCAGTATATTTTGCTATTTTTGCACCTCGTTTTTCGTTTGATAATGACAGAAGTCATATTTTTGTAACGCGAACATTTGCAACGCTCAGCGGTTAAAGTCTCCAAGTAGATTATTGATATGGATAGAATACAACAGTTATATAAGGCAATTCAGGAACGCATCCTGATTTTAGATGGTGCTATGGGAAGTTTGATTCAGACCTATAAACTCGAGGAAGAGGATTATAGGGGGGAACGTTTCAAAAATTACCATATGTCTATCAAAGGGAACAATGATATTCTTTCCATCACCCAACCGCAAATAATCAAAGAAATTCACGCCAAGTATTTGGAGGCCGGTTCCGATATTATTGAAACCAATACTTTTAACGCCACAACAATTTCGCAGGCCGATTATGATATGCAGGCAGCGGTTTGGGATATCAACTACGAATCGGCCAAGATTGCACGTGAAGTAGCTGATGAATACACGTTAAAGACGCCCGAGAAACCAAGATTCGTATGTGGTTCCATAGGCCCGTTGAACAAAGCGTTGTCACTATCACCGGATGTGAACAATCCTGGATACAGAGCCGCCTCTTTTGATGAGGTAAAGGCAGCCTACAAAGAGCAGGTTGAGGCACTTATAAAAGGAGGTTCCGATTTGTTGATGATCGAAACGGTGTTTGATACGCTTAACGCGAAGGCGGCACTATTGGCCATTGACGAGGTGTTTGTTGAATTGGGCAAAAAGTTGCCAGTAATGGTTTCGGGTACGATTACCGATGCCAGTGGCAGAACTTTGTCGGGACAGACCTTACAAGCTTTTATCGATTCGGTTTCGCACATGGATATATTAAGTATCGGCTTAAATTGTTCGTTGGGTGCCGAAGAACTAGAGCCTTATGTAACCGAGTTAGCACAAAAAGCACCTTTTTACATTAGTACCCATCCCAATGCCGGTTTGCCTAACCAGTTTGGTGAGTATGATCAAACGCCCGAACAAATGTCGGAGCTAATCAGCAAATGGCTTGACGAAGGCAAAGTGAATATTTTAGGTGGCTGTTGCGGAACCACCCCTGAACATATTGCGGCATTGGCCCAAGCGGCGCAAAAATATACTGCACACAAGAAAGTGGACCCGCCCAGGATTACACACCTAAGTGGGTTAGAATCATTGCAGATGCGCAAGGAAACCAATTTTATAAATATTGGTGAGCGATGCAATGTGGCTGGTTCCCGAAAATTCTTGCGCCTTATCAAAGAAAAGAAATACGAAGAAGCAGTCGACATTGCCCGTCACCAGGTAGAAAACGGCGCACAGATTATTGATGTAAACATGGACGATGCCATGTTAGAATCCAAGGAGGAGATGGTCACCTTCCTGAATATGCTCATGTCGGATCCGGATGTATCAAGGGTTCCCGTGATGGTGGATTCATCCAAATTCGAAGTCATAGAAGCAGGGCTAAAGTGTCTGCAAGGAAAATCCGTAGTGAACAGCATCAGTCTGAAAGAGGGAGAAGAAGCATTTTTGCATCAAGCGGCGACCATCAAAAAATACGGTGCTGCAGTAGTGGTAATGGCCTTCGACGAAAAAGGACAAGCCGACAACTTCGAGCGACGGAAAGAGATATGCGGAAGAGCCTACAAATTGCTGACCGAAAAGGTAAATTTCCCCCCACAAGATATCATCTTCGACCCCAATGTACTGGCCATCGCCACCGGCATTGAAGAGCATAACAATTATGCGGTTGATTTTATCAAGACATGTAAATGGATTAAGGAAAACTTGCCTCATGCCCATATCAGTGGCGGGATCAGCAACCTGTCGTTTTCGTTCCGAGGAAACAACGTGGTACGTGAGGCCATACATTCCGTATTTTTATATTATGCCATCAAAGAAGGTCTGGACATGGGGATCGTAAATCCTTCTATGCTTCAGGTATATGACGATATCCCCAAAGAATTGCTGGCTTATGTGGAAGATGTGGTTTTCAACAAACGACCGGATGCTACCGACCGATTGGTTGATTATGCCGAAACCGTCAAAAACACCCAACAAGAAGCCGGAGAAACCCAACAAGCAGCATGGCGCGAAGGGAACCTGGAAGAGCGGCTGACACATTGCCTGGTGAAAGGAATCGCGGACTATCTCAATGAGGATTTAAAAGAAGCTTTAGAAAAATACCCGACTGCGTTGGATATTATTGAGCAACCATTGATGGATGGAATGAATGTGGTGGGCGACCTGTTTGGCGACGGTAAAATGTTCCTGCCCCAGGTAGTTAAAACCGCCCGAGTAATGAAAAAGGCGGTGGCTGTTCTTCAACCCATTATCGAAGAAGAAAAAACTTTAACCGGAGCCTCTTCCAGCAATGGTAAAATACTAATGGCTACCGTTAAAGGTGATGTCCATGATATCGGAAAGAATATTGTGGGCGTTATTTTGGGCTGCAACAATTATGAGGTGGTTGACTTGGGAGTGATGGTTCCGACCGAAAAAATATTGAAGGAAGCGATTGCGCAGGATGCAGATATTATTGGGTTAAGTGGTTTAATCACCCCTTCTCTGGAAGAGATGGTGAATGTAGCCAGGGAAATGAAGAATCAAAACTTTGAGATTCCTCTTTTGATAGGTGGCGCAACCACCTCAAAAGTACATACGGCAGTAAAAATCGAACCCGAGTATAACCAGCCTGTGGTTCATGTAAAAGACGCATCGAAAAGCGCACAGGTGGTAAGTGCCTTGCTTTCGAAAACGCGAAAAGAAGAATTTTCGAAACATACCCGTGAAGAATATGCCGGACTAAGAGAGCGGAATGCCAACAAAAAACAAGCGAATATTGCTCCGATCGAAAAAGCCAGGGAACAGAAATATAAGATCAATTGGAACCAGAATGAAGTCAGCAAGCCCAACATGATAGGCATTAAAGTGTTCGATGATTATTCGGTAGCTGAGATCCGCAAGTATATTGATTGGACTTTCTTTTATCAGGCTTGGAATCTGACCGGAAATTACGATGGTATTGAAGCAGTGGAAACAGCTGGTCAAGAAAATGAATGGCTGAATAAATACAAAACAGAAAATGCCCGGGCCAAAGCCGAGGAAGCTTTAAAGCTTTGGAGAGATGCCCAAGCCATGCTCAACAAAATTGAGCAGGATAAGATGCTGACACCTAAAGCTGTGTTCGGGTTGTTCCCGGCAAACAGTGATGGCGATGATGTAATTGTTTATACCGACGAGACCCGGACCGAAGAAATAACAAGGTTTCATCAAATGCGCGAGCAGCAGGACAAGCCGGGGAAAAAGGCCTTCCATTCTCTCTCCGATTTTATTGCTCCGGCTTCATCAGGGGTAAAAGATTATATCGGAGGATTTGCGGTAACTTCAGGTATTGGAATTGAAAAATGGGAAAAGGCCTACGAGGACGACCACGACGATTTCAGTGCTATCCTGCTAAAAGCATTGGCGGACCGCCTGGCTGAAGCCTTTGCGGAACTTCTCCACTTCAGGGTTCGCAAAGAGTTTTGGGGTTATGCCCCGGACGAAGAGTTCAATACCGAGAACTTTATTCGCGAACGTTACCGCGGCATCCGACCGGCATTGGGATATCCTGCCTGCCCCGATCATAGCGAGAAACGCTTACTGTTCGATCTAATGAATGTAGAAGAAAACGTAGGCATTACCCTAACGGAACATTTTAGCATGTACCCGAATGCATCCGTAAGCGGTATGTATTTTGGACATCCTAAAGCCATGTATTTCGGAATTGGAAAAGTAGGTAAAGATCAGGTAGAGGATTTAGCCCGACGGAAAGGTATCTCCGTGGAAGAAATGGAAAAATGGATTCCTATTAATCTGAGTTATAAATAAGCAAAACAACAGTTATCAGTTTGCAGGTAGCAGCCACAGGCATATATTTGCCGTTGCATTGATAAAACGTTTGTGGAGAAAATAAAATTAATAAGACAAATATAAATGACAGCTGCAGAGTTAGTTTTAAAAGATAAAGAAACCAAGTTCTCGTTCGAACTTTTGCCGCCTTTAAAAGGAAACAACATCGATAAGGTATTTAAAACCATCGATACACTAAAAGAATTCAACCCGCAATTTATCAATATTACCTCGCACCGCGAGGAGTATAAGTTTGCCGTTAACGACAATGGATATGTCGAAAAAAAGATAGTACGCAAACGTCCCGGAACGGTAGCCGTAGCTGCGTCCATCCAAAACAAATATGGCATCAAGGTAATTCCGCATATCATCTCGCGCGGTTTTACCAAATCGGAGACTGAATATGCGCTTATCGACCTGAATTTCATGGGTATTCACGACATCCTTGTATTGCGTGGTGACGACACCCACAAGGAAAAGTATCCTGAAAGAAGCGAAGATTGCAATCAATATGCCATTGAATTAGCGCAGCAGGTGAACGATTTAAACAAAGGTATTTATTTGGATGGCACTAGTAACGATGCTTTTGATACCCCGTTTGCTTATGGGGTAGCCGGTTATCCCGAAAAGCACGAAGAAGCGCCCAATATGGACTCTGACTTAGCCTACTTAAAAGCCAAAGTGGATGCAGGTGCCGAATATGTGATGACCCAAATGTTCTTCGACAACCAAAAATATTTCGATTTTGTGGATAAGTGCAGGGCTATTGGCATTACGGTTCCTATTATTCCAGGTATCAAACCTATTACAACCGCTAACCAACTAACAGTTTTACCTAAAATATTCAGCTGTGAAATACCGGAAGATTTTGCTAAAGAACTGCGAAAGTGCAAAGACAACGACCAGGTAAAACAAGTAGGCGTGGAGTGGTGCATTCAGCAATCACTTGACCTTAAAAAGAAAGGTGTGCCGATTATTCACTTTTATACCATGATGGCTACACAAAGCACCAGAAAAGTAGCCGAAGCGGTATATTAAAAGACAACATAATCATACGAAAAACCGACTCTTATTCCGGGTCGGTTTTTTTATACAATTAATTCTTCTTTGAATATATTCTCCGTACAACCCGGATTCTTAACTAAACGACATTGCCCTAAATATGCATTCTCTATTGCATATTAACTTCTGCGAAGTGGCGAAAATATTGACAATTGCAGAAAAGTTATAAACCAACATTGTCCTTTTGAATTTGACAAATTCCATATGACAGATCTTGGCTTAACATAACACGTTTATCGCAATAGGTTGAAAAATAAATTTTTATCAGTTCAGCTTTCCAGGCTAAATATTTTGTTATTTTTTAGTATTAACTTTATCCGGAATATCGGTAATAGTTATCATATTTACCGCATAAAACTTATGCACCTATGTTACTTAAATCTATCAATCCCGCTAACGGTGAAATTGTTCGCGAATACCCGGAATCACAATGGGAAGAGATCGACAATACTATCCGCGATGTAAAAAACGCGTTTAAATCCTGGCGGAAGACTTCTATACAAAAACGCATCGATCACGTAAAAAACTTAGCCCGGCTCTTAGAAATCAAGAAAGAAGGGCTGTCTTTTACCATTACAATTGAGATGGGAAAACCCATCGTGGAATCACGCGCAGAGATTGACAAATGTATTTGGTTATGCAATTATTATTGCGATAATATTGATGAGTTCCTAAAACCCAGGCCCGTTACTACCGAAGCAACGGAATCGTATGTTTCGTTTCAGCCCATTGGTGTTATCCTGGCCATCATGCCATGGAATTTTCCGTTATGGCAGGTGTTCAGGTGCGCGATTCCATCCATCCTGGCCGGCAACACCATGGTCTTAAAGCACGCCTCCAATGTTCCCGGGTGCTCTATTGCCATCGAAGACTTGTTCCTGGAATCGGATTTTCCGGATGACATCTTCCGTTCGGTGCTCACTTCAAACAGAAAAGTAGAGCGGATGATTGCCAATAAACGCATCGCTGCCGTCACGTTAACCGGAAGCACCAAAGCCGGACAGGCCGTGGCAAAAACATCCGGAACTTATCTTAAAAAATGTGTCCTGGAGCTGGGAGGCAGCGACCCATATATTATTTTAAACGATGCAGATCTGGACTTGGCCGTAGAAGCGTGCATCAAGGGGAGATTGCTAAATACCGGACAAAGCTGCATAGGAGCCAAACGCTTTATTGCCACCGAGAAAATATATGAAGAGTTTGAACATAAGTTTGTGAAGGAGATGAAATCGGCAACGATGGGCGATCCTTTCAACGAGTTCAACCAGCTAGGCCCCATGGCAAGAGGAAACATCCGCGAGGATTTGATGAGCCAGGTAAATAAATCGGTTTCGTTAGGGGCTAATCTTCTCTGCGGGGGTGAGATTAATTACGATATTGAAGGGTTCTATTATCCGCCTACGGTTTTGTCGAATGTGCAAGCCGGGATGCCTGCTTACAACCAAGAACTATTTGGCCCGGTAGCTTCCTTAATGAAGGCAAAGGGAGAACAGGAAGCCATTAAAATTGCCAACGACACTAGTTTTGGACTGGGAGCCGCTGTTTTCACCTCTGATTTAGACCGAGGAAAATACATAGCAGAATACGAACTTGATGCAGGTTGTTGTTTCGTGAATGACTTTGTGAAATCGGACCCTCGCCTGCCTTTTGGAGGAGTAAAGGAAAGCGGATATGGCAGAGAACTCTCCATTTATGGCTTGTATGAATTCGTCAATATTAAATCGATATATATAAAATAATGACATTTGAAGAGGCCTTAGTAAAAGCATCAAACATATGTGCCCGACAGGAAAAGTGTATTTTTGATATCGAGAAAAAGTTAAATGACTGGAAAGTAAGTGCGGACATTGCCAATATGGTAATCGACCAGCTGACCAAAGAAAAGTTTATCGACGAGGAAAGGTACATCAAGTTTTATGTAAAAGATAAATTTCAGTTTAACCGCTGGGGAAAAATAAAAATTAAATGGCAGCTCAAGTCTAAACGACTATCCGGGCAGCAAGTGGACAAGGCACTGGAACTAATTAATGATGAAGAATATAAAAATGCTTTGGCGCAATTATTGATACAAAAGAGAAGAAGGATAAAAGACGATGACAAATTCAAGATAAAGGCTTCATTAATTCGATACGCATCATCGCGGGGCTTTGAACCTGATTTGATTTATCAAGTTTTGGATTCAGAAATAATGAATGATAACAAATAAAACATTAACCTATGAACACCTTTAACTCCCAGATACTTATTGGCAGGATTATGCTGTGCCTAATGGCACTTCCTGCAATTCTCTCCTTCTCCACGGTGGAAGCCAAAAGAAAACCATCTTGGGTTAAGCAGCGTCCTACTGATGCTAATTACTATTACGGAAGGGCCATGAGATCAAAAGTAGGCGGTGAAGCAAGCTATCGCACCGAGGCCAGAAACAAGGCATTGAAAGAATTAAGTTCTGAAATTAAGGTGACCATTTCTTCCAATTCAATCCTTCGACAATTCGAAAACAACTATCAAGTAAAAGAGGAATTTGAAGCAAGCACACATGAATCGGTAGAGGCAACACTGGAAGGTTATGAGGTACTCACATGGGAAAACAAAAAGGAATATTGGGTAATGGTTCGCCTGAATAAGGACAAATATGCCATGCGCAAGAAGCAAAAACTGGATTATGCGAAAAAGATGTGCGCCACCTATTATTACGATGGTAAAAAAGCTGTTGAGAAGGGCAATATTTATGAAGGCTTGCTGTTTTATGTACAAGCTATCAAAGCCATTAAACCGCATGCCAACGAGGATTTAACCTACAGAGATATCAATGGAAACCTAAATCTGGGATCCGATATTTTTAGTGCGATACAAGAAGCATTCCGGAAAATTAATTTAGAAGCGGCGCAGTCTTCGTTTGTCGTGCAGTTTAGCAAGGAAATAAAGGTCCCTCTTTCGCTTCAGGCCAGTTATACTGACGAATTAGGAGACAGTCGTCCTATTACGAATTTACCATTGGTCTTCTCATTTACAAAAGGGAAAGGCGAATTAACCAAAACCGGCACAACGGACCGAGACGGAAAGGCCAGGTGTGACATTATCCGGTTGATCTCCAAAAGAAAGAGCCAGGAAATTACCGCTGAGTTCAATTTGGATTTGTTCCTTGAAGAAGAAACCCTTGAAGACAAAGTACTTTTAAAAGCTTTCTTTCATGATGGGTATTTACCTAAAACCATTTTCAATATTGAGGTTCAAAAGTCCACCGCTTTTGTTGTGATCAACGAGCTTGTATTTGATAAAAAAACGGCAAATGGCGCTTTAGGCAAATCAATTCGTTCCGAGTTGGCACAAAGCTATTTTAACATTACCGAGGATAAAACAAATGCCGATTTCACTGTCTCTATTGATGCTAAGTTCATTGAAGGCGGCGAGAGACAGGGTAAGGGGTATTCCGTATTTATTGTGTTTGCCGATTTTCATATGACGGTTACCGATAATAAATCGCAAATGGAAATTTTCGCCGACGGCTTTGATAGGCTAAGAGGGATGCAACCCCGAAGTTATGAATATGCACTTAAAAACGTTAGGGAAAAAGCCAAGCAAAAAATTATAGATGAAATATTTCCTAAAATGGAACAGGTGAATCTTTAGAT
>NZ_JBNGOS010000043.1:0-52786 GCF_050589685.1 Saccharicrinis sp. 156
AATGGACACTGAACAAGAAGAACTTTATGAAATTATCTTAAAATATTTTTAGGGTGTCCCAATGCGGAAGTCAAGAGTGATTTGAAAAACCAAACCATCAAAAACACTACAGAGCCAAATTTTTTATTTTGTTTAAACTTACTTCTTTCGAAACATAAATGAAAATTTTGGCGGTGCTCAAACCTCCTGTGAACCGCCTAAATCCAAGCTGACATTTATGCTTTATTCCAGATTGTTGACCCTTCGTTATATCAAAAGGTTTTACTTTAATACACCAACCTTCCCGATAGTGCCATATAAGTGTTGAAACTCATTTTCGATATCCTCTCACATAAAATGTTCTATTGGTAACCGGCTTATTATTTACTCCAGAATCTCTCATGGTTTCCACAATCAATGTAGGCTCCCAAGGTGATATTGTTGGGGCTTCCAACCACATAGTCTGTGTCATTTTAGATTCAATCCACTTACCGGTTTTTGGATGTTGATAAGGAATCAAGGTTGTTATCACTAATCTATTTTCCTGCCATCTTGTTTTTGAAATAGTGGGCCTCATACTACGTCCCATCGTATTATTATTTTCGGTAGTGGAGCCATCAAGCATATATCGGTACTTTATTAACGGTTGTATCTCTCTCGGAATAAATATCACGCGTTCAATTTCCAGTTGATCCGCTTGATGGATAATTGAAATTTCATCGCCCCAACCACTTCCCAAAGCAGGCACTTCAGGTTTTTCAATTCTATTTATTACTGAAACAGTATGCAATTCGGCAGTAGACCAACTACCGGTAAAGTCAGGATTGGGCAATGCCGTAAAGGTACTATCAACGGTATCTCTATCAGAACGTGTATAGGTAGGAATTAAACTTCCAGAGCCAACTTTTGGAGGTAAGTATGGATCGGCTTCATTGGCACTGGCAGACACTCTGGGATATTGCACGAGAGATAATTCATATTCATTCACAATGGAATCCATGACACCGATGACCCAGGGATAGTAGTCTTTTACATCTATTTCTTCTTGTGGATCTACTCTAAGATCGAATAGCCGTACCAAATTATCGGGGTCCGGGTCAGGTATTTCGGTTTTAAAATTGTACCACAACTTCCAATCATGCCATTTTACTGCCATTACTTCGCCTCTTTGATTCATAATAATGGCACTTTCACGATTTGAATTGTGTTGAATACCTTCCAAAAACGGCAGTTGGTTTACACCATCAACAATTCGATCATTAGTGTCTGTAGTAGGCACGTCAGCGGCCGCCATAATCGTAGTAAACAGGTCTACCACATGCACAATTTCGTTGGAAATCTGACCGGCCTTTATCCTCTTTGGCCAGCGAATAACGGCAGGTGTTCTAATGCCACCTTCCATGGCCGAATTGTAATAACCTCTCCACGGGCCTGAAGACCCTCTCCACGGCCTCCTCATTTCGGCACCATTGTCGGTACACCATATCACAAGCGTATTATTTTCAATATCCAATCTTTCCAGTTCTTTTAAGATTAAACCAACATTGTAGTCAACATCGGCCATAGAATCTCCCATGTCACCCGCACCGGTAGTGCCTTCCTTATCAGGATGGGGCAGCGACGGAAAATGAAGTTGAGTCATGGGGTAATACAAGAAAAAAGGTTTTTTATTTTTTGCGTTTTTTTGAATAAAACGGACTCCAAGCTCAGCTGTTTCACGATCAATAGTACGTCTTGCCAATAAATCAAACGGTTTTACCTTTTCCGATTTAGAACCTGCTTTCCCCTTCCATATATAGCTAACTTCATGGTTTTTTGGAAATCCTTCCATCGAAGAAAATTGCGATACATGTGTAGTGCCCGGAATACCATACCACTCATCAAAGCCTTGTTGTGTAGGCTCCCGTTTACCTCTCCAATCATCACCCCCAATATGCCATTTGCCATAAAGGGCAGTGGCATACCCAACAGATTTTAAACGTTCTGCTATTGTGTTTTCCCAAAGCGTGGCCCCTTTGTAATATTTATCGCAGGCCCGAGTGGCATATCGGCCGGTAAGCAATGCAATTCGAGAAGGTGTACAGGAATACTCGACATTAAAGTTAGTTAATCGAATGCCTTCTTCCCCAATGCCATCTATATTGGGTGTGGGTACGCCTCTAGCTCCTCCGAAAGAGCTAACCTCGCCAACTCCCAGATTATCGGGAAAAATGAGTATAATATTTGGTTTTTCCTGACTGTAAATTGGCCCAGCGATTTGTAAAAGCAAAAAAGAAAACGTGACAAATAAGGAATAGTTTTTCATTTTAATAATTTATAAGATTTCATTGTAGGTTTCCCTGCGGGTTATCATGAAGGTGCAGAACAGAGCCCGATAGCCTACTCGAATTACTGTGACTAAAAGTAACAATTATAAATAAACTAACAGCGCCCCCTGCATCAAACCGTACGTGAAGTTTTATTTTTCATAGTAGCAATGATTTATCTGTTTCGTTACGCATAACGCACAAAACAATAGACAGAAAAGAAAAGCAGGAACCCATTCCGCACTTTTCTATAAGCTATATTTATTTAGTTTAGCCAAAGTGATATTTAGTTCTTTCTCCATGCTTAATAGCTCTTCCTTATTGGCGTAAAAAAACATTAATTCATAATAATATTCAGAAATAGAAATCTCACCCTTTTGCATCCCTTTTTCTAACAAATCCAGAATGTTATTGGCCGAAATGCGTTGTTTAAAATCGGTTATACTATTTTGTAAAGCCGTTGCCTTGCCATGTAAAGTTTTCATTTCGTTATAAAACTGAACTTTGGCATCAGTTTCCATGCTGTTCACTGCCTCGGTTTTTAACCTGGCATATTTTACCGTGTTTTTATTTCCCCACAGAGGTATTGAAAGACCAAGTGTTACCCCATGAAATTGCTCACCCACTACTTTTTCGCTCATGTAACCTGTATTTATTTTCGGTAAATTTTGTGCTACCCGTAGTTGCTTTTCTTTCAAAGAGATGGCTATTTCCTGTTTTAGCCAATTAAGCATTGGATTATAGCTTGCAGCCTGTGTGTACCACTTTTCAAAATCAGGTTCAATAATATCTGCCACAAAAACACTATCGCTATAATCAAGCGTATTACCTCCATTTAACCATGCTAGCTGTTGTAATGCGGCATCACGCTCAATTTTGATTTGTTCCAATTGTTTTTCTGTATTTAACAGGCTTATTTGAGACTTGTTATATTCAAGAATAGTAGCATCACCAACTTCCATTTTCTTTTTGAAGGCATTCGCATTTTTTAAATCATTGTTAAAGCGTTTTTGATATTCAGCATACAAAGCGTTTAAATAAGTAAGCTCTGTGCAAAGAACTTTTGCGCCAAGCAAAACATCATACCGTTGCCTTTTATATTCCATTTCAACCTGTTCGTTTTTCAGGTTGGCAAGCTGCGATTTATACATATAAGCTGTCGGAAAATCGAATGATTGCGTGACCGATAAGTCGGTTCTGTTACCAATCTGGTCAGGGTTACCCCATAAATAGTTAAATCCCACTTCCGGATTTTCGGGTAATAGGCTTGTCTTATTACCTATTTTATCGGCATCGGCATTTTTACGATATGCTGCCAAGGTTGTATTGTTCTTTTCGATTTCAGCCAAAACCGAATCTATGCCGGCTTGGGAAAAGGCGGTGGAAACCGAAAGAATGAATATTAATGTTATATATATTTTACTCATTTCGATTCGTTTTTAATTAATCCTTTGTTGTTGAAGAACTGGTAAACCATTGGTACGATATAAATATTCAGGATGGTTGATGTAAGCAGGCCTCCTAAAATAACCTGTGCCATCGGGCTTTGAATTTCGTTACCGGGCTTATCGCCATTCATGGCCAATGGAATAAGAGCCAACGCAGCGGTAAGCGCCGTCATTAGGATTGGTAATAACCTGTCTTTAGAGCCATGTATCAATGTTTCATACAGCCGTTCTCCCTCTTGCTGTAAATGTTGGTAACGGGAAACCAGTAAAATTCCGTTTCGGGTAGCAATACCGAACAAGGTTATAAACCCGATTATTGCAGGGATGCTTAACATACCGGAAGTAATTACCACGGCTATAATCCCTCCGATAAGAGCAAGCGGTAAGTTTAGCAGAATAATTGCTGCCAGGTTGAAGTTTTTAAACTCCTGATAAAGCAACATAAAAATGATAAATATGGCAGCTATGGAAGTCAACATAAGCATACGAGATGCTTTTTGCTCACTTTCAAACTGACCTCCGTACTGGATATAGTAATTTTCAGGAAGCTTAATATTGTTGTTTATATTATTCTGAATATCTTCAACAACACCTCGTAAATCCCTTTCGGCAACGTTGGCAGAAATAACCAGCTTGCGCTGAACATTTTCCCTGCTAATGGAGTTTGGGCCGGTAGCCGAAACAATTTCAGCAACCTCACTCAATGGAATTTTACGACCATCATATGTATCAATCAAGGCATCCATAATACCAGATATTTTGTCGGTATAATCGGTACTAAATCGCAATATTAAATCAAACGTCTTTTGGCCCTCGTAAATATCAGCCACCTTTTCTCCTCCAAGCGCTATGTCAATAAACTCGTTAAACTCATGTATGCTTATTCCATAAAATGAAAGCATATTGCGGTTTGCACGAATTTGAATCTGAGGAATCTCAACCTGTTGTTCCACGCTAACGTCAACCAGACCTTCAATATCAATAATGGCGGATTTAATTTGGTTTCCGATAGTGAACATGCGGTTTAAATCGGTTCCGAACAATTTAATAGCAATGTTGGCACGCGTACCCGAAAGCATGTGGTCGATACGGTGTCCCAAAGGCTGGCCCACGGTATATGCTATGCCGGGAATGGAAGATAATTTAGCCCTTACTTCTCTTAAAAAATCTTCTAGTTCCCTTTCTTTTAGTGAAAAGTTAACATCTATCTCGGCACTATTTGTACTTTGGGAGTGGGTATCCAGTTCGCCCCGTCCTGTCCGTCTTGCGGTACTTGTAACATGAGGAATTGAAAGCATTTCATTTTCTACAAGGTTTCCCACACGGTTGCTCTCTTCAAGTGAGGTTCCCGGTTTTATCACAACAGAAAGGGTTAAAGCTCCCTCGTTAAACTCAGGCAGAAAGGTTCTTCCCAATCGCGAGAACATGACAAGGGAAATAATAAACAATCCCATAACCGGAAACACAACCCATTTTTTATGACCAAGCACCCATTTTAACGATTTCTCATATCCCTTAGCCAATTTCCCTGCCAGCCAACTATCCTTATCTCTTCCCGATAAGTATTTATCTCCTGACAGCATCATTTTAGCCAGTAGTGGCGTTAAAGTCATGGCAATTAGCAAGGACATAAAAAGAGATACGATATATGCTATACCCAAAGGTTTAAGCATTCTCCCCTCCATTCCTGACAGAAAGAACAGGGGCATAAAGGCAACTATAATAATTAGTGTTGCATTTAAAATAGATGCCCTTATTTCTTTTGAGGCTTCGTAAACCACCGTAAACGAATTTTGCCTGTCGCCGGGCGGTATTTTAAAATTCTGCTTTAAACGTTTATACACGTTCTCAACATCAATAATGGCATCGTCAACCAATGAACCGATAGCAATAGCCATACCTCCAAGGCTCATCGTATTAATGTTGAGACCTAAAAGCTGTAATACAATTACAGAACCTAATAACGACAAAGGAATTGCTAATAGTGAAATAATGGTGGTTCGAAAACTCCCCAAAAACAGGAATAAAATAATAATCACTAGTGCAGCTCCTTCCAGCAAGGCTTTTTGAACATTGTTTACCGATGTTTCAATAAAATCGGCCTGACGGAAAATCTTAGTATTTACAGTTACATCGGGCGGAAGTGTTGCTTTTATGGATTCAATCTTTTTTTCAATGTTTTCTGTTACCGCCAAAGTATTGGTGTTGGGCTGTTTAGATACAGATATTATGATGGCAGGTTTTGCGTTGTGGGCAGCATATCCCATTTTAACAGCACTTCCCAGTTTAACTTCTGCAACATCATTAACTCGAACGGGATTTCCGTTAACCGACTTAATATACGTATTCCCTAAATCATCAATTTTCGAGGTGCGGGCCATTCCTCTTACAACATATTCATTGCCATATTCACGTACTATTTTCCCCGAAGAATTTTGGCTCATTTCTTTACAGGCATCGGCCAGCTCCTGAACAGATACATCGTAATAGTTCATTTTCATTGGGTCGGCAAGAACCTGGTATTGTTTATAGTCTCCACCTACTATGGTAACCTGTGAAACTCCACCTGTAGCAAGAATTTGCGGTTGTAAATTCCATTCGGCAATGGTACGTAGTGTAGTAAGGTCTGTAGAATCCGCTTGCAAACTCAAAAAGAGAATTTCTCCCATGACACTCGATTGGGGAGCAAGTATTGGCTTTGCCACATTTTCAGGGATAACTTCCTGAATGGTCATTAGTTTTTCGCTCACCACCTGTCGTGCTTTATACACATCAGTTCCCCAATCAAAATCGACCCAAACGAAAGAAAAGCCCAGGGCAGACGTTGAACGAACACGTCTTACATCCATAGCTCCATTCACAGCTGTTTCAATGGGGTAGGTAACCAATCGTTCCACTTCCTCCGGAGCCATACCATGGGCATCGGTCATTACAATTACGGTAGGCGCGGTTAAATCGGGAAAAACATCGATATCCATATTGGTTGCTGTCCGTAATCCGAAAACCACAAGTACCACCGAACCCAAAAGAATCAGAAACTTATTATTCAGTGAAAATCTTATAATATTATTTATCATTGTTTACTCTTATAATGATTAAAATGGAAAGCATTGTTTTAATGTACGTGACCTGCATGAGGGTCAAGTACAGAAGATGCCTGAGCCAGCTTTATTTGCATTGCGCCACGCGTTACTATTCTTTCAGTGGCTCTTATTTCGGAAATCACTTCGGATCTAATTCCATCTGTTCCGCCAAGTTTTACTTCACGCAACTCGAATAATTCAGGGCTGCGCTGCACAAAAACATAGAAAACACCTTGTTCTTCCAAAATTGCGCTATTGGGAATTGTCATGGCTTTGGTATTGGTTACCGTTTTTAAATATACTTCTGTCAGTGTTCCGGGGGCAAAACCTGCTTTATTGGCAATTTGCAGATGTACAGGAATCATAAAAGAATTGTTGGATGCCGATTTACCATAAGACAGCACCTTTCCATTTAATTCATCAAAAGTGTAAGTCTTATTGTTGTGCAAGGTTTTAATATTGGCAGAAACAACAGAAGGCAAATACTCCAGATACTTCTGTTGTACCTGAGCGGTTAAAATCAGGTTTTTATTTTGAGATAGGGACACAAGCGCTTGCCCTTCTTCGACATATTGACCATTTGCCACATAGATATTTTTAACGTAGCCGTTCAAATGGCTTTTAACGAATTGGCCTTCCGAACTGAAATTCCTCATAAGATTATTATAAATTGCTTCTGTTGTTTCAAACTCCTTTTTAGCTTCAAGAAATTCTGATTCAGTTATCAATTTATCTTTCACCAAGTCCGATACCCGTGCATAGTTTGCTTTAGCCGTTTCGTAATTGCTTTTTGCTCCTGCAAGACGTACAGCGATATTTTTTTCAGCTAATGCCCCTGATGATAACGTTAGCAGCGTTTGTCCCTGTGTTATATTCTTACCTTCAAGCAAGCTGTTATCCGAAAAAACAACTATCCCGGCAGCTTTTGCTGTAAGTACCGATTCTTCCCCTCTGGCAGGTTCAATTTTGGCAACTGTTTTAATTACCTGTCCGAATGCGGTTACTATTGGAAGCTCTGTGGCAAAATCTATTTTCCAAGATTGTTCTTTTGTAAATGCAATCGTGTTGGTAGGCGAAACAGCATTCATTTCAGAAGCGTCATGAGCTTCTCTTTCACCAGCAAAAACAGTTACTTGTGGAACTGTTATTTCTGAATATCCTGTTTCTGTTTTAATTTTAAATATAAGTGCTCCGGTTCCCATTGTATTGGGTTCAATATCGAAGCTATAAATCCCTTTACGGGTGGGTTTGTCAAGGGTCTGTTTTGTTTCTTTGCCATTTACCAAAAGAATAATGGTGATACTGCCTTTCTCAACCGCTTTAAAGTCGGGTAAAACAGAGAAGTGCGAAAGCACATTGGCTTTCTTTCCGGCAATAAAGGCATCGGCTTCTGCAAATAATTCAAAGCTTTTACCATATGCAGTATATTGAAATTTTACTTCTTCGTTTTCATCGTGTCCTTCTTCATTAGAATGATTGTGTGCTTCATGGTCATGCCCTTCGTGGCTATTACTTTGATTACATGCTACATAAATTAAACTCAGCAATGCAATAGCTAATATTTTCAGCTTCATTTTTCCGTTGTATATAATTTAAAAATCGAATTCATATTTTGCGAATAGCAAAACCTTTCGGCATTATCCGCCAAATAACAGCATATGTTTTTACAAGCCAATCAGGTAAAAAGGCTTAAAACATTCTGAAAAAAACAAATTGACTTTTAACAAACAGGAGGTGCTCTCAGACCTTGTGAAGAAACCAATAACCTTGAATACAATGGAATGCTTTCTGCTATACCATATACAGGATTGGTGAAGAAATTACGGTGTAAGGAAAATCTAAAATCACCGAACGTAAAGAAAAGGGAAATTAAAGAAACCACCTCACCCGACAATTCGTTATTACTTACCGAATTCCCTGGAATTAAAATGGCCTGACCTAAACTGCAAGCTGTAGTTTCGGAGGATTCACCCTCTTCGCAACAGATAGGCGAACATTCAATATGGTTATGACCTTCTTGATGAGTACAATCAACGATGAGTGCAATAGTATTGTCAACATGATGATGGTGAGGAATAACAGCATGAACCCACAAAACCAGGTTGGCTAACAATACAAATATGAATGCTGTTTTATTTCTCATCATTTATCCTGTACTTTACTTTAAGTTACAAATTTACAAAAAAGTTTTGCAATAGTACGGATAAATGGTGGGTTGCGTGACGGCAAAAAAACAGCTCTTTTGCAAACTTATTGCGATAAGAAAGAGAGCAGAATCAAGCTTGCTTGAATTATGCCGAACGGAGCAATGATCTTTAAACAATTATTTAGGTAGGGTTTACACCTACCGGATTACCACAGCTTTGTGGCACACCAACACTAGATTGTATGAGTAGTGACAGATTGCGTAGAACTTTCCTGTCAAACCGCTACACAGCTTGAGCGGGTTACAAGCCTTGATATTTAGCACTTTCCCTGCCATTCCAATATACCAAATGTTAGGGGCTGGGATTTAGAATTTATACTTTAAACCTATCCGCATAATTTGAGTTTCATAATAATTCTCATAATCTGCCGTAAATCCTTCCCCATCTATTTCCTGCTGAAGACCGAATTGATTAAGAATATCAGTAAATGCATAAGATAATTCACCTTTTCCTTGCCACAGTTTCTTGTTCATACCAATATCAATTGAACTTCGGGACAATTGTTTTCCTTGTGGAATGTTTTTAGGGGCTAAATACAATGCCGTTAACTGAAATTGAAATTCTTTTGGTAAAGTAATGGTATTAATAATTTTAAAATCCCAAGTATTATCAGTGGTCTGTTCTACATTAAAAGCGTGTTCATAAGGGAATAAAAGAGTTCCTGTGTAGGCTTGTATTTTGTTTTGATACCTATTAAAATTCCCTGACAATTCGTAGAAGTCCGAAATTTTCTGACTAAAAACTAATTCAAATCCCAAATTCGCTGATTCTCCTGTATTAGCGTAGCTTTTTAGAATCACATCATATTCGGGTCTGCTCGTGTCCACTGTGTAAACCCTCATATATGGGTCGGTAATGAACCTGTAATAACCCGAAAGGAACAAGGAACCTTTCTTCCAATTTGTTTTATAACCGATTTCTGCTGATTGTGTATACTGAGGTCGTAAGTATGGATTGCCTACTTTGACCAATTCATGGTCGTCTGATTTAGCATACATACGCAGTTCCGGTTCGCCCGGACGGTCAATTCGCTGATTAAAGAAAATCGAAATTCTATTGTTTTCATTAAGTTTATAGCTTAATCGTATGTTGGGGAAAAGTTTAAAGTAATCGTATTTATCATTCTGGGTGTAATAAATGTTTTCCTCATCCATATCATAAAAGACGGAGGTGTACTCAGCCCTTATTCCGGCTTCTACCGAATATTTTATTTTCTCGTGTACCCAGTTGATGTATCCGGCATATATAGACTCGCCCCATTTTGTCCAACTCCCCAATCCGGGATATAAAATGGAGTTTTCACCCCTTTCTTGTTCGTAATCTACAGGCAGGTTCCTTATCTGAACTTTTGCCCCACTTTCAACACGCCCGGCCGATAAGGGTTTGGTATAATCAACATTCAGGCTTGTTGTATGCTCTGTACCTAAAACACTGGTAATATCTCTGCCATTTGGTCTAATAGAAGAGCTGTCGTTTACATAATAGGTTTCGTCTTCCCAACCTTTTGAATACTGAGCATGTGCATGAAGTTCGTGTCCGGTTTGTTTGAATTTATGCGTATAGTTTAACAGGTAATTCATGTAGCCTGTTATTTCTTCTTCATTCCAGTTTATATAGCGGTTTCTGGTATCCGTCATTAAATCGATATAGGGAACTTGGGCTGAATCGACATGTGATTCCCAATCGTAGATTCCTGAAAGCGATAAAATATTTTGCTCGTTAAACTGATAGTCTATGCCGCCTTTAACGATGTAGTGCGTTTGTTTTCTGTTTTCAGGAACCTGCGAGGCTATAATTCTTCCATCGTCGTAATACCGTGTCGTAAATTCATTATTGGGTAATTTCTTCTGATGAAGCACCTCCGATTGTATAAAAACACTAAGTTTTTTTGCTTTGTAGTTTAAATCAAGACTGGGAATATATTTTGGGGTAGGAGAAAAACTACCCAAATCCGTTGGTAAATCTGCCTTAGGTTTAGTAAGTGCTCCTAATCCGTACGCAAAACCAATACTTCCGTGTAAACCGTTTTGCTTTTCCTTTTTGTATACGATGTTAATTATACCAGCCATGCCTGCTGCATCGTATTTTGCCGACGGGTTATTAATTATCTCAATCCTTTCTACATTGGAAGCTGGAATATTGTCCAATCCTTTTTGATTGCCATATCCTGTCAGGCTCGATTGTTTCCCGTCTATTAAAATAATTACCTTGTCGCTACCTCTTAAAATTACCTTTCCCTCCTGGTCGAACGAAACACTTGGCATCGCCTTCATCGCATCCATAACTGAACCTCCCGATTGTGCCATATTACTGTTCATACTGTACGACTTTTTATCCAATCCACCATTTATCTCGCTTCTTTCACCGCTAATAGTCACTTCGTCCAGTTGAGTTGTATTGACTTCTAGTTCTACCTTGCCAATATCATAGAACTGATTTAGTGTCCCTATTAAAATATCAGATTGATAGGTATTATAACCCAGATATGAAACTTGTATTTTATATTTTCCAGACATTAAGCCATTTACCGTAAAACATCCGTCTTCTTTGCTCATGGATGCATTTTTAATATTTTCATTGGATAGAATAGCAACTGTTGCAAATGGAATCACTTCTTTTGTTTCTTTGTCAAGGATTTGCCCTGATATGGTAGCGCTTGATTGTGCATAAATCTTGAAACCTGCAATAAGGATTATTGCAAAAAGCAGCATATTTCTCTTCATATTATATCTAAAAAAAAATTAGGTGACAAATGTAATATTTTATTCACTGTTTGGTTTTTATCCTTGGCCACAGCAATGGCCGGACAAATCGTAAGCGATTTTCAAAATAAATGAAGTAAAAAGCAACGGTATCCGTTCTCGCCGAGTTATCCCATTGGTAATCTGGCCATTTTACAATAAAATTCAAACAATCGCCCCAATATACTTCCCTTACTGTATATCAACAATCGACATATAGTGAAAGCACGGGTGTTATTAGCTACCACATCGAATTCGAGTATTGAAATAGCTGAAGCATGCGGTTATAAAAGCCATGCTTGTTTCTGGAATATTTTAACACATTGGTCAATCTCCCGGGGAATATAGTAATAATCCTGTTTGATTATTTGTGTTGAAATAAATTATTCTCCGGAAATCAAAAGTCAAAACTACTACCATCCGCAACAGCACTAAAGTTTATGGAATCATAGATGTGATTCTTTAGCATGATCTCTTCCATTACATTTCTAAAGAATCAACGGTATATCAAATTTTACTTTCATCCTACGGAATTCCAAGTGTCATAAATCCGACTATCATTTTTCGGACAAAATTAAGCTAATTTCACGAATCAAACTCCAACTGTTCCAAAGTACAGAACTTTGGAACAGTTTCGGTAATGCTTATTCAATACCCTACCATTGAAGCAGTTGCTTCCCCTTTCCAAACCTGAAAGTGGACTCCAAAAGCCAGGTTCAGTCCTCTGCTGTTCCACACATCCAAAGAATTAATGTTATCGGTCACCAAATATACCTGCATGCTTTTGGCTTTATACTGAAAGCCGAACCCAAAATTATACAACGAAAAATTACTGTACGATACCGTTCCCGTAAGGCCTATTCTCTTTATGGGCATCCATGTTGCCCCAAGTGTACCTTTGGCCACATACCCGTTTTTGTAAATATGTGAATTAAACAATCCGTTAAAGCTAAGTTTATCCGAATATCGATACGAGGCGCCCAGATAGGTTTTAGGTACCAGGTTTGTTCTATAATCTTTACTGTACGAATCCGGAATTACGGTCGAGGATAAGGTATCGGCATATTGCTTAAGATAGTCCACAAAATCAAAATCATCTTCGTTGACAATATATGGCGAAAAATACGCTCCACTAAATTTAAATTCGTCATTTGAAATCAGTTGCTGGGCACTTTTACCCCATTTAATAAAGCCCAAATCAACCATCGAAGCATAAATATCCATTTTATCGCTTAGGCTATAAGTGATGCCCACATCCAAGGCCACTCCAAAATTCTTAAATCCAAACGCTTCTTTCCCGTATAGAAAATCGTCCACCTGTATTTGGGTATTAAACACCCTTTTTAACTTATCTGCCTCAAACAAGGTGCCCGACGTGTTCATGGAGATATCGGTCTTGAGTATCGACTCCGAAAAGTCATCACTTGTTTCAATGGAAGCCAGAAAGTGATTTGTTTTAATGGACGACAAACCCATCAAAGCCTTTATATGGGCGCCATAAGTAAATTTATCGTTTACTTTTTTAGAAGCTCCAAAGGAAAACTCGGTATAGCTTTGTTCTTTAAAATTATAGTTGTTCAAATCGATAGTCCTGGGCGAGTTGGTTTCCAGGTTGGCATTGCCAAAGCGTAATTTACTGATGCTGCCCGGGTACATAAGGTAAGAGTCGTTTTTAAGGGATGCCGAGAAGTTCAAATACCATTTGTCGTTCAGTTTTAAGCCCACAAATATTGGAGAAACACTACCACCCACATATAAAAAGTTTTTATCTCTGAGTTTTTTATCGATAGACTCAAAATCCCAATATACCTCCGAAACCCCATCCACGGTTTTGCGGGTCAACAAATCGCTGAAGGTGAGCGAGGAGTTATCGAAGAATGAACTTGCCGACAATCCCACAATAAGCACTGAGGCATCATTTTGAAAGGCCGGATTCACCATGTTTTTCTGTGGATGGATGTCCATAAAATACAAGGTTCTGTCCTGGGCGTTTAAAGCCAGGCACAAACCACTGGTGCCTAATATTAGCAACCATATGGCAATCCCAAGAAATTTAGTTTTCATTACCCGACTGAACATGAAGGCTGGTTAAGATAGTTAAACTAATATCAAGTTTGTGTTCGTTACGGAAAACAACGATTTTTTCTTCTTCGGCGTTGGCCGTTTTAAAAGTGGCCACGGTAATCGTTTTCCGGGTATCATATAATTTTTCGATCTGCTCCTGGTTTTTACTTGAGTAAAATGTGGTCTTCACAGGATTACTTGCGTTATCGGACCCCCTTATTTCAGCAGGATTATCAAACAGGCTATCGATAAGCATGTTGTTGCGGTCGTAAAAATATGATTGAATATTCAACACAAAAGGGAAATTATTGGAAATATCCGTTTTAATAGAAGTCATTAGGGCATCAAAACCCAAATCTTCCAATGGTTCGAACACCTTGCTAACGATAGTGTCTCTAATCACAATTTCCGATATCCTTGCTTCAAATGGAAGATCTATATCCAACGTAATGTCCAGCGAGTCTTCGTCCCGTATGTAATTTTTTTGGGTGGGATTATTGGGGTTGGTGATCAAAAAACCTTCTATATCGAGCCATTCAGCCCCCTTGCCCAACAACTCATCAATATTGGTTGAAGGGTCGATCGTAATGGTTGACACGGCACCGTCCGAAACACCTTCCGCATTGGAAGTCCCTATATAAATCACATCGGGAATCCCCGTAACCTCTTCAATACTTCCGTCGTCCAGTTCCATCAAAGCTTTTTTAATGTTATATGCAAATGGCAGGTCGAAACTGTTACGCGTGTGCAATTTTATATCCGGTCGTTTAAAATCCATTGATATATCCTGATCTTGCAAAATGCTTCCCGGCATAGATATTTCCTGCGGCCCTATATTAGGTATGGTGTCGTACCCGAACGCGCCATAAATATAGTCCAGGTCAACCTTTTCCATCTGGAACTTTATTTTAGGATCAACATCGGTATAGTCTTCCAGGCTTTCAATATAAAAATCGAAATGTATCAGAAAGTATTCACGGTTTCTTCTTTTTAAAACCTGGATTTTATGGTTGGACAAATCCAGATCAATAGAATTCTTTTCGCGAGAGGGCACAAATTTTTCTACTTTCAGCACCTCCCCTTTTTCGTCCGTAATACCCGGGAAAGAGATAGTAAATTCGGAGTAAAACTGATCGTATGTATTAAATTCCAGTTTAAATATACCGTTATCGAGCTTTAACGAATCCAACTGTTTGGTATCGAATCCATCGCCCCAAAATGTGTTTAATTGGAAGCCAAAATCAAAATCCCCTTCAACGTAGAAATTGGATATAGCCGGAAAACCCGTAGAATCGGCAAACACCGAATCTGCTATATTTATCATGGAATCGAGACGGAGGGTATTGTATTTTTGGGTCATCCGCATTTTTAGAATGCCATCTTCACCGGGCATCAGTTCCACCACTGGTTTTGGCATGCCTTGCACCATTGGTTCCACGTCAATCTTTATGACTTCATCAATGTACAAGCTGACATCCGCCACACGAAGCCCCAAGTCGGTTACAAAATCAACCTTGGCGCTATTTAAATCGTCCAGCAAATTTTGGCATGCACCCATCCCCAGCAAGATTGTGATAAGAAGGAATATGCTTTTTTTCTTGCGTTTGCGTAAAATCATATATGTGTTGGATTGTTTATTTATGTCCCAATATACACTATTGGACAATACTTTACAACATCCTTTGACAAAATAAAGCGATATTAATACTAACCTGAACGATTCATAATTTATAGAAATAATGCATAAAATTCAGCACCTGTCCGGCATAATTGCGGGAATAGTCCCGTCCCGGATAACCTACCTAAATAAATCCGGAACGATCTGTTACGAAGGATTTCGGGAGTTTTTCCCGAACTTGATTCTGGGAAACGTAATAAAAAATCAGGTCTAGTCGCTGTCGGATACAGAAATGATTTTTGAAACATCGTTCGGTGCAGCCAGCTATTTGGGTCTAGAACAATTATAACGCTTAAATCAAACGATCATCTGGGATCTGGCATTAGGCATTTTAAACTCCTTAGCGTAAGCAGGCACCAACGGTCCCGATTGCTATCAGCACAGAAAAACTTACATGGCTGTATTTAAGTAAGGTTTCGAATTTGATCATCGAGTTGGCATTTAGATGATGTCTAATGACTATTTTGGGATAATTTATCCCTTGTCAGCGAAACAAGGGCAACACGCTTATCAGTAATAAAAACATGATTTCAAAATATTTTTTATGGAATCGAAGCCCACCAGAAACAGTTGACCGAATACTGCACTTTTGTCACAAAAACATGACAGGATTATATTGAATTTCTTTCTTCCCGTGTCAATATTTCATCAAACTGACATAAATGCCACGTGGCACAGCATTTGAAACAATGCTGATCGAGTTCACACATAGACAATTTAAAAATCTTATAATAAATTAAATAAAAATGGGAAAAATAATTGGAATCGACTTAGGTACAACCAACTCTTGTGTTTCCGTGATGGAAGGAAGCGAGCCGGTTGTAATTCCAAATAGCGAAGGTAAAAGAACCACACCATCAATTGTTGCATTTATTGATGGAGGAGAGAGAAAAGTAGGTGATCCTGCAAAACGTCAGGCTATTACAAACCCTGCTCACACCGTATATTCTATCAAGCGTTTTATCGGTGACAACTATGACGAAATTCCTAAGGAAGTTTCTCGTGTACCATATAAAGTAATCAAAGGCGATAACAATACCCCACGTGTTGTTATTGGAGATAGAAAATATTCCCCACAGGAAATCTCCGCCATGATTCTTCAAAAAATGAAGAAGACTGCCGAAGATTATCTTGGACAAGAAGTAACCGAGGCGGTAATTACTGTTCCTGCTTACTTTAACGACGCACAACGTCAAGCTACCAAAGAAGCTGGTGAAATAGCTGGTTTAACGGTGAAACGTATCATCAATGAACCCACTGCTGCATCTTTGGCATATGGCCTTGACAAGATGGACAAGGACATGAAGATCGCCGTGTTCGACCTTGGTGGTGGTACTTTTGATATTTCCGTTCTTGAGTTAGGCGATGGTGTATTCGAAGTAAAATCTACCAACGGTGATACTCACCTGGGCGGCGACGACTTTGACGATGTGATCATTAACTGGTTGGCAGATGAATTTTTAAAAGAGGAAGGCATTGATTTACGCAAAGACCCAATGGCGCACCAGCGTTTGAAAGATGCAGCCGAAAAAGCGAAGATTGAGCTTTCGAGCAGCAACTCAACTGAAATCAACCTGCCATATATTATGCCTGTCGACGGTATTCCAAAGCACTTGGTGAAAACATTAAGCCGTGCTCAATTCGAGCAATTGGCCGACAAATTAATACAGGCTACTTTGGCGCCATGTAAGGAAGCGTTATCTGATGCAGGAATGTCTCCGTCCGATATTGACGAAGTAATCCTGGTGGGTGGTTCAACCCGTATCCCTGCAATCCAGGAAATTGTGAAAAGTTTCTTCGGGAAAGAAGCTTCCAAAGGTGTGAACCCGGATGAAGTTGTAGCAGTAGGTGCCGCTATCCAGGGAGGTGTATTGACCGGTGAAGTTAAGGATGTATTGTTATTGGACGTTACGCCGCTTTCGTTAGGTATTGAAACCATGGGTGGTGTCATGACCAAGCTGATCGAATCCAACACTACTATACCGACCAAGAAATCGGAAACATTTACAACAGCTGCTGACAACCAGCCTTCGGTAGAGATTCACGTCTTACAGGGCGAACGTCCGATGGCTAACCAAAACAAAACAATTGGTCGTTTCCACTTAGACGGAATTCCACCAGCACAGCGTGGGATACCTCAAATCGAAGTGTCTTTTGACATTGATGCAAATGGTATTCTTCATGTAACAGCTAAAGATAAATCAACCGGTAAAGAGCAAAGCATCCGTATCGAAGCTTCTTCCGGCTTGAGCGATGACGAAATCAAGCGTATGAAGGACGAGGCCGCTGCCAATGCAGAGGCTGACAAGCAAGCTAAAGAGAAGATTGACAAGATGAACGGGGCCGACAGCCTTATCTTCCAAACCGAAAAGCAATTAAAAGAGTTTGGTGATAAGTTACCTGCTGACAAAAAGGCGCCCATTGAAGCTGCGCTTGAAAAATTAAAAACTGCTCACAAAGCTGAAGATTTGGCCGGTATTGATGCTGCAACTACAGAGTTGAACACAGTATTCCAGGCTGCTTCGCAGGAGATGTACAACGCTAGCCAAGCTGATGGTGGTGCTCAACCAGGAGGTGCTCAACCAGGACCTGATGGAGGACAACAAGCACAAGGCAGCAAAGCTAAAAGTGGCGACGACGAAGTGACTGATGTAGATTTTGAAGAAGTCAAATAAATAGCGATTATTAACAATAATCAATAATTAGCAAAACGCAGTAAATCATTGATTTACTGCGTTTTTTTGTTTGTGAGAAATTATTTATTTAAATAGTTTCTTATTATTTTCCGTCATACATAAGTACCATATTTGTTACGCACGTTATTGATGTTAATGTGCGTGTTAAACAGTCTTATTAGGTCATATAGATGCTTATTTTATATAACGAAGCTAAAAACTGACGAAAGCATGGCGAAAAGTCAATTGAAATTACCAAAGATTTGTGAGCAATGTGGCCTATTTTTCCGCTCATTATTTATTCCAATTCCTTTTGAAAATCTTCCAGAAATATCAGATCGGTTGCTTAAGGGTGTGAAATGTGACCTATGCTGAATAATTGAATGAAAAAAATATACATAACTAAAACCGTGTTCTTAGAAAATCCCTAATATAAATATGGTCAACCCCATCATAACCATCTCCAGCCAATTTATCCATAGAAACTACCACCTTAGGATGGTTGTCATCAATTTTCAAGAGGTTCCCAAACTCACGCTTAACCGTTTCCTCCTTTTCTAGTAGATATGAAACCTGTACATATTTCTTATTATTGCTTCTTTCACAAACAAAATCAATCACCTGCGCATTCAACACGCCTACTTTTACTGAATAACCGCAAAACAACAGATGATTGTATACCAAATTTTCAAGAATCTTAGCAATATCATTGGTTTTATAACCCACTATCGCATTTCTGATTCCAATATTTTCAAAGAAATATTTGTCTCCTATCTCAAAGATTCGTTTCCCTACTATATCGTACCGCCTTGCTGGTAAAATAATAAACGCACTCGACAAATATTTGATATAATTCTGAATTTGTACAGAAGATATATTTACTTTTTGCGATTTTAGAAAGTCACTAATTTTTTTTGCGGAAAAAAGACTACCTACATTATCTGCTAAAAATATAACCAAACGTTCAAGAAACTGGGTATTCCTCAGATTAAACCGACTCACCACATCTCGATATATAATAGTACTATATATATTTTTAAGATATTCAAAAATAACATCGTCATTAAGCGGTAAGTTGGTTATGTATGGAAGTCCTCCATACTTCATAAACAATGCTAAACTATCATCTGAATCATCTAGTGAATGAAACTTCAGAAACTCAAGGTAGGACAAACTATAGACGCTAATCTCAATATATCTCCCACTTAAAGTAGTTGCCAGTTCTCCGGAAAGCATCTTGGCATTACTTCCTGTAATATAAATATCAATATTTTCATTCAGAGCTAAAGAGCGCAAGGCTGCTTCGAAATCTTCAACGTCCTGAATCTCATCTACAAACAAATAGTTGGGATTTGATGATGATAGATGCTCAATCACATAATTATTTAAATCCTTTGCGGTTTTAATGAAATCAAAAGCCAAATCCTCCAGATTTATATAGATTATATTGGCGTTATCATATCTTTTTGAAATAAGATTTATTAGCTGAAATAGAAGATAAGATTTACCAACCCTTCTTTGTCCTGTTAACACCTTTATTAAAGAAGTATTTATGAAGGGATCAATTTTAGATATATAATCTTCTCTTGAAATGATATTTTTGGGAATATTCACAGCAAACAATGTTTTAAGTATACCTTAACTATTTGCATATATAATACATTATTTAAACTATACTTTAAACTTTTTCTGTAAAATTTAATCATATTTTAATAAGATAATTCAGTTATCTTTTTAATTGATTCAATTGTGATTGCCCTCTTTTGTGCGGAATTGTTTTTATGGTATACAGTTACGCAACTCTAAAAATATAGATGTCAAAATAATGAATTAATACTTTATCCCTTATTAAGTCTACATTGGTTCAATTCTTTGATAATTGAGGAACTTATAAAGAAGAGTACATTTGTTCCATATTTGTTTCATATAATTATAAAGCTCTGATAATAAGCAGCGGTTAATTTTGAAGAGGTAAAGTAGATAGCGATTATTAACAATAACCAATAATTAGCAAAACGCAGTAAATCATTGATTTACTGCGTTTTTTGTTTGTGAAAAACTATTTTCTAGGGTAATTGTAGAATAGTATTTTATAAAAAAAAAAGAAGCACCCAATTATTTGGGTACTTCTCCTCCTTAAATTCTACGCTAAAGATTACTGTCTATTGTTTCGGTTGGGCTTTTCTCCAACCCGCTTTTAATTGTTTCGAAAGTTCTTCGATCGATTTTGTATATTCAGGATCATTAGCCCTGTTTTTATTTTCCTGAGGATCTATCTCATGATCATATAACTCACTTCTTAAAAACTCTCCTTTTGTATCGTCAATCCATTTATACCATTCTACATAACGAAAGCGGTCGGTTCGAAGGGCATAACCCATTTGCTCGAATGGAATCGTTGTTGTACGTCCGTAACGTCCTAAAAGAAATTGGCTAAAGGCTCCACTTTTCCATACCAAATCAGGATTTTCAAGGAGTGGTGTAACACTCGTGCCCTGTAAATGTTCTGGAATTGGAATACCTGCCATGTCACATAAGGTGGGATAAATATCGACAAATTCTGTTAATGCATCACTCTGTCTGCCTTTGGCTTTAACACCTGCACCACTAAAAATCATCGGAACACGTGTATCTATTTCATAGGTAGTTTGCTTGCACCAGCCATTGTGTTCGCCAAGTTTCCAGCCATGGTCACCCCATAAAACCACAATGGTATTTTCTGCCAAACCCAACTCATCAAGCGCATCTAACAAACGGCCAATTTGTGCATCGGTATACGTAACACTGGCATAGTAACCGTGTTTAATTTCTTTCTGACGTTCAATATCCCAGGGCTCTTGACTGGGTAATGGCAGATCATGACAATCGGAATATCCTCTCAACTCTGCTTCACCATGAATCAGATAGGCAGGCACTCCTTCTGGAACAAATTGATTTTCAGCTAATGGAATCTCATCTCTGTTATACATGTCCCAATATTTTTTAGGGGCATTAAACGGAAGGTGAGGACGATAATATCCTACAGAAAGAAAGAAAGGTTTATCTGCCGACTTTAGTCTTTTAAGAATATTTATGGCCTCAGTAGTCTGAGCACCATCATAATATGCATCATCGTCTGCTTCAGCAATCTCCGTGGCATTTGCTTTTACATACCAATGCCCGCACTGATCAATTCTTGATTTCCCTGCAGCCTTTAACGCTTCAATTTTTTCTTTTTGGATTTCCAGATTTTCTTCGTTCAGATAAAAAGCATCCGGATCGAATGGAAAACCATCGAGATTTTGAGGTACTTCCGACCAAGAAATAGTGTCCGGATCATTGTTATGAAAGGCTTTCCCCAAACCAACTGTATGGTATCCATTTTGTTTAAAATATTGAGGTAGGGTAACCACATCAGGCATAGTATGTCTGAATTCGGTAATTAAATCCCACACTTTTATTGAATCGGGACGAAGACCTGTAAGCAAACTCGCTCGCGAAGGATTACAAACTGCCTCCTGGCAATAAGTTCGGGTAAAGGTTACCCCTTGCTTGGCCAACCTGTCCATATTAGGAGTTATTACGTAATCGCTTCCGTAGGCACCAAACTCAGGACGTAAATCATCAACAGGAATAAATAGAATATTAGGTCGTGCCGTCTTTTCTTTTTCCTGCTCCTTCGAAGGAGATGTGCAGCTAGATAGCAAAACTAAGATTGCTATCAATAAATTCCATTTTACTTTAGTCTGTTTCATATGTTTAAAAATTAGCAAAACTCTGATAACCAGCGCAAACTTCAATCATGCTCCTGTGTGGCCTAATTATTTGCCCCGGCCATGCCGGTTTCATCTATTTATATTTTAAAAATTTTACTACTAGGTCAACATCCCAAGAGGGTTGTCCATCTATTTTTAATAAAAATTGTAAAACCCTCAATATCTTGCCCTAATAGTTTGCCTTTATTAAATATTAAATTGTATTTGTTTGCATTACAAAACCTTGCACCTGTATACAACAACTTTTACCTTTTATTAAAATATAATTGTTTAAGTTGTTCAGAAAGAGCACTCACCATTTCTTTATATTTTGGATCCTCAGCCAGATTTGTGTTCTCTTGTGTATCCATTTCATGGTCGTACAACTCGGTACGTAAGTATTCTCCCTTAGTACTGTCTTGTGCAATCCATTTGTACCATTCCACATAGCGGTAACGATCAGTACGCATAGCATATCCCATTTGTTCTTCGTCTATATTTGTTGTACGTCGATCACGCCCCAGCAAATACTGGCTTAAAGCCACCTGTTCCCATTTCTGGTCGGGATTGGAAAACAACGAAGCCATGCTTGTTCCTTGTAAATGTTCAGGAACGTCAAGCCCGGAAAAATCGCATAAAGTAGGATATATATCTACTAGCTCTGTAAGCGCATACGACTTCTTACCTTTGGCATCCACCCCTGCCCCACTAAAAATCATGGGAACACGGCAGTCGATTTCATAGTTGCTTTTCTTACCCCAACCATTATGCTCTCCAAGTTTCCACCCATGGTCTCCGAAAAGCACGACAATAGTATTTTCACTTAAGCCGAAACGTTCTAAGGCATCAAGTAATCTGCCAATCTGGGCGTCGGTATACGATACACTTGCATAATAACCATGCTTAATTTCACGTTGACGATCTGCATCCCAGGGTTCTTCGATAGGCAAAGGAAGATCCTGGCAGTCGGTATAACTTTTCCTAAGCTCAGAGTCACCATGAACCAAAAAAGCAGGAGTCCCTTCTGGTACAAATTGATTTTTGGCTAATGGAATTTCATCACGATTGTATAAATCCCAATATCTTTTAGGTGCATTAAAAGGCAAGTGTGGTCGGTAATATCCTACGGAAAGGAAAAAAGGTTTATCCTGTTTTGCCAATCGTTCCATCACCTCAATTGCGCGAGTGGTTTGTGCCCCATCGTAATAGGCGTCGTCTTCCACATCGGCAATTTCAGTGGCATTTGCCTTAACATACCAAAATCCACACTGGTCAATCTTTGATTTTCCGGCTGCTTTTAATGCTTCAATTTTTGCTTGTTGAATTTCAAGGTTTTCTTCGGTTAAATACACTGCATCCGGATCGAATGGAAAATCATCGAGATTTTCAGGAATTTCGGACCAGGAAATAGTGTCAGGGTCGTTATTATGGAAAGCTTTCCCAAATCCCACCGTTTGATAACCGTTTTGTTTAAAATACTGTGGAATAGTAAGCACATCGGGAACCATATCTCTGAAGCGAGTTTTGTTATCCCAAATACGAAGAGAATCCGGACGAAGACCAGTCATTAAACTAGCCCTTGATGGATTACATACCGATTGCTGACAGTAGGCGCGCATAAAGGTAACCCCCTGTTTGGCCAATCGATCCATATTTGGCGTTTTTATAAAATCGCTTCCGTAAGCACCAATTTCAGGACGCAAATCGTCAACCGGAATAAATAGAATATTGGGTTGTTTCGCCACACTCTTCGACTTTCCCTCTTTTGATGAACAAGAGGAAAGCATTACCACTCCTAAAAGAAAGAGCGATAGTGCTAAAACGAATCTACCTCGATTCATAATCCCTATTTTTTATTGATTATACTGTTCATCAAACTTTATCATGTTTTTGCTTTTAGCAGCACTTACAGGTTCCAGTTTAGACTGTACTAGCTTTTTATTCAATTTTGACATATCAGCGTCCAATACTTCATACAGCTCATCAAGGTGCATTTTTAATTCGGCAGCAAGCTCGTCATACACATTTAAATAAGCAGCTGTTGGTTTCATGTCACCAACTTCCAAATGGCTTCTCAAACCGGTTAAACGGTCATTTAAACGAATAGGAAACGCAATTTTGTCTTTCGGACTTTGATTTTTCAGCTGATAAAACTTATCGGCAACCAAAGTGATCTTTGTCAAGAATGAACCAGCTTGTTTCTGAAGGCTATTGCTATTAGATGATTCCAATATATTTTCAACATCAGCTTTTACTTTTCGATAAAGAATGACAGCTTCATTGGCAGCACTCTCACAAGTTCTAATTTTCATTGCCAGTTCAAATTGCTCTTTCATGTCTTCAACAGAAACATCCGTTAATCTCGGATCTTTTTCCACTTCAAAACTTTCGGTTTGTGTTTTACCATTTACGGTTAACCTGGCCGAATAAGTTCCTGGAGTAGCCCATGGCCCCCTGTCTGGCTTACCTCCTTCCAGAATAATATTTGCAAAAGTTGTAGCACCTTCGTAGCGAAGGTCCCAATTTAATCTGATCATTCCGGAATTAGTAGTTTTTTCATTCACTAACTGAACCACCATATTACCTTTATCATCCACTATGTCAAGTATTATCTGGCTATCCTTTTCCTTCACAAAAAAGTCGATAGTTGCTGGAGTAGCTCGTCTGATGGCCTTTGCCGGCTTAAACAAATGAAATGGTTTATCGCTAATATTTGCCACAGAAACCTGACGAAGCAGTTCAATATTTTGCATTTTCCAGAACGAACGACCATGTGTTGCAATGACAAGGTCGTTTTGTTTTACGGCAATTCCCATTACCGGTGTAATTGGTAAGTTATTCGATAAACTTTGCCAGTTGTTACCGCCATTGAAAGAGACGTACACCCCATTTTCTGTACCTAAATAAACCAAGCCTACTTTTATCGGATCTTCTGTAATTGAATGTCCAAAGTCATTCGCTTGAATTCCTGTAACAATTTTTTTCCAGCTTTTACCATAATCTTCGGTTTTCCAAACATAAGGGGCGCGATCGTCCATTTCGTAACGACGGGCTGTTGCATAAGCTACAGCCGGATTATGTTGTGAAGCTTTTATTCCGCTTACCTTACTGTCTTTCAGTAGATCCTCAGGTGTAACATTCGACCATGTTTTTCCACCATCGCGGGTTAGGTTAATAAATCCATCATCCGATCCTACCCAAATAATATCTTTTTTTAGTGGAGAAGGCTCAATGGTGTATATGGTTGCGTAAATTTCCGGACCATCCTGATCGAAAACAATCGGACCGCCGGAATCACCCATTGTTGCTTCATCGGCACGAGTAAGATCGGGACTGATTTTTGCCCAGGTTTTACCTTCATCATTCGATTTCCATAAATACTGCGATCCAACAAATAAAGCATCTGGTTCGGCAGGCGAAACAACAATCGGATAATTCCAATTCCAGCGCTCTGGCATCACTTTAGCCGCTTCTCCCATAACAATTCTTGGGAAAGGTTGCACATCGGTTACCAGACCGGTATTTCTATCATAACGATCTAAAGCGTTAGTTTTGCCTGAATAGAAAATATTGAGCTTAGTCGGATGTTGTACCACATAACCGTTCTCACCACCTCCGGCTGCATACATCATTTCGCCAGGTGCAATTCTCTCATTTCTTAAATATCCTCCATCAGATGGAACCACTGCGGTTGAATTATCCTGCTGACCACCAGCCACATGATACGGGAAGTCGTTGGTAACACTCAATCGATATATTTGCGCGGTAGCATAACGAAAATGAGTCCAGGTTTGGCCGCCAGTTACAGAAACTACTGCTCCACCATCATTGGCGTTAATCATCCTTTTCGGATTTTTCGGATCGATCCACAAGTCATGATGATCGTTATGACTAGGAGGTAAATAATGGAATGTTTCTCCGCCATCTTCCGATTTAATCAATTTAAAGCTAAGAATATAAACAACATCGCGATCAACAGGGTCGGCCTGAATACGAAGAAAGTAGAAAGCACGTTGCCACAAATCCCTGTGGTTATTAATTAGCTCAAAAGTTTCTCCACCATCGTCTGATCGATACAATCCACCGTTCTCAGCTTCCACATTCACATACACTCTTTTAGAATCGGCACCAGAAACAGAAACCGTACTTTTTCCCCAGATACCTTTTGGCAAACCCTGATTTCCGGTAAGTTCTGTCCAGGTATCTCCTCCATCAACTGACTTATAAAGACCTGAACCTTCACCACCACTCCAAAGTATGTAAGGCTTCCGGTATACCTCCCAAAGGGTTGCATATAAAACATCCGGATCATTAGGATCCATTGACAAATCAATGGCACCTGTTTTATCATCTTTAAAAAGTACTTTCTCCCATGATTCACCACCATCTTTGGTTCTGTAGATACCTCTTTCGCTATTTTGTCCAAATGTATGACCAAGAGCCGCAACATAAACACGATTAGGATCTGTAGGATGAATACGAACACGGCTAATAGCTTGTGTTTCTGACAACCCAAGATGTTTCCAGGTATCTCCGCCATCAGAAGTGCGATAAATACCATCTCCCTGTAATACATTTTGGCGCAACTGCGCTTCACCCATTCCCATATATACAATGTCGGGATTAGACTGCGCAACTGCCACAGCACCAACAGAAGAACTATTGATTTTCCCATCGGTTACCGGGTTCCAGCTGTTTCCACCGTCAACGGTTTTCCACAAACCACCACCCGTCGCTCCAAAATAATATTCATTTGGTCTTGCCGAACTACCTGCCGCAGCAATGGATCTACCTCCACGTTTTGGCCCTATATTGGTCCATTGCAGATTTTCAAGTAAATCAGGATTTATTTCGTTTGTGTTTTGGGCATTTAAAGACTGTGCTACAAAAAGTAAAATGAGTAAAAAAAGTATTCCACTCATTTTGTGAGTAGCCTTTAGACTCGTATTCATACTTGGAATATTTGTACTTTTCATACTAAGGCGTTGTTTAATTATTAATAACTAATCTATGAAAATTAGACATTCTATTTTTCTCAAAAAACCTACTTTAATTCGGGCACTTTCCATTTTACAGGAGGAAGCTCCATATCGGTATCTATTCCGGACGCATCGCCGGTTTCCAGAAACTTTAAAAGTTCCTGCTTAAATTCTTTTGAGGCCTGCATTCCGGCTCCCAACGAACCATGTGGTCCTCTTTTTAAAGGAATAAACGTTGCATTTTTAAAGTAAGGAACCAGCTCTTCCGCATTTTCCAATGGAGTACTTCTGTCCCAGGTTCCCTGAATTATAACAATTGGAATTTCAGACTCAAAGTTTTGGCGGAAATCGTTCCCCAAATCGCTGTCCCAGCAATCACATCCCTTAATGTAATTCCAATTCATTTGGCCCAAAATTTCATTGGCCGGGTCGGCCAATTGTTTGGCTAATCGCTCAGGGGTAATTCCCGATCCACAATCGAGCATATAGTAACTGGCCGTTCTGTATTTTGCGGTTCCGTTGTTGTATCTATCTACTATTGATTTGGCAGCATCTTCAAATTCTCCATTATAGAGTTTGATAATATCTGCCGGCCATGCTGTATAGTCGTTTGAATAACCTCTCACTAATTTTTTAGCCACGTGCTCATCAATAAGTACTTTTTGAACTTTATTAGTAGCCGGATTTGTTACTTCTACGGTAAAAGGTTTTTCTTTTGCACGCTTGATGATTGTTTTTACAGCAGCAACTAAACCACCATCAGGAATTAAGCCTTCCAATTCTTCGGCTTCTTCAGCTTCTTCGGCCATTCTTTCAAAAACATTCCATGCATGCCCCGGATCATCGTAAGTGTGGTCAGGACCTTCGCAACCTGTAAACACAACACGCGAAATTATTTCCGGATGTTTACGCATTAGAGTAAACCCCCAGTGCGAACCAAAACTTCCGCCCACAAGCGAAATTTTATCGTAGCCCAAGGCTTTACGCACATCATTAACATCTTCGGCTGCTTCCAATACGGTAAATCCTTTCAAGTCAACTCCATATTCTTCCCAAACCTGACGTTCTTTTGTAAGCAGTTCTTTCAAGTGTGCAACCGCTTTCTCCTCGTTGTACGCTTCGTCTGGCGCTGTTTTGTAATCGTTTTTATTTACAAGGGTTTTTGGCATTGAAGTACCAATTCCGCGTTGACTTACAATCACAACATCGGCCACATCCAACAGGTAGCCATATTTTTTCTGAAAAACATCCAGCGACGTTACCCGCGATGGCACCCCTTGAAAACTTGGGCCACCATGAAGAAAGAAGATTGGTGGCGTTTCGGGATTCGCTTTTTCGTTACGTGCGAAACGATAAACGTCAAGCGCAATAACATCGGTATTTGCTTTTGAACGGTTTAAAGGAACAAACATGCTTGCTCTTTCTGCAGAAAGCAATTCGCCGCTAGGCAACAACATTCTTTCCGGATAAATAAACATTGTACCCGCCTTAGGTGCAGGTGCTACTGCAGTGTGCATACTAATATTTTGAGCTTTACTTATAGCTCCAATACAAAATACCAAGGCAATTAATAGTGCTATTTTTTTTGAAATCATGATTGATTTTTTTTTAATTCTGTGCTTCTTTACGTGAACAAATATCTATTACTCTGGCACCACCCATTTTACTTGTGGCAATTCCATATGGTCTTTTAAATCTGAATTATCGCCACATTCCGCGAATTTTAAAAGGGCCTTTTTGAATTCGGCCGAATACAAATAAGCAGCCCTTATGGCACCGTGTGGTCCACGTTTTAAATGAACAAATTTCAGATTCTTGAAATATGGTATCAGTTCCAGCGCATTTTCGTAGGGTGTACTTCTGTCCCAGGTTCCCTGAACAATTACTGTTGGAATTTCGGTTTCAAAATTCGTACGGAATTCATCACCTAAATCGCTATCCCAACATGGGCAAGCCTTTCTGTAATCCCATTCGTATTCGATAACTTCTGTTGCCGGATCGGCCAAATGCTCTTTTAATCGTTCGGGCGTAATTCCTGAGCCACAATCGAGCATATAGTAACTGGCTGTTAATGGACGTGATCGTAAAGCGTAAGTATTCTCAATAACTTTTAATGCAGCTTTTGTAAAATCGCCATTGTACATGGTTATAATATCTGCCGGCCAGGTAGCTTCCTGTTTTCCGGTGTACCCACGGGTAAACTGTTTGGCCCAATGTCCATCCATTAAAACCTTCTCCGTTTTTCCGGTGTACGAATTCTCAACCTCAACTGTAACCGGTTTTTTGCTTAACCTTTTCACAATAGTTTCAGCAGCGGCAATTAACCCGCCTTCAGGAATTAATCCCTTTAATTCTTCCGAATTTTCGGCTTCTTCGGCTATTCTTTTATAGGCATTCCAGGTATGCCCCGGATGATCGTAAGTGTGGTCAACTCCTTCCATCCCTCTTAAGATGGCGCGTTCAATAATTTCAGGATATTGACGCATAAGTGTCATCCCCCAATGCGAACCAAAACTTCCACCCCAAATGGTAATCTTATCGTACCCCAGAGCTTTTCTAACATCGTTTACATCTTCTGCAGCTTCCAGCACCGTAAAACCTTTTAAATCAACGCCAAGATTTTCCCAAACTTCTTTTTCTTGAGAAAGACGGTTCTGTAATTCTTCCACAGCAGCCTCTTCGTTATAGGCTTCATTTAATGGCATTTTCGATTTTCTGCTATCAATTATAGTTGTTGGTTTCGACGTCCCAATTCCACGCTGACTAACCACAACAACATCAGCTACATCGGTCATAAATTGCCAATATTTTTCGAAAGTACCCAATTCTTTAAATGCCGACTCAAGTCCCTGGAAAGCAGGACCTCCATGAAGGAAAAATATGGGAGGAGTATTTGGATTGGCCTTTTCAGAAGCCTTAAATCGGTACACATCCAAGGAAATAACATCGCTGTTTTCTACTGAACGATTCATTGGTACAAACATGGTAGCACGTTCGGCATTATAAAAACTACCATCTTTTAAAAGAATTCTTTCGGGAAAGATAAACATACTTCCGGCCTCAGGAGCAGACGCTTTTGCGGTATGAAAACTTGTATTTTGAGCAATTGTTGCAGAGCTAATACAGAAAATCAGCCCTATAAAAGGCAATAACTTTTTTGAAACCATTTTTTGTTGTTGGTTATTTAAAACAAAATTTGGGCAATAAGAACCCTCATTCTTTGCCCTTAAAGCAAATAGCAAAGAAGAGCTCACCCCAACAGTATCTTATAGAATATCTTAAATAAGAATCTGTTCAAGATTTGTTCTTAGAGAGAATAAAATCTTCTTTGCTAATTATGATATTTTCAATTACTCAGGAACTACCCATTTTAAAGGGCTCAGTTCCAAATTATCTTCAAGGTCTGAATCGTCGCCCGAAGCAGCAAATTTTAAAATTGCCTTTTTAAATTCGGGTAACTCCTTCAATGCAGCTTTAATAGCACCGTGGGGTCCGCGTTTTAAGTGTACAAATTTCAAGTTTTTGAAATACGGAGCCAACTCCAATGCATTTTCGTAAGGAGTACTTCTGTCCCAGGTTCCCTGAACCATTACGGTAGGAATTTCACATTCGAAATTCTGACGGAATTCATTACCTAAATCGCTATCCCAACATGGGCAACCATTTCTATATCCCCAGGCTGTTTCAATAAGTTCAGTAGCCGGGTCGGCCAAATGTTCTGCCGAGCGTTCGGGCGTAATACCCGAGCCGCAATCGAGCATAAAGTAACTGGCTGTTTTATAGGTTTTGCCCTGGTCATTCCATCGGCTAATAATCTTTTGTGCAGCCTTTGTAAAGTCGCCATTGTACATGGTAATAATATCAGCAGGCCAAGCTTCCAGACTACCCGAATAACCTCTCGTAAGTTGTTTCACGGTGTGACCGTCAAATAATACCTTCTGCATTTTTTTAGTTACCGGGTTTTCCAACTCTACGGTAACAGGATTTTCGTTTAATCTTTTTACAATGGTTTCAACGGCAGCGATTAGTCCACCTTCAGGAATTAGTCCTTTTAATTCTTCTGAACTTTCAGCTTCTTCTGCCATGCGTTTGTACACATTCCAGGTATGCCCCGGATGGTCGTAAGTATGATCAGGACCTTCGAGTCCTCGTAAAATGGCGCGTTCAATAATTTCGGGGTGCATACGCATAAGCGACATTCCCCAGTGCGAACCAAAACTTCCGCCCCAAAGGGTAATTTTGTCGTAGCCCAGTGCTTTACGTACATCGTTCACATCTTCGGCCGCTTCTACCACCGTAAAACCTTTTAAGTCGACACCTAAATCTTCCCAAACATTACGCTCGCTTGTAAGCAAAGCCTGGTAGTCTTTAACTGCAGCTTCGTCGTTAAAAGCAACATCAGTAGGTTGTGCATTTCTGGTATTTTCAATTAATGTAGTTGGTTTCGATGGTCCAATTCCGCGTTGACTAACCACTACCACATCGGCAACATTGGTCATAAATTGCCAGGTTTGCTCGAAATATCCTAATACTTCAAGTTGCTCTTCAAGGCCACCAAAACGAGGCCCTCCAAAAAGATAAAAAATTGGTGGCGTATTTGGGTCTGCTTTTTCGGTAGCTTTAAAACGATAAACGTCCAGAGAAATAACATCGCTGTTTTCTTCTGAACGGTTTAAAGGAACAAACATAGTAGCTCGTTCGGCATTTAAAAAACCACCATTTTCTAAAAGAATTCTTTCAGGAAAAATAAACATGCTACCAGCCTCTGGTGCTTTTGCCGCAGCGGTATGAAATGATGTTTTTTGTGCATGTGCAATGCTGCCAATACCAAGTATTAACATCAAAAGCATTATGTGCTTTTTCATCTTATTAATTCTTTTTTGATTTATACTTTTGCTTTCTCTTTTTTTACTTCGTCGAGATAGCTGTAAACAGTAACTTTTGAGATATTCATTAATTCAGCAACCGTGTCAATAGAACCTTTTATCAGGAAAACACCTTTTTGTTCCATAAACTGAATAAGCGAAATTTTACCTTTTCTCTTCAAACTCTTAATGTCTGCATTTCCTATTATTCTTTTTATTAATTGGTTGGTTGTTTCGATAACACCTTCGTAACTATTTGGTTTGGGTTCACTCTCAGTAATTGCCGGGGCTAATTTAAAATCATTGATAAAAGTTTGAATAGAATCAACCAATGAAATATCATAGTTAATACATAAAGCCCCGATAACAAAGTTTTTTCTGTCTCTGATAAATGCGGTTGAAGCTTTAATTTTCCTACCATCCTCTGTCGTTGTTTCATAATTAGAAAGGTAATCATCTTTAAAATTCTTCGATGATAAAACGATACTCAAAAGATGATCGAAAGGCTCTCCTATTTCACGTCCGGTAACATGTCCGTTAACCACGTAAACCACTGAGTTTTGAGGAATAGACAAATCATGCAAAATGACTTCGCAATTTTGACCAAAACTCGACCCAATCATGTTTGCAATTGGCACATAAGGTCTTAAAGAGGGAGATATTTCTTGTACTGTCATGATTCTGGATGTCTGTTTTATAATAAATTAAATTTAAGCATGTTGTAATCTTTCCAATCAAAATTCAATATTTTAATTACAAATCATTTTATGATGCTTTCTTTTTAAGAAAAGTGTTAAAGATAGAAACTATGTACAACTTAAGAGAATAATTACATTGAACCTGGCTTAATTGTTGAACTAAAAGCAAGCCCCACATGAGTGGAACCTGCTTTCTACACAATCTATTTACTAAAACCTAATATCCTGAATTTTGAATCATATTTTCGTTAACTTCCATTTCATCTTCGCCTATGGCAAGAATAAATCCATCATTAGGATAATCAATTGAACATGCCGTAGTAGTGCAATCATCTCTGTACACTCCTAGTTTATTCCTTGTTAAATCCCATAACCTATGTCCTTCATAACACAATTCCCTGCGTCTTTCAAGAAGGATCTCCTCCAAAAGTTCTTGTCCTGTTGACGTAACGGCATCTGCAGTCGATAAACCTCTTTTTCGTATGGTTGTTACATCCGCCTGGGCCTCTGCTATAAAAACTGGCGTATTAAGATGGTAAGCAGCTTCTGCCCTGATCAAATATAATTCTGAAAGCCTTATGATCGGTGTATTCTCATATCCTAATATGTCTTTGAACTTATCGGCCCGGTAGTTTCCATACAAACCGCCACCTAGTGTTGAATCATACAAGAAGTTGTTTTCTTTTCGAACATCTCCATCCTCATATGCATTCATTAAATCCGTGGTAGGAAGAAACTCATTGTAACCATTGATCACATAATTTCCGGCAAGCCCTGCGGCTCCCAGATTATCAACCACAGTCATATCCACTTCAAAAATAGTTTCTGAACTATGATCACCTGAAAAAATGCTCGAATAATTTTCACCTTCTACAAGGCTATAATCGCCCGATTCAATTACTTCATTGGCCATTGCTTCAGCATTCTCCCAATCCTCCTTATAAAGATAGACTCTTGACAACAGTGCTTTAACTACATTCTGTGAGAAATAAAACGAGTTTGCATCGTCGCCGATCAGTGTCAAAGCAGTTTCAAAATCTGAAATTACCTGCGCATATACTTCAGCAACAGTATTTCGTGCTGGCTCGGCTAAAACATCAACAGCTGTTACGATGGGTACACCAAGGTGAGATGCATCATCGCTATAAGTATAATGCTGTCCGTAAATTCGTACCAAATCAAAATGGGCAAGCGCTCTAAATGCATAAGCTTGTCCATAAAATTCATCAACATCCAGGCCTGAACCCGCTTCCAATATTCGATTAGCACGATCTATTATTCGGTAATAGTTAGCCCAGATATCATCAGCCAGATCAGTAAAGTCAGCGGAAGAACCTGAGTATGAATGCCAATCGTATATACGGTTGGTTACTAAACCGGCTTTAACATCATCGCTCATTACATCAGCAACAGCTATAAAGAATTTTCCATAAGAGGATCTATCCTGAAGTCCGTCGTAACAACCTATAATGGCGGTTGCAAAGTCAGATTCTGTTGTTAAGGCCTCACTCATTGAAACATCTTGCTGAGGATCAATCTCAAGGAAACTCTCTGAACATGATACAATAGTAAATAAGATCAATGTTAGTGATAGGAACAACTTCCCCGACGTTTTTAATTTATATATATTCGTTTTCATAATTCTGTATATTAATCGTTATCAAACTAAAACTGTTAACTTACAACCCTATGTTTACACCAATGGTTATTGACTTATTTTTTGGTACAGTTCCGTTTACATAGCCATTTTGGCCTGCCTCTGGATCAATTCTAAGATTATCGTGATCCCTTACCCAGGTAAAATAATTATTGGCTTTTGCAAATACAGAAAGAGAAGACATTTTCAAGCGCTTGACAACTGAAGGACTAAAAGTATATGACAAGGTCACATCTCTCAATCGCGCATAAGTTGCATCATACAAATAACGAGTACTGTATCTATAGTTACTGTTTGAACTATTACCCCAGACAAATATAGGAAGTTCAGATTCTTCTCCAGGAGTAGTCCATCTATTCTCAAATGCATATAAATTTGTACTCCTTGGTGCACGTTGTCCATCACTTTCAACACCCTTAGCCTGGTTATCGAATAGATATTTATCCCATACAAAAACCAGCTGGGCGCTAAGGTTAAACCCTTTATAACTTACACTTGTGTTCAATCCTCCAAAGCAAGAAGGTGTACCCGAATAGCCGGTATGTACTCTACTAGCTTCTTTTCTATTTTCTGTAATCGTAGTTTTTGTTTCATCCGTATACCATTGTGCTGCTCCGGTCTGCGGATTTACACCAGCCCAATGTATCAAGTAGAACTCGTTATAGTCATGTCCTTCAGAGTGTAAGTAAGCTGTATTAGCGATATCTTCGTCAAGTTTTGTTACTTCATTTTTAACAAAGGTCATATTCACACCTAAATCCCAGGTAAGATCTTCACCCTTGATGATGGCTGCATTTGCTTCAAACTCCCATCCACGGTTCAGCATATCCCCAACATTCTGCATGGTTTCAGAAAATCCTGTGGTGGTAGAAAGTGGTTTCTCCAATAATAGATCTGTATTTTCTCTACGGAAATAGGTTACTGTTGTATTTACACGGTCAAACACGCTCAAATCCATACCCAAATCTAATGTTCCCTGTGTTTCCCAGGTTAATTCAGGATTACCCACGTTAGATGGAGCAGAACCTGCAGTTCCGTCGTATTCATAATCATATCCATAAAGCGAGAGAGATTGGAAGTTTCCAATACTTGCATTACCCGTTATACCATAAGAAGCTCTAAGTTTCAGGTTATTCACCCAGGAAATATCTTTCATGAAATTTTCCCTGCTTAAATACCATGAACCACCAACAGACCAGAAATTACCCCAACGATTATCCTCACCGAAACGAGAGGAACCATCACGACGATAACTGGCAGTTGCATAATACTTACTCTTATAATTATAAGAAAACCTTGAGAATGCGGAAAGAAAACTGTACCCGGTTCCAGAACTTGAGCTTACAATAGGGTTTGCTGCGTTGGCAAGTGTTTTAAGTTTTGAGTTTGCATACCCTTCGGCTACAGCATACAATGATCTCATATCATATTTTTGAGACTCATAACCGGCCAACACATCAAAGGAATGGTTTTCCCCAAAAATTTTATTATAATTAACAGTCTGTGTACCAATCCAATTCAAACTATTAGCTGTTCCTTCTTCTCCTCGACCACTCACGTCCTTAAAGCTTCCCCAATCAGGGTTCTTCCACTTAAATTCGTTAACATTGATATAATCAATACTCCAAGCAGTTTTAAAGGTTAATGCGTCCGTTATCTTATAACTTGCACTAAAATTATCGAGAATACGCGTTTGCTTCTGCCATCTTTCATCGAACAATTGGTTACCTACAGGGTTATTTCCGTCCATCCCTACAATAGTGTGGTCACCAAAATAATTACCATAATCATCGTAAATAGGTACTACAGGCGGCGCCATATATCCGTTATGCATAGGGTTATTCCACGCAGTTCTATCCTCTGAACCGTTAGATACAGTATGCCCTAATGTAATATTATTGGTTATTGTAAGCTTTTCATTTAAATCAGCTGTCAAATTTAAGCGAGACGAATATCGTTGAAAATCAGTACCTAAAATCACACCCTCCTGGTCATAATATCCAAGCGAGGCAAAGTATCTAATTTTATCATTACCGCCACTGGCATCTAAGCTGTATTGCTGCGTAACTCCTGGATTATAAATCTCATCCATCCAATTGGTATCGGCATTATATATGTCAGCTGGGTAATAATCGTAAAACAATTCGGTGGCAGTTGCTTCTGTATAATCTCCCGTGTTCACCCAGCCTTCAATAAACAACTCCTTATACTGTGCTGCGTTCAAACTTTTGTTAATATTATCATAAGCATTGTCGGAGACACCAACCTGCGCACTGAAATTGATTTTGGCTTTTCCTGATCCACCATTTTTGGTGGTAATAATAATTACACCGTTAGCACCACGAGAACCGTAAATTGCTGTTGCCGATGCATCCTTTAGAACAGTGATACTCTGAACATCATTCGGATTTAGAGTAGACATGACAGTAGAACTTATTCCACCGTTTGAATAGTCCGTTGGTGAAAGGTTGTGTGATTGAACAGGAATTCCGTCAATTACATACAAAGGTTCACTAGAAGCATTAATTGAGCCAATACCCCGGATATTGATCGAACTGGCAGCTCCAGGCTGACCATCCCCGTTACTCATCATAAGCCCGGTTACTCCACCCTGTAATGCATTTTCAAGAGTGGCGCTAGGAAGCATCTTCAGGCTTTCTGAACCTACCACTTCCACAGCTCCGGTTAAAGCCTCTTTGGAAGAAACACCGTAACCTATAACTACAACTTCATCAAGTCCAACAAGATCAGATTTCAACACAATGTCAATTGTAGATTTTTTACCCACAACAACGGTTTGGGTTTTATATCCTACAAACGAGTATTCCAGGATAGCATCTTCTCCCGGGACATTAATCTGATACATGCCATCAAAATCAGTTGTTACGCCATTAGTTGTTCCTTTTACAACGACACTCACTCCCGGAATTGTTAATCCATCGTCGGCACCGCTAACTGTTCCTTTTATTACTATTCCCTGTGCAAATATTATTTGCGTTCCAAGAAACAACATTAAAGAAAATAATAATTTCTGTTTCATAAATATAAGTATTAAAATGGGTTTATATTCTGAGCTTACTTTTAACGGCCTACTTTATAATAAAGTATATAGTTACAAGCACGTTAATTACTTAATTCATAGGTGTAATTCTCCCATTATAGCACTGTATATGCTATTATATCAAAGCGTTAAACCTAAAACAGTTATTTGTCGCTACCTTGGATTGTTTCCGAATACAACAAGTCTCCAGTTAATCCATTAAAGTACTGAAATATTACCTGAGGTCTTGGAAAAGCTACCCACCTGTCTTTGCCCTCTTCTATCGGGTTGTTAAACACATTGTTTATTTGAACAACGCAATAACTTGGCGTGTAACGTAATCCGTTTGGCACATCGTTTAATATTGCCGTCGACCAACGAATATCAACTTCTCTTCCGCGTGAATTAAACTTACCATTCACAGGGCGATTACCTTCGGCACCTAGTGCATGATTTCTAGAATTGTGTGGGCCTGAGGCGAATTCCCAAACATTGTCGCTAACTTTAACAGCAAAACTATTGTGCAAATCACCAGTAAGCACGAAAACAGGTTTTCCTAAAGACTCCCAGAAATCAACCATTTCCTTTCGCTCCTCAATATAACTTGTCCAAGCATCATCACGTCCTGTTTGTCCTTTGGCTTTTCCATCAGCAGTATTTCCACCTGTTCCTCCTTCGTGTGGAATGGTAAAATTAACCGATGATACAAGGAAGAAAAACTCTGCATCGCTGTTTTTCATCTCTTCTTTCAACCAAGCTTTTTGTTCCTTACCTAAAATTGAAAGTCCTTTTTTATATGGATTACTTGTATCGTGCATATCTTGGTGAGAGCGCACATCCAGTATAAAAATATCAGAATTACTAACAGACATTTTTCCATAATTACGTCGTCCGATAGAATAAACAGGTTTACCATTCTTTTTTGGCGTTGGAAAAACACGCACATGATGTGCATCAATTACTTCTACTATTTTATATACACCGCTATTTGGATTACCAGGCTTAGTACCTTCAGGTATCCTTCTCATTCCATCATAAGGTCCTCCCCAGTGAATGTGAAGTGTTGCTGACTGAGCAAGATCAAGTTTTGTAAAATCAGCCTCTGTATCAGTTAAAATATCACTATTTGCTTTAATCTTTGCTTTTCCCAAATGTATACCTTGTGTAAATTCGGTAGGGTTACTCCAAGCTAAATAATCGTGCCAGGCCTGCACTGCAACATCGCGGTACACCGCTTTGTGATTTACGCGACCAATTTCTCCGGCACCATAGGTATTATCATAAATTTCATGATCGTCAATCGTATAAAAAGAAGGAACATGTTTATGCCATTCAACCAAATTGTGTCCACGCTCAAGATAACTTTTATAATTTTCCCAAACACCTACAATTTTTGGTGTTTTGTTTACAACCTCTGGAATTTCGTCAGCCTCTATACCTACTTGTTCCTTCCAGCTTTCAACCGAATAATCGCGCTTATTTTCATATAACCAGTCACCATTTAAAATGGCAAAATGTATTTTGTCTTTAATTTGGTCGATCATGGTACGAAACGTTGGTAACGTTGTACCTAAACCATTTGTACTCTGACTGTTTCCGCAAGCATATTCAAAACTAAAATTAAACAAACCATCAGGATTGACTTTTGTATCTTTCAATTCGTCCGAATCAGGAAGCGTTTTAAATGACCCTTTACGAGTTAACATTGTAGCTGTTCCTCCTTGTACCGTTAACGCATAATAATATTTAGTCCCTGCTTTCAAGTCCTTAATATAAACCACCCCTGTATTATCATGATCAATACTAGTAGTAACCGGATCAGATAATTGATCTAAATTTTCCGGATTAACACCATAACGTACCCAAAATGTTCCAGGTTTAAAAGTACGCGCCCAAATTCCAATTTCGTGAGAGCCCAAACGTCCCAACATGGGTCCGTGAGAAAAACGTGCTACATCCTGTGCATTTATATACATACCTAACAACATAAATACAACCAAAAGCACACTGGATAATTTTGAACTTTTTATTAATAAACCAGATGGTTTATAGACTGCTTGATTTTCATTTCTCTCCTTCATTTTAAATGGTATTATATTAATAGCTTATTTTATAATCGACAATATTTAAAATTAATAGTCGGTGTATTCAAGTTTTATCTCAAATCTGTGCTTTAACTAAAAACACCTTCCATACTTAGACTTTATGCTGTTTCAAGTTTCTTACTACTTTCAACACTATCTTTAACATTTTCATAGTTCAGCTCATTCTCACTATGTGCCACTACCGCTGCTACAACCGCATCGCCAGTTACATTTACTGCTGTCCGTATCATATCTAAGGGTCGGTCAATTCCAAGAATTAAAGCAAGACCTTCGGCAGGAATTCCTGCTGCCCCTAAAACAACTACCATCATTATTGTTCCACCTCCCGGAACACCAGGAGAACCAATAGCAGCAAGAGTAGCTGTAAGTACAATGGCCAATTGTTGCGTAAGTGATAAGTCTAAACCAAATACTTGTGCAATAAAAACGGCTGCTATTGCCTGATAAAAAGTTACCCCATTCATATTAATGGTAGCACCAATAGGCAAAACAAAGTTTACCACACTTTCCGACACACCCAACTCACTGGTACATTGGCGCATATTAACTGGCAAAGCTGCATTACTCGAACTTGTAGAAAATGCTACCATTTGAGTTGGAATTACAGCCTTTAAAACCTTACTCAACTTTAATTTGGTAAACAACAATATCAACGGTGGGTATAAAACAAATAATAATCCGATAAGCCCAAGGCTAACTAATAAGGCATATTTCCCTAAAGCCCAAAACAAACCTGCATCTGCAGAGAAATCAGTTACCAAAGCTGCCAATAACGCAAATACTCCAATAGGAGCAAACTTCATAACGATATCTACAATCTTGATCATTATTTCATTAAGACTATCAATTAAATTTTTAACAGGTATAACTTTTTGGCTATCCAGAAAAAACATGGATACCGCAAATAAAACAGCAAAGAAAATAACCTGTAACATTTTAGTATTATCGTTGGCTGCACTAAAAATATTATCTGGAACAATCTCTACAATAGCATGCAAAGGCGACTGATCTTTCATACTCGTTGCCATTTGCTCCTTTTCTTTTACATTTTGCTCATGCATCACCTGAAACTCCTGACGCTTTTTTTCAGGAAAGGTATCGCCTGGTTTAAATACATTAACCAACATTAGTCCAAGTAGGACAGAAATCATGGTGGTAATTACAAAAATAGACAAGGTTTTAATACCAATTCGGGAAAGTTTTGAAACATCGGTTAAACTCGTAATTCCTTTAACAAGAGAAATAAATATAAGTGGAACTGCTATTAATTTTAGCATTTTAATAAAAATTGTCCCCCAAGGTTTAATCCAATCGGAAGTAAAGCGTTCCAAACCAAAATATACTGCAATAACTCCCCAAACCAATCCGAGCATCATGCCGATAATAATCTTTAACCAAAGTGGAATTTTCTTTAACATGGATAATCAATTTATATATTATAAAATCAGACTAAATTGAGTTTCGATTTGTTACTTAATCCGCATGTGCACTTACAAATCAATACAAAAATATAAATTTTTATATAAATACTAGTTTTTTGTATGTTTTTTTATAGATTATTTGGATTTTTGTCCTGTTTTTTATCAAACATTGACAAAATACCAGAGTTTTTTATATGTATTATTTCACCTCCCCCCTTCTCAATTAGACTTCAGAGTCTATTTAATGCTAAAAAAAATAACACACCCCTACACAAACAACGATGACCCAAAAAAATCCCTTTTTGCAGAAAAAAAATAAACTAGAAACCGAATTCCTAGTTTAGTATACGATTACGTATAAATTATTAAGTCCTTTTAAGAACTAGTATTAAAACCAATATTTTTTTTTGCACAAGGCATAAGTTTCCTTAAAAAATATGATTCGATTAAAGCGTCAAGATCAATTTCACTTGCTTAGTTTTATTTTATAGTATTTGCACTAAACGCATCATTCTTAGGCAGAACATGTAACAATACACTGAGCAACAAAAAAACAAAACCAATTAAACTTATTGGGGGTAATCCACCATGCCAGGCATCAACTCGAAGCCACCCCTTAAAACCCATAAAAAACAAATGCAACAAACTAAATACCATTAAAGACAGAAAAAAGATGCGTCTTTTAAAAAATGATACAAATGATGATTCATTCTTCAGAAATACACTAAAACTTAAACTATAAACAAATAATAAAGCGAACAACAGAATACCACCAAACATACTAAGCCCTGCAAATAAGGTTAAGGTTCCATTATCTTCAAAGAATTTATTATACGTTGCTTTATTAAGAATTAAAAAACTCATTAAACCATGAATAAACATGAAAATCCCCCCCAAAGCACCAAGCTCTCTACGGGCACTCATCCAGCTACCATTAATCTTTACACCCAGTTTATACAAAGGAGTTAAACTAAAGCAAAAGCTTAAAACCATAAATGCACATAACGCAACAGCTTTATTCATTATAAAAAATGGAAAATCTTTCCATGGTACTGGTCCCATAATATGATACCGGAGTACAGCATATCCTAACGATAGAATAAAAAATACAGAAACAATACTTTTGGCTCTTTTCAAGCTAATTGCACCGTTTATTTCATCCAACTTCTCTTGCTTAACCATTTCCCTTTGCTGATTTTGATGAACATATACATTCGTTAAAAATTACATGAAGTCATGCTTGCATTTAAACAGTATTGAATAGTCTTTTGCTAACGATTCATACGATGCTTTTTAATACACATCTAAGTCTTTACCTACTTTAACTTTTCCCTTATATTTTGCTGATATTTCTTTTCTTAGTTCTTCCTCTGTTGCATTCCAAAATAATATATGATATAATACAACTAATTTAGGTTTCGCTTGATTAGCAATATCTGCAAGTTGAACTGTTGAGGTATGATTGCGTGCGTGATAATTCTTCCAGAAATCATCTTTTGTATCATAACCTTTTTGTGAATAAACTTCATGTATGAGGATATCAGCTCCTGAAGCATATTCAATAATTTTTTCTGAGGGTGATGTATCTCCGGATAATACAATAATCTTATCCGGTGTGGTAAAACGGAATCCCCAGGCATTTGGCCAGGTTCCATGAAGTACCGGAAAGGCTTCCACTTTTATATTCTCATCTTCATAGATGACACCTTCTTTTGTAATTTCATGACTATTAACACGCCACCCCTGATTATTAGCTGGCTCATAACCATATAAACGATATTTTATGTCGTCATCGTATGCTTTCAGTATATTGGTAGTCATATCTTTTATACCCTCAGGACCATACACTTCCAGGGGTTCATCTCTTCCCATCACCCACGGAGTAAGAATCAGGTCGGGATATCCTGTTGTATGATCAGAATGTAGATGAGTAAGAAAAGCATGCTTAATATTTTTTACATCGAGACCTTTTATCTTTCCTCCATACCGAGGACTCATAGCAGCCGCCTGACGAATTAAACCAGCACCAAAATCAACAATATAAGGTGTATCATTTACAACAATAGCAACCGAACAACCGGATTGAGATGGATTTGGATTTGGATTTCCTGTTCCAAGCAGAACGACTTTAGTCGTATCAGAATTAGAAAAATCCCTCTGTGCACAAACACAAGTAATAATTATTGAGAATGAAAGAATAAATAATAGTTTTAATTTCATAGTCTTATTTTTTTAAGGCGTGTCAACTATTCCGAGAAACTAAACACAATTGGTTTAGCCAAAGCTACATAGTCTTCTCTTTTCATAACTACCGAATCGGTTAAAGAGCCTGCATTGAAAGCAATTTTATCATTTTCCAAAATTGAATTATCAACGTATAAATCTAAATCTATTACTGGTCTTCCAAAAGGCGGGACAGATCCTGGAACCAAGCCAGTTAACTCCCAAAGCTCATCTTTTGAGGCAAAACGCATTTTTTTAGAGCTGAAATATTTTTTTACTGCAGTAGAATTTAACTTTTTGGCTGCACTTAATACCAGAATTTTAAAAGTTCCATCAATTTTAATTACAAGCGCTTTACCTCCAATAGAAATATCTTCCCCTCTTGCCTCTGCCGATTCCTCGGAAGTTTTTGTTATTTCGTGATGCACTTCTTTAAAATCAATGGATTCAGATTTTAACCAGTTTCTTATTTGTTTTAACATAGAAGATCTATTAGATGTAATTAAGAAATCGTTTTAAGTAACTTCTTTAATAAAATCGATAATTCTGAACATTCATTTTTATCCAAACCTTGCACTGCGGATTTTGACTCTTCGAAACGAACAACAATTGCCTGATCAATTTTTTCGCGCCCTTTTTCGGTTAAACCAACTAGTTTAATTCTACCATCTTTTAAATCTGGAGCTCTGTATACCAATTCCAATTTAGTAAGTCGATCTAACAAAGCAGTCATAGCACCAGACGTTATCAGTACTGATTTCATTAATTGCTTAGGTGCCAAAAGAAATGGTTCGCCTGAACGACGTAATGTGGCCAAAACATCTAAATCTGTATAATGAATAGCACTATCTTTTAATACCTTATTTGTTCGCTTTTCAAGAATTTTATTCAATTTTAAGATACGACCTACAATGTGCATTGCCTCTACATCGAGCTCTGGTCGCTCTTTTTTCCAGTCGGCTATTAATATATCAATAATATCCTTTTCGTCTTCCATTTCAACTTTATTATCAGCTTAGTGGAAACAAATATATGTAATTTATCTTTATATCAAGATAATTTTTCTACATTTGCATAATATCTTCATATAAAGACATATTTTTAAAACATCGCCAACCCACTGAACTCATGGATGATAAAATAATATTTATACAAACTGGGGGTACTATCGACAAGGACTATCCCCACACCACCAAAGGATGGGCTTTCGAATTTGGTGAGCCGGCAACACATCGGATTCTCGAAAAATTAAATCCTTCGTTTGAATACGAAATTATTACGTCTTGCCAGAAAGATAGTCTGGAAATGACTGAAGAAGACCGAATGAACCTTGCGAAACTAATATTAAATCGGCCCGAATCCAGGTTCATCATTACGCATGGAACAGACACCATGCTTGAAACTGCAACTTATTTAAAACAACACATTAAGGATAAATTAATCGTTATAACCGGTGCTATGCTTCCCGAAAGATTTAGTAACTCAGATGCTCCCATCAATTTAGGGTGTGCTATTGCAACGGCCAACCTTATAAAAACAGGGGTATATGTTTCCATGCATGGTATCGTAAAAAAAAGCGAGGAGATTGGCAGAAACCTTGAAAACGGAAAATACTATTAAACAAATATTGAAGTGATAGAAAATAAAAAACTAATAAGATATGTACAAAGAAAACCTTATTGCATCACACGAAAGAATTAAGCCATATATTCATAACACACCAGTAATGAGTTCTCAACAGCTAAATAAAATAGCTGGGATACAGATGTATTTTAAATGTGAGAATTTTCAGAAAATGGGTGCCTTTAAAATGCGCGGTGCAACAAATGCCATTATGCAGCTTACTGAAGAGCAGAAGCAAAAAGGTGTTGTAACGCATTCGTCAGGCAATTTTGCGCAGGCACTCTCTTTGGCTGCACAAAGTTTAGGTGTTAAGGCATATATTGTAATGCCATCCTCTGCACCACAGGTAAAAAAAGATGCTGTTAAAGGTTATGGCGGCATATTAATCGAATGCGAACCTACTTTAGTAGCGCGTAATAAAACAGCACAAGAGGTTAGTCAAAAGGAAGGCGCCACATTTATTCATCCGTCAAACGATATGAATGTTATCATTGGGCAGGGAACAGCAGCTAAAGAATTATTGGAAGTACAACCGGATCTTGACTACATTTTCACGCCTGTTGGCGGTGGCGGACTTATTGGAGGTACAGCCCTTTCTGCATTATACTTTGGAAACAATTGCAAAGTGATTGGTGGTGAACCTTTTGAATGCGATGATGCATACCGTTCTATGATAAGTGGTAAAATAGAATCGAACACCACGACCAACACGATTGCCGATGGACTAAAAACAGAGCTAGGCGACAAAAATTTTCCGATCATAAAAAAACACGTTGAAAAAATAATTCGCGTTACTGAGGAAGAAATAATTAACGCCATGCAACTCATATGGGAACGAATGAAAATCGTTTCAGAGCCTTCGAGTGCTGTAGCTTTTGCTGCTCTTTTAAAAGAAAAAGAATCATTTAAAGACTGTAAAGTTGGCATTGTAATATCCGGTGGAAACGTTGATCTAAAAAAATTACCTTTTTAATACCGTTCTCCATTAAACCGTTGAAAATAATTTATAATTAAAATGAAAAATATTCTCACAGCCTTTATGGTTGCTTTTTCACTTAATTGTTTTTCACAATCTGATATAACATCCAACATCTATAATATAGACGAGGTGGTCATTAGCGGATCACGAACTCCACAATTGCTGAAAAATACACCGGAGATTATGCACATTATTACCTCAAAAGAAATTGAGCAGCTTAATGTTAGTTCAACAGGCGAAATTCTTGAATATCTAACAGGGGTTAACATCGAATCCGGAACAGGCAGCGGTTATCCCAAAAGAAGCATTGTTAGTTTAGATGGGTTTCCGGCAAATTACACGCTGGTAATGGTAGATGGCATTCGTTTGTTAACTGAGCATATTCACACCGGACAAAATGTTGATGTTATTCCACCTGAGAATATCGAACGAATTGAAGTAATAAAAGGTGCAGCATCGGCACAATATGGTAGCGATGCTATGGGTGGTGTTGTAAATATTATCACCAAAAAAGCCAAGGATAAAACCGAAGTTTCCATTTCTGCTTCTGCAGCCAGTTATGAGACCTATACCTCTACGCTATCCGTTCGCACGCCATTAAATGACAAATTAAGCTTATCAAGTTTTTTAAATTATGAAGAATCGGATGGAGTTCCTATACTAGCACCGAGCCACCGAATAGGATATATGGGTTATGGTAAATTCAGTACCATGAATAATTTAGAATGGGCCATAAATAATAAATCAACTATTAGCGGAAATATCTATTTTTCACGTAATAAGATGGAGTCCAATGGCGGGGATAAATATGGTAAAATGCTTATGTACTCGGCAGATTACACCAATAAATTAAGTGATAACCTAAAAGCTGTTGCGCGTTTTAAATATTCACATTGGGATTCAGAACAAGGAAACGAAAACAATAACGAGATTAACCCTGAAGTTTATTTTAGTTACAATAAGTTCAAGAATAATGTTATTACTGCAGGGGCTGATTTTAAACACATTAAATTTACACGTAGTGCCGTTACCGAACGTACACAGGAAATGTTTGGAGCCTTTATTCAGGACGAAATTGATTTGGACAGGTTATCGTTTCTTTTTGCATTAAGGGTTGATAAAATGGAAAATATAAATCCTGTAATAACACCAAAACTTGCTGTCATGTTTCGTGCCAAAGACAATCTTCGCTTACGAGCTTCTTTAGGACGCGGATTTCATGCCCCAACACTTCAGGAATTATATGAAGAAGGATACGGACATAGTGGTAGCGCTTATCGTTTTGGAAATCCTGATTTGGAACCTGAGTACAGCTTAACATCAACTTTCAGCGTTGAATATGAGCCCGTAAAAAATCTTCAACTTCTGGCAGATGGCTATTACAGCAATATATCGGACATGATAACCCCTATTTATTCGGGAGTTTGGGAAGATAATCCAGATGCAACTACAGTTATAGACAAATGGGTTAGAACAAATATTCATGAAGCTAAAATTTATGGATTTGATGCGACGATCAGGTATCGTTTAATAAATAAGTTAACTATTGAGGGCGGATACACTTATACGCACAACGAAAACAGCAGTACCGGAGGCCAACTGCCCTATTATCCAGGAGAATCATTTTTCTCAAAAATAATCTATACAAAAAAGCATTCTTCTAAATTAACCAGTTCGTACTTTGTCTCTTTACGGGCAACAAAAAACCGAAGTGCATGGAACTGGAAACCCGATTCTGATGCTGAGTCAGACAACGCAGATGGGCTAATTACTGATTTAGAGGACTATCAATTATTAAATGCAGGCATAAAAATCGCGTACAACAAAAAGTATAATGTATTCCTGAATGTAGGAAATATCCTCGGTCAGGACATCCAACAACTGGATGATGTATTTACCGAACTTGATGGGGAGCCAACATTTAAAATTGGATGTTTGATTAATTTATAAAAAACCGTAATTATTCATTAACAACCTACAATATGAATGTATATATAAAACTCTATTCTTTATTAAAAGAAATTTTTAATGGTTCTCGCAACCTTATTATTATGGTATTAATATTTGGCTCAACAGTATCTGTGTATAGTCAGGACGAGAACGATGTAATTGAATTGAATCTTAGAGTACACCTCATGCGTGACATTACGATAACGCATTCGAGCGGCGTTTGTATGGAAAACTGGGTGACTTCTAAAGATGTGACTGAAATAATAATGCCTGAAGTAAACAAAATATGGGAACAAGCCAATATCAAATGGGTTATTGAATCTATTATCGAAGAAAGTGTTGTAAAAGGTGATACATATGAAGAATCTATAGCCTATATGGCCACCACAAAAAGAGACTCAGAAGGTCATTCAGACCCTGTACGTCTAAAACATTTATATTCTTTTATGCAACCCCAATACAGAACTCAGCCTGACGAAGTAGATAAGAATTTGTTTCACATTTACCTGTTCCCCTTTGTTGGGAATACGTCTCAGGGCAATGCGATGAAAAAATATGGATCGCACACTATTGTAGGAACATGGACCAACAAACACAACAGAGGTGGAATTCCAGAGAAACGATTATTAACTGAAGATCATAATGCATATAAACGTGGATCGCTTTCAAGAACCATTGCGCACGAAATAGGTCATAATTTACGCCTTAGACATAACGTGTGTAAGGTGAAGTGTTTAATGGGTGGAAAATCGAGAGGCTATTTATTATGCGAGGAACAGATTGAAAGAGCGCGTGCTGCTGCTAAAGAAAAAATTAAGTAATAACGTTTTAAAATCCGTCAATTCCTTTTTAAGGAATAGTGCTTACTAAGTAAGACCATAATACAGGTATTAATTTGAAACACAAAAGATGATGATTAAATATGCCAGTATTTGATACCGTATAAATTACCAAAGCCATTGTGAATTTAGAAGAAAGGCTAAAAAAGCACAATGGTTAAATTTACTAATATAATAAATATACTATGATAAAACATTCATTAATTTTCAACAGAACCGACATTCAATCATTAATGTCGTTACCCGAACATATTGAAGTTGTAGAGAATGCGTTTAAATTATACGCACAGGGAGATGTAATAAACCCCGATCTACTTCATTTCGATACGCAAAACGGAGAATTTCACCTTAAAGCCGGAGGACTAGAAACTCCAAAAACATACTTTGGATTAAAAAGTAACGGTGGCTTTTTTCAAAATAAAGCAACAAATGGTCTTCCAAATATTCAAGGCGTAATTTTACTTCACGATGGCGACAATGGCTTCCCATTGGCCATTTTTGAGTCGGGTGATATTACCATAAAAAGAACTGGAGCTGCTACTGCCGTTGCCGCAAAATATTTAGCAAAAAAAGATGCTGATGTAGCTACCATTTGTGGATGCGGAATTCAGGGCCAAATTCAGTTGGAATCAATCATGCAGGTAAGAAACATTAAAAAAGTTTTTGCTTACGATATGAATGAAGAAGCAATGACCAACTACGCTAAAAATATGTCAGAAAAACTGAATATTGAAGTTCTGCCTGCAACCGACTTGAAAACGGCTATTTTGGAAAGTCAGATTTGTATTTGCTGTACGCCTTCGCATAAAGCTTTCATCAAAAAAGAATATATCCACGATGGGCTGTTTATTGCTGCCGTTGGTGCTGATAGTCCGGAGAAGCAAGAGCTTGACCCGCAACTTTTGTCAGACTACAAAGTTGTTGCCGACATATTGGAACAATGTGTTAACGTGGGAGAATGCCACCATGCCATTGAACAAGGTTTAATGAGCAAAGACTCGGTTTTTGCAGAACTTGGCGATGTTATTCTTGGAAAGAAACCTGGTCGCGAATCGGAGGAAGAAGTTATCATTTATGATGCTACCGGTACCGCTCTTCAAGATGTTGCTGCTTCGGCGTACATTTACGAGAAAGCGATAAAACAAGATATTGGATTGAAATTTCAATTTCCTGCTTAAAATCAGTTTTGGTTAAGCTTGCTCAGTTTTTCTAATGTACAACAGATTTACAAATTTTAATCTTATGAAACCAGCATGGCCGGAGCAAATAATTAGGTCACTCAGGAGGATAACTTGTCCCGAACTAGTATCGGGAGCCAGCTCCTAACTTGATTCGGAGATTGAAATTTGCATTGGTCATCAATGTCTCACTAATTTTTAAAAAGATGAAAAAAAACCACATTTTAGTATTAACTGTAGTATTAGTTGTGTTGACAGCTTTTGGTTGCCAAAGCAAAAAAAAGGAGCAGGCTAAACCCAATGTCTTATTCATCTCTATCGATGATTTGCGCCCTAATTTGGGCGTATATGGAGACACAATAGCAGTTACGCCAAACATCGACCAACTGGCCGGTGAGGGTTTAACTTTTAGGGAAACATTTACGCAATGTGCAGTTTGTGCTCCATCGAGGGCAAGCTTAACCACAGGTGTTCGACCTGACTCAACCCGTGTTTGGCACTTAGGTGATAAGTTTCGTGAAATTAATCCTGATGCGGTAACCATGCCTCAGTATTTCCACAAGTATGGTTATTATACCGTGAACCTTGGGAAAATATTTCACAACTACATGCCGGATTCCATTTCGTGGGACGAGCCGGATCTTCGCCCTGAGCGCTACAAACGCAAAGAATGGCTGGGCAGAGATGGTGAAACTTTTTACATTAGCGAAGAGGTGGCAAAATCGCAGGTTCTAAGAAGAGATTCTTTATTAAAAATACGATCATATGCTGATGGATGGAATACGGGTCCTGCCTGGGAAGCCGCCGATGTGCACGACACCATGTACTACGATGGTGCACAAAACAAATTGGCTTTAAAAACACTTACTCGTTTAGCCAAAATGGACAAACCATTTTATGTTGGACTGGGCTACTTTCGTCCTCACCTTCCGTTTACTGCACCAAAAAAGTATTGGGACTTGTACGACCCGGCAAAAATACCTTTGGCCGAAAATCCGGAAAGACCGGAGAACACACCAATTTACACCATGAATTCGATGTATGAATTAAGGCATTACGATGGCTTTAATCACATTGGCCATCCTACTTCTGAGTATAGAATGAGCGAAGATACGGTTAGACTTTTACGCCATGGTTATTACGCCAGTGTAAGTTATGTAGATGCCTTGCTAGGCGACCTTTTCGCACACATGAAGAAGATTGGGATATACGACAATACCATAATTATTCTTTGGGGAGACCATGGATGGAAATTAGGCGACCACAACAGTTGGGGGAAAATGACCAATTACAACATCGACTTAAAAGTGCCAATGATTATTCGTACACCAAACCAGAAAAACAGGGGTGCGCATACATTCGAACTTACAGAGCTAGTCGATATGTTTCCATCGTTGTGTGAGCTTGCCGGTATTCCCGTTCCCGATTATATGCAAGGTACCAGTTTTGTGCCATTGATTGAAAATCCTGAGCGTGAATGGAAAAAGGCTGCCTTTAGCCAGTTTCACCGCCGACCAAAGGTTTCTGCCGATGGAAAAAGATACATGGGCTATTCCATTAACACCAAAGAATATCATTACATTGAATGGTATGCATGGAGTATGGAAACCGGTACCAGGGGTGATTATAAAAGCTCGGAGTTGTACGATTCTAAAAACGATCCGTACGAAACGGTTAATATTGCTGACAAAGAAAATATGAGTGATATTAAAGCACAATTATCGAAACAACTTAAGGCTGGTTGGCAAAAAGCAAAACCTGATTCTGTAGATTAAATTTCAATCGTAAGCAATCGTAAAACAGGGCAGTTTACCTCTATTTTTAATTGAAAACCGAATTACTAAAATTAAATAATATGAAACGAAATCGCATTTCAATTTTGTCCCTAATATTTGCTCTAGTGGCTGTATTTGGGTGTCAAAGTAAAAAAGAAGAGCCAAGTAAACCTAATGTATTATTTATATCCATTGACGACCTGCGACCAAATTTGGGAGTTTATGGCGATTCGATTGCCGTTACACCAAACATCGACCAACTGGCCGGTGAGGGTTTGACTTTTAGAGAAACGTTTACCCAGTGCGCGGTTTGTGCTCCATCGAGGGCAAGCTTAACCACAGGTGTTCGACCTGATTCAACCCGTGTTTGGCATTTAGGTGATAAGTTTCGCGAAATTAATCCGGATGCAGTAACCATGCCTCAGTATTTCCACAAGCATGGGTATTACACCGTAAACCTTGGGAAAATATTTCACAATTATATGCCCGACTCCGTTTCGTGGGACGAGCCAGATTTACGCCCAGCTAGATATAAACGCCCGGGTTGGTTAAAACGAGATGGCGAAACCTTTTATATAAGCGAAGAGGTAGCTAAGTCGCAGGTAATTAAACGCGACTCGTTATTAAAACTTCGCCCCATTCGATACGCGGATGGATGGAATACAGGACCAGCATGGGAGGCAGCCGATGTACACGACACCATGTACTACGATGGTGCACAAAACAAATTGGCTTTAAAAACACTTACCCGTTTAGCCAAAATGGACAAACCATTTTACGTAGGCTTGGGTTTCTTCCGCCCTCACCTTCCGTTTACTGCACCAAAAAAGTATTGGGACTTGTACGACCCGGCAAAAATACCTTTGGCCGAAAATCCGGAAAGACCGGAAAACACACCGATTTACACCATGAATTCGATGTATGAATTAAGGCATTACGATGGCTTTAATCACATTGGCCATCCTACTTCTGAGTATAGAATGAGCGAAGATACGGTTAGGCTTTTACGCCATGGTTATTACGCCAGTGTAAGTTATGTAGATGCCTTGCTTGGCGATCTTTTCGAGCACATGAAGAAGATTGGGATATACGACAATACCATAATTATTCTTTGGGGAGACCATGGATGGAAACTAGGCGACCACAACAGTTGGGGGAAAATGACCAATTACAACATCGACTTAAAAGTGCCAATGATTATTCGTACACCAAACCAGAAAAACAGGGGTGCACATACATTCGAACTTACAGAGCTAGTCGATATGTTTCCATCCTTGTGTGAGCTTGCCGGTATTCCCGTTCCCGATTATATGCAAGGTACCAGTTTTGTGCCATTGATTGAAAATCCTGAGCGAGAATGGAAAAAGGCTGCCTTTAGCCAGTTTCACCGCCGACCAAAGGTTTCTGCCGATGGAAAAAGATACATGGGCTATTCCATTAACACCAAAGAATATCATTACATTGAATGGTATGCATGGAGTATGGAAACCGGTACCAGAGGAGAATTTAAAGACGCGGAGCTATATGATTCTAAAAACG
>NZ_JBNGOS010000044.1:0-51638 GCF_050589685.1 Saccharicrinis sp. 156
TTGAAGTGAAGCAGCGAAGTGTCTTGTTTTGAAACAATTTCAATGTGTAATAGATTTTCTAATGCATATTGCGGGTTAAATCCGATTTTCCGGAACTGGAAGCTAGCTGATCGTTTTTTGGCAGTCTGATAATAAATTCGGAACCCTTTCCTTTTTGAGAATTAACCTCTATTGTTCCATAGTGGTTTTCAATGACCTGGTAAGATATGTATAATCCTAATCCGGTACCTTTGCCAACATTTTTTGTTGTAAAAAAAGGATTAAATATTTTATCTTTAATCTTTTCAGGTATGCCTGTTCCATTGTCTTTGATACTTATAATAAAAGTATCGTCATTCTCTTCCCACCAGGTTTTAATGGTAATGTTCCCACGCCCATCAATAGAGTCAATGGCATTGGATATTATGTTCATGAATACCTGATTCAGTTTGGTGGGTAGTCCATACACGCTGTCTTTGTTATGGTAGTTTTTTATTATTTTGATGTTGTTTTTATATTTGCTGTATAAAATAAGTAGTGTGGAATCCAGTAATTTGTTAATGTTCACTTCTATGAAATGGTTGGATGCATCCCGCGAAAAATTACTGATGCTTTCAATAATATTTACCACTCTGGATATTCCCTTTTCAATACTGCCAATCATAATTTGTGCAGAATCTATAGTTTGTGCAATATCCTTTGGGTTGCTTTGGGGACTATTATTTTTCTCAGTGTCTTTGATGAGATAATGGGTTAGTTTTTGAATGCATTTTTTTAACCCGGCAATACCACCGCTTATATAGTTAATGGGATTGTTGATTTCGTGAGCAATGCCGGCAGTCAGAATACCCATTGATGCCATTTTTTCAGACTGTACCAATTGATTCTGGGTTTCTTTCAGGTGCAGTCTTGCTTTCACTAGCTCCTCGTTGTAATTTTCTAATTTAGTTACATAATGATTTAGCCATAACTGATCCTGTTCTATTTTTTCTTTGGCATCTGCCAATTCTGTAATATCCGTTGTTATGCCCAGCAGGCCATATATTTTGTTATTGTGGTCAAACAGCGGGATTTTTTCAGTTATAGTGGTTTTTTTTGGCCCATCAGGGAATTCGGTTTTTACGGTGAGTTTTTGTGGTGACTTTTGGGCCAATGTTTGCTTATCAGTTTTGTTGATTTGTTCCGCGATATCTTTGGGGAATAAATCAAAAGCGCTTTTTCCAATGAACTCGCCAGGGGCAATATGCCAAGTCTTTTCTACATATTTGTTGTATAGTATATATTTAAGGTCGGTATTTTTAATAAACACAGAACTGTTGAGGTTGTCAAGAACAATGTTCAGCCATTTTTGGGATTCTACTAGTTGGATTTCATGTTCTTTATATTGAGATATATCGACAATAGTGCCTATCTTCCTTTCTACCTCACCCGATTTGTTGCGGATTACATGGCACGTATCCTTAACCCATTTAATGGTTCCGTCAATATGTTGTATTCTATATTCGGTTTCATAGATATTTACACCTGCACTAATATTTTCGTTCCATTTGTTTATGGTTTGTTCTCTGTCTTCGGGAAATATAAAATTTAAATATTCCTCCGTGGTGATTGGCATCTTGTCGGTTTCAATGCCGAATAATTCTTTAGAATATTTGCCACGGACAAAATTATTTTCATGGTTAGAATGAACGGAATATAAAATCATCTTATGAATATCCAGAATTAAACTATCTGTATTTGGAACTTCTTTCATTGTCGTATTCAATATTATCTGTAAACATTGAGCTGCTTATAACAAACTGAGCGTCTATATTAATTTCTGTTTTTTTTTGAGTGCGAAAATCATTGGATTTCAGACAAAAGTATTATTTTTTTTTATTTGTTGAATCGAACAAGTATAGCGTTTATTGCGTTATTGGTTATTCTAAAGCCTGCATAAAGCGAAATATAAAAATAAAGGGTATTTTGAAAATTCCACTTGTGCAGTTATTGCTGACTAATGGACTGGAATACCAAAATGTTTTAATTTACGCTAAAAAAATCAAACAAAATAGTATGTTTAACTTTTAATATCTTTTTTTGTTCTAGAATTTTTCTGTAAGCAATCGAAAATGGCCATACGGTAATTCGATGAAAAGCATATTGTACATAGATGGCGAAAGGGCAATTCTTGATGTTTTTAAGCTTATTTCGGGTAATGCGGATTTTGAGGTGCGAATTAAAATTGAAATGTCATTATATTGACAAATTCGATTCCGGCGTGATGAAATAACGACACTATTATTGGTGTTATAGCTAAAAGAATTTTGTAAGATTTAGATTAACAAGCATCTGTGAAGTTGGCGTGGTATTTGTTAATCTGTTTTTTTTGACCGGAATTCCCAAAGCTGGTTTTAAGAAAAACAGTACCAAATTAGAACATTTATATTCTTGTTTAGCAAAAAGGCGCTAACCTGGATGATTTTGACAAATTGAATTGCAATGAGAAGTGTATTGTACATAGATGACGAAAAGGCAAATCTTGATGTTTTTAGGGTTTGTTTTGGTGATGATTTAACTATTTATACCGCCACCTCCACAAAGGAGGGGTATGAAGTTTTATTGAGCAGGGATGTACAGGTAGTTCTTGTTGATCAAAGGATGCCGGGAGAAACCGGGATTGATTTTATATTAAGGGTAAAAGATGAGTTTCCGCATACCGTTTTTATGGTTGTTTCGGGTTATGCGGATTTTGATGTGGTGAAGCAGGCCATTGAAACGGGCAGGGTATATCGGTATTTGTCGAAGCCTTGGAATGAGGAAAAATTACGACTGGATATTCTTAATGCCATCGATAAATATAATGATGAACATAGAAACAGGCAGCTTTTACATGAGTTGGAAAAACGGAACAAGGAACTGGAATTATTGCAGCAAAGGTTGAAAGATGAAGTTGTTTATTTAAGAAAGGAATTGAAAGTCAAGCATGGTATCAGCAATATTGTTACCTGTGACTATCGTTTCCAATTGCTGTTAAGTAAGGTTAAGACCATAGGGCTGACCAAAGCACCGGTATTGATAACCGGAGAAACGGGGACCGGTAAAGAGTTGGTAGCTCGGGCAATTCATGAAAAAAGCAACAGGCCTGGAGCATTTGTGTCCATAAATTGCGCCGCGATTCCTGAAAATCTGATTGAAAGTGAATTGTTCGGACACGAAAAAGGGGCGTTTACGGGAGCTGTTAATCTGCGGAAAGGTAAATTCGAAATTGCCGATAACGGAACCCTTTTTTTGGATGAAATTGGAGAGATGCCCATGGCTATTCAGCCCAAGTTGCTGAGGGTCCTTCAGGAAGGGACAGTAGAGCGGGTAGGGGGCAACAAAACAATGAAGTTGAACGTAAGGATTGTTGCGGCGACAAACCGGGTTTTAAGCGATGAGATAGCTAATGGCAATTTCCGATCAGACCTCTATTACAGGATTAACGTCATAGAGCTGGCTATACCCCCCCTTCGGGAAAGGAAAAAAGATATCCCCTTGTTGGTTAGTTTCTTTCTGAAAAAATATAACCGTATATATGGTAAAAAAGTTAAATCCATCTCGGCTTCGAGTTTAGATTGTTTGCAGCGGTACGAATGGCCTGGGAATGCGAGAGAATTGGAAAATGTAGTGGAACGGGGCGTGATAATTTCGAGTTCGGAAACCTTAAGCGTTGACCTCCTGGGTGATCATCATGCAGCAGAGGAGAAGGACAAACACCCTTACCGGCATGAGGAGGGCAAGAGCCTTTACCTGCATGAGGTGGAGAAGCGGCACATTGAACATGTGCTTGAGCGCACTTCGTGGAAGATAGGCGGAGATGCTGGCGCGGCCGAATTGTTGGGTTTAAAAAGAACCACACTGTTGGCGAAAATGAAGAAATTAAATATTGAAAAAGTATAAGTAGAGATATAGGTGCCACGTTCCCATTGGATGTGAATAATACAGTTCATGGGTGTGGTTTAACCTTCTGATCAACTCCACGTTGCAGCTTTGCCTCCTTTCCCACCTTTTCCGCCTTCAACAAAACCAGCATGGGATCATATTTTATGGGCTGTTTGATGGAACAGGGCCCTTCACCTACTGTCGTATTTGCCCAATCACAATAGCACTTTGTTTTCAGTATGACTTTTAAGATAGGGATGTCGTTATAGTGGCACTTTCGGTTACGATGTGACGGAATAATGACTAATTATTTCATGCTATGTTTAAACGTAATTTGTAAGAGCAAGAATAACAATATATTGGAATATTAGGCACGGTGTTTGATGTTCTCGTTTTAAAATTGAAAACGAACGGCTAAAAAATAGTCAAATGATGTTGAATATTTTGTAGCAAAAAGCAACTTAAATGATAAATATAGATATTGACATATTGCTGGATTATATTGAAAACAGAACAGATGAAATATGTTATCAGAACGTTAAAGAGAATGAAGCGTTAGGCAAATGCAATCAGGATATTTGCGGGTATAACATGGAAATTGTGGAAATAGTAATCCACAGTACCCTGAAGGCACAGTTAATTCAGAGTTTGATTTACATAACCAATGAAATCGTTGCCATAAAAATGAAGGCAATATCAAAAACTCAAATGGCGGATCAACTACACCGGTTATTTCGTCGATATATTTCTTATACAATCAAAGGTGTGTACAAATATGATAAGCTTCATCCATTTTGGGGGTTTTTGCCATTTGAACAATTGGTAATTAGTGAACTAACGAGACTTGGGAAGTTTGAGGAATTAGGAAGTATTCAAAAAGTACGCAATAAGGAATATGGTTTAAACAAAGGATCTTATTCCTTCCGACAGCAAGATTTAGGCATGCAATGAATTTAAAAAAACAGGAAACGCGTTTCATTACTTAAAAAAAATGACGCAAACAATAAATCTATCAAACCCAAAAATTGGAAGGAATCATATCCATTATATGGATATTGTTATAAATAATTCATCTGTAGATGCCTTAGGTGGTTCACATGATGAACTATAGGTAAAAACATGATCAACCTACATGTACCAATGCAAACTAATTCACAAAGTAATCCACAAAAGAATTATCCCAATACAATAGAAGCCGATACAAAGAATCACTCCATTATCGCAAATGGTCCGGTTTCCAAATATATTAAAATGCTCGGGGAAGACGAAAGCTTGAATACTGTCCACGAAAACAACCGATGCAGGGAGGAAGACTTGGAAATCATAACGTTAGAAGCAGCTTTTGAATACAGTGCGAATGCGGTAATAATTTCTAACAAAGAGGGTATTGTAAAATATGTTAACCCAAAGTTTACCGAGACTACGGGTTATTGCCCGCATGAAACAATAGGAAAAAATCTGCGATTACTGCTTGCCGGAAAAGATGCAGAACAGAAATATAATGCGATTGGAGATACCATGATGTCAGGGGACATTTGGAGGGGTGAGTTGAACACAAGGAAGAAAAATGGCGAATATTTTTGGGAACGCGTGACGATCACGCCCATAAAAAGCAGGCAAAACGTAATCACCGCTTTTCTTGTCGTAAAAGAAGATTTCACAACGCAGAAAGAAATGGAGCGAAAATTAAAGGTACAGGCCCAACAGCTGATTGAAACAAAGCTAAAGGCAGGGGAAAGTGATAGGTTAAAATCGGTTTTCCTATCCAATATAAATCATGAAATTCGGACGCCCATGAATGGAATATTAGGTTTTTCGAACTTGCTAAAAATCCCGGAGCTTTCAGGTGAAGAAATTGAAGATTATACTGATGCCATAATAACTAGTGGAGAACGATTGCTTAATGTCGTTAATAACCTGATTGATATTTCAAGAATAGAATCAGAGCAGGTTAGCGTTGTTAATGAAGAAATAGAAATATGCCAGCAAATGCGCACTGTTTACAACTATTTTAAGCCGGAAGCTGAACAAAAAGGTTTGCGCTTAATTTATGAGAAGAACATAGCCTCAGATAAATTAATCATAAATACAGATTTTGATAAAATATTTTCAGTTCTTACAAACCTTATACATAACGCGATTAAATTTGGTGACAAGGGCAATGTTACATTTGGATTCAGCAAGATGAACAATTGCCTTGAGTTTTATGTAAAGGATAATGGAATAGGTATAAGTGAAAAAAATAAGAGAGTGATTTTTAATCGGTTTAGACAAAGTTCTGAAACATTTACCAGGGAATATGAAGGAACAGGCTTGGGTTTGGCTATATCCCAGGCTTATGTTAAAATGCTGGATGGAAAAATTTGGGTGGAAAGCGAAGAAGGGGTAGGTTCAACTTTCTTTTTTACTATTCCTTATACTGCATCAGATGAAATAAATAAAATGGATATTGCTTATTTGAATCAATAAATGTTATTGATTCAAGATGTTTTTTTTAATGAGAAGAGTTAATAGGGGTAAGAGTATCGGATTAATGACCAATATAATTTAGTGATGGAAACCTATAATGTACAAAACAAACAACCCGGTAACCAATCGGATGATCTAATGGCAAATTACAATCGGAAACTTAATAAAGAAATACATTTGATTTATGATAGGTTAATCCAACTGAAGAGGGAGCTTGAAATGGACCATTTAACGCCAAAGGTAAGGGAATACCATCATGTCAGAATCGATGAGCTGCAAACACTATTGAACCTATTGGGAATGTAAGCGTTTAGTAGGGTATGTGAACTGGGGAATGTAAGCTGAGCTCTGTCCTGTGATTTTGTTTATTATTTCAAATTAAATTATTTTTTTCTTTGAACCAATTTCTAAAAGCACAATTGGGAAGCTTTCAGGTTCTATAAAGGGCAGCTGAGGTACCAAGCCGTTTATAAACCCTTGACGGGTTCTGCAAGCGACTCACCTTCGCCTTTAGATTTAGGGGCATTAGCTTATTTCACTTCAGCCTGGCCAGTTCTTTCTTCACGTTTTCCTTTTCTTTCTTAATCCTCGAAATTTCTTGCAGAACAAAAGAAATCTCATATCCGTCGGCAATAGCGTCTTTATCGAACTTTTCCATGACAATGTAGTAGTGTTTTTTGCCAATAAACTGCACTTTTAAAGGTTTGTCCGTGTTTTGGGCAATAAAATCAATAATGCCGTTGTCGGCTCCTTTTTTGTAATTGACCACTTCCCAATACGTTCCCTGGTCTTCGAATTTTCTATTATCAAAGCCATCTTCGGGTATTTCTTCGCTCATAACGGATTGGCCCTTGTCGTACACTTTTATTTTTTTGTGGTAGATATAGTAATCGCCGGAATATCTGCTCGAGATGTAGAAATTACCTTCCATATCCAGGTGGGCTCTTAGGTAGGTTCTGTTGTATGAGTTTTGCGGTTTCTGGCGTTTGTGAATCAGAATCTGTTTTTTACCATATTCGTCGGACACAATAAAATTCTTCATTAAAACCTTAAGTTCATTTTCTTTAGCCACCAAGGCACTGTCGAAAAAGACCAGGTTCCGTTCTTGCTCGCCTATTTTAATGGTTCTCATCAGGTCTTCTGCCCGAGCTACAAATTCAATTTCCTTGGGAAACTCATCCAGAATTGAATCCAGGACCACTTTGGCATCGTTAAACTGATCTTGACTAAACAGGTGTGTTGCCCTGTCCAACTTCTCTTTGGCCATTTCTTGGGGAGTAGGCCCACAGGCATATACCATAAATATAAAAGCAACAATAAATAGGTGTTTGGCTTTTGCGCAACAAGGTGTTTTCATGCAGTTTTATAATATTCGTTTTGATTCCCGATATTGTGAATAATGTGCAATAGTACAAAAATAAAAAAACCGACAATAAATGCCGGTTTTCATGTCAATAAGTTGTGTAATATTTAATTTAAAAACTCAAAATCTTTTACTGTCACCTCTAGTGTCGATTGAATTTCGCCATTTTTGTTTTGGTAACCGGAACTGTGTGGTTCGCCTTCAATCAGTACCTTTTTGCCTTTTTTAATGTATTCGGCAAATTTGGTGTCAGAATCTTTGCCGCGCCATATAGCTGCTCTCACCCACTCGGTTTTTTCTACCTTCTCACCTTTAGAGTTTTTGTAATTCTTTGAAACGGCAACATCAAAATTTATTACTTTACCGTTGTTGGTTTCTTTTACTGTGGCATCATTACCAACATTACCACTTAAGATTAGTTTTAACATATCGAGTAATTTGTTTGATTAATACTAAAACCAATTTACCTTAATTTTAACAGAATGTCAATAGTGTTCTAAAAATATTGCTAGCTGCATATTTATTTGTTGCACTAGGTTAAATCACGCTGCTTGCCACGTAGAGGGAGGATCGCCACTTAATTTTGTTGAAATCTGTCCCAAAAGTCAAAATATTTCAATGTCCACTTGCAATTTTCGGATAAGTCAAGATTGTACACCGGGTGGTTTCAGGCTTGATGTTAGCTGCACCCCTAATATGTTGTAACCTTTGGTTGGTTTATGCTCCTGTTAGATATATGTAGATTATGGATTTACATATTTAGCAATAAATTCCTGAGGAACTGGAACAGGGCGATTTTTTGCTTCGTTGATCATCACAACCAAAGTGTCGCCAACGGCATATACCTCATTACTATGTTTGTTTTTAAACGTGTAACTCACATTAAATTGAACCGCCCTTACCATGGTAAAAACCATTTCGCATAGCACACAATCTCCCAGCCGTATAGGATTTTTATATTTGCAAGAGGTTTCGGAAATCACAAAAGTCAATCCCTGTTCCCTGCAGCGCAAAAATTCGTTCATCAATAATTCCGTACGTGCATTCTCCATATAGGTAAAATACACCGAATTATTTACGTGATGGTTCATATCTATATCGAAGAACCTAATATTTACAGGTTGTGTGAATTTTTTCATGCCATATGTATTTTTTTCTGCAACAAATATACGCTGTTATTAAAACAAGCGTGTTGCCAAAGTAAGCTCAAACATAAAAGAAATACTACCTTTGCAAATAATTAAGGAATGTATTATAGGCAAGTGAAGGATATGGTAAAAGAGGCACTGTTTGGAAAAACATTAAAAGAACTGCAGGAAATTGTCAAAGAGCTTGGATTTCCGGCGTTTACCGCAAAACAAATTGCAGACTGGCTTTACAAAAAGAAGGTGAATAGTATTGACGACATGTTGAACCTTTCCAAAAAGAATCGGGAAATACTCAACAAAGCATATCATGTTGGATTGAGTCCATTTGATAATGTTCAGGAATCCATTGATGGCACCAGGAAATATCTATTCCGTACCAGTACCCAACAATTTATCGAAGCGGCCTATATCCCTTCTGAAAACAGAAAGACTTTATGTGTTAGCTCACAGGTTGGATGTAAAATGGGATGCTTGTTCTGCATGACGGGAAAACAAGGGTTTCAGAAAAACCTTACCGCAGGAGAAATACTTAATCAAATGGTGAGCATTGACGAACGTGATGTGCTGACCAACCTGGTATACATGGGGATGGGTGAACCTATGGATAACATAGATGAAGTACTCAAAAGCCTGGAGATTATCACCTCGGATTGGGGTTTTGCCTGGAGTCCTCGAAGAATAAACGTATCCACCATTGGTGTTGTTCCCGCCATGCGCCGCTTTATTGAAGAAAGTGAATGCCATCTGGCGATCAGCATGCACAGTCCCTATAACGATCAGCGAAAGGAACTGATGCCTATCGAAAATGTATATCCTATCGAAGCCGTCATTGAGACGTTAAAAGAATATGATTTTGGACGCCAGAGAAGGATTTCATTTGAATACATTATGTTTGAAAAGGTAAATGATTCCACTGAACATGCCAAAGAATTAGTTAGATTGGTGGACGGGTTAAAGTCAAGGGTTAACCTGATTAAATTTCATCCCATACCAGATACCCCGCTGACAGGTTCTAAGCATAAAACCATGGAGGCATTTAAAGAAGTGTTGGAGAAGAAAGGGATTATTGCGACGATTCGTAAGTCGAGAGGTGAAGATATATATGCGGCATGCGGCCTGCTTAGCACAAAAAAATTATTAAAAGAGGACAAGGAGAAAGACTTTTAACCCGCATTGTTCAACTTATATTATATTTGGGCTTGTCAATTTACTAATAGAACAAGGGGTGCGATGTACTCATAAAGCATTTTCAAAGTGCATCCGAAGAACTGATGCTAAAAATATATTTCGGCCATTATATGGTCAAAGTCAACACCCTTGCTTAATACTATATCTCTCACGTCCACTACCATATCAGGATTGCCACAAAGGAAATACTTCATATCTTTGGGCAGTTGGTCTTGATCGTTAAGCCAATGTGTTAGTCTTCCTTCGATAACATCATCTCCGGTTTCCTGCGTGCAAAATCTAAGGTAATTATCGGCTAGTTTTTCTTTGAAAAAATCCTGAAACAAAAAACCATCTAGCGTTCTGGAGCCATGCAAGAACTTTTGAGGTATGGATTGGCCAGATTCCAACACCGATATAAATGGGGCAATGCCCGTTCCGGTTGCTATCCACCATTCTTCTGTCGCTGAAGGAGTGAATTTTCCGAACGGCTCCGAAACCAGGACTATATCTCCGGGATTTGCGGCAGACAAGGGAGGTGTGAGAAGTCCTTCGGGATATACATCAAACAAGATGCGCATGTTCTCTTTTTGATTGCCACTGGCAATGCTGTAAAGTCGCGGGTCATCCTGTAAATTTAACGAAACGGCCACTACCTGACCAGGAATAAAATTAAATTTCCTTTCGAATTCCAGCGTAAAATAACCAGGTGTAATTTCATTGACAGAAGTAACTACGTGAGGAAACAGTTCTTTTCTTTTTCTTGCCATGGATCATTAGTTTTTCTCCCAAACACAAAAATTCCGCACTTTGTTTAGCGGCTTCTGTATAATACATGTTAATATATCATTCGAATCAAGGCTGTACTATGCTTCCACAAACATACAGCCTTGATTCGCATAAAAAATTATTATTCCTTTACGGGCATATACACTTCTGTAACCCATTTTCTTGAGTCAGGTTCTTCCATAGGGCTGTTTAAATACATCTCGTATGGCGGAATATCCTTATTCTCTTTTATTTTATGGGTTCTGGTATAAGTCATACCGGCAGCCCAGGCATTGCCTATATGCTTATAGTCTCCTAAGAATTTTATCTTCAGTGCTTTGGTAGTTGGTAGTTTACTTACGTAAAATGGTTCTTCGGCCTCATAACCTTCATTTATGGGAACTGCGGCCGAATATTCAATATTTCCTGTTATAAAATCAAATACATGGTAAATAGATAGTGCTTTCTCAAATTCAATGGAATGGTCCATGGCATAGCTGCTAAGTGCAGAAAACGATGATTTCATATTAGATTCGACATCGTCCATGTTACAAGCTACCTTCTGACCCACGTAGTTTATGGCGGGAGCGTCAACAATACCAATAATCTCAACATTTGAGGCAACATAACCTTTCTCGGCCAATTCTTTAATCATCTTTAATCCGCGTTCATAGTCCATGCCAATCCAAGGTTCCATCATCTTGGTCATAAAACGCAGATAAAAAGGCATCTCACCTTTCATTCCCCAGGTAAGCTTGGTAGTTGAATCATTTAAGCTGCTGAATTCCCAATAAACAAATGAGCTTGATTCCATGGGCTGTTTAAATACGATATCCTGTTCAATCGATTTGCCTGCTTCTATTTTAGTATGGCTAATCGTCCCTTCGCCAACCAGTTCGCCAGCCCAGGTGTAGGTATCGTTTACGGTATTGCCATGGCCCGTTACATCTACCTTAGCATCTGGTTCCATGCACAGCCATGGCGACCAGGCCGTCCAATTATTAAAATCTTGAACCAAATCAAAAACCTCCGCGTTTGAAGAATTTACAGTAATGGACCTCTTAACGTCATACGCACCTTCAAGCGTAGCAAGCCAAATAGCTGCCGCTCCAAGTGCAACAATAACAACCACAAGAATGGTAATCAGGAATTTCTTCATGATAATTGGTTTTAGTATTTAAAAAGTATATGTTTTTATTAGACTAGTTCAAAATAGGGAATATATTTTATTTGTTCAATGTTTATCCCGGATTTGTCTTTACATAAGCCAAATCAATCAAGTTAGCACCGGGGGATCTCCGCAAAGCAGAATGTAAACAAATACCTGACTGATAGCAGGCAGGCCGATGACTTGTTCAGAAGTATTATAAAGTATCCATGAATATTGAAAGGAACGTAGTGAAACCGGTACTAAAATCATTGAATGATTGGTATTGGTCAAAAAGGGTTAGAAAATTTGTAACCTTATGCCTAATTTTCTCGAACAAACAAAATACGTACCTATTACTCGCTTAAATATATGAACAAATCCTCTAAATATATTTTATTCGCATGTAATGTCTTGCTGATCACCGCGTGTCATTTTTTTAATCCCTCCGAAAAAATTCCGTCTGTTCCTTTGTTATATTTTAATTTTGATGGAGATAACACCTCTTCGGGTATCGAACCTTTCCGGATATACGGGAATCAGGAAATGTCGTACAGTCAGGGATTAAAAGATTCGTGTTTAAACCTTACCGTGAACTCATTCCACCGCAAACCTATCGTTATCGAAACGAAGGGTGACTTTATCCCTCGGCAACAAAACGCTTTTTCTGTAATGGTGTGGGTAAAGATGCAAGAAAATGATGGTGAAGTGTATGGGATTATTGGCAATAAAAGTATCGGTAGTGATACCGAAAGGGGATGGGCAATTTCAAGCACAGCTTCGGGATCGTGGCAGTTAGATGTTTCTGATGGTTTTCAGCTGCAAAAGTATACAGCTACGCCTGTTCGTCAAAAAATTAATGATGGAAAATGGCATCAACTCGGTTTTATGATGGACAAAAACGAACAGGTGGCCCGCACTTATTTCGATGGCAAATTGGTTGGGGTTTTAAGTTTAAATGGAATTCAAGGTTTCGATGCGGATTATAATTTGTACATAGGGTGTAACGCAGGCTCGATGGACTATGCTATGGATACTTTTAACGGGATGATTGATGAGGTAGGGATATGGTCGCAGAAATTGTCGGATAGACAGTTTGCAGATGCTTACTTAGGTATTAAAAAAGAGAGATTGACCATGGCCGAAGAGGCAGAAAGTCCCATTAGAATAATGACCTGGAATATTTGGAACGGGGGCAGGCAGCAGGGGAGAATAGTTGGATTGGACAGGATAGCGGGATGTATTGAAGAAAATGCCGCCGATATCATCGCCCTTCAGGAAGAATTTGGTTCAGGGGAATATTTGGCCGACAAACTGGATTTCTATTTTTACCGGAGAAGTCATAATCTGTGTTTGTTAAGTCGATATCCCTTAGGAAAGAGTTTTAATATCTATAAACCTATTAATGCAGGCGGTATTGAGGTGTTGTTAAACGATAACAAACATCTGGTAGTGTGTCCGGTTTGGCTCAGCTTTAAGCCAAATATAAAAGGCCTGTTGATGAACGAAAATATAAGCACCGACACTATTCTGAAACTGGAAGATGCTACACGAGGAAACGAAGTTCGTTTTATTTTAAGCGAATTGGGGCAACTGAACAATGATTTTAATTCCAGTCCTTTGATTTTAGCTGGCGATTTTAACAGCGGTTCTCATCTAGACTGGACGGAAAATAACAAATACAACAAATACAACAGAGTTATTCCGTTTCCGGCAACCCAAAAAATGGAGCAAGAAGGCTTTAAAGATGCCTTCCGCGAAATTTGGTCCGACGCATCGGAAATATCCGGAAACACATATTCTCCAATTTTTAAGGAAGGTTACAACGACCGTATCGATTTTGTTTTTTACAAAGGTAACCACCTTAAAGCTATTGATGCAGCGGTTGTAGATAGTACTACTGCATTATTCCCTTCAGACCATGCTGCCGTATTAATTACTTTCCAATGGCAATAAAAAAATGTAATTTAGAATAGGGGTAAATAAGCATTTACTTTGTCTTATTATAAATGTATGTACATGGATGCGGCAAAAAACAGGTAAATATAACGACCAATTGCTTTTCGCACAGGTAAAAAAAGGTGATGAAAAAGCGTTTGAACAAATTTTTAGGCGATACTATGTGGGTCTTACGGCATTTGCGAAAACTTTTGTTCATGATATTGATATGTCGGAAAGTGTTGTGCAAAACGTTTTTGTAAAGCTGTGGGAAAAAAGGAAGCAGTACGAAATTACCTCGTTAAAATCGTATTTAATGATTGCGGTCAGAAACAGCTGCCATAACGAAATTAAGAGGGTACAGCACGAGAGGGACTTTAAAAAAGCAGTTCAATCCGAAGAGGCTATTGAAACGGTGAACTATCCTGATTCGGGTGCGATGGAAAGAATTGCTCAAACGATTGAACGGTTACCGGAGCAACGAAAAAGGATCTTTAAATTGAATAGATTAGAAGGACTAAAGTATCGGGAAATTGCCGAAAAACTTAATATCTCTCCCAAAACGGTTGAAACTCAAATGGGAAAAGCATTGAAGTTTTTAAGAGAGAATTTGTTAGAATTAAAAAAGCAAGTGTATAACATATTGCTATAACATGAAGATGATGAAGAACAGACAAAATATAAATTGGGATTTGGCAGCAAGGGTGTATTCCGGGGAAGCATCACAAAAGGAAGTGAATGACTTTGAGAAGTGGTTGGAAAAAACAGACCACAAAGCAGAGTGGATTAAAATTTCCGAAAGCTTGAACAAAGTGGACCATGCATTGCTATCGGACAGGGTGGATGTTAACCAAGCCTGGGATAACGTAAGGAATAAAACCATTGGCCAGAACAAAGCAGGAATAAGGATGCTGTATGTTGGCTATGTGGCGGCGGCGGCATGTATAATTGTTGCCATAATGCTGTTCCTGAATCCTTTCCAAAAAAATGTAGTTGACGATTCACTGGTACTTGCGCAGAGCGAAAACTTAATTGAGCAAATTGATTTAAACGATGGTTCTGTCATCGATCTAAACCGAAACAGCAGTATCGAGTATCCTAAATCATTTGCCAGTGGTTCCCGGTTGGTTTCGTTAAAAGGAGAAGCCTTTTTTGATATTGCGGCTGATAAAACACGTCCGTTCGTTGTCAACACCAACCAAATTCAAATAAAGGTTGTTGGAACCTCCTTTAATGTCAAAGCTTTTCCCGATGCCAACCTGAACGAGGTAAATGTAAGCTCCGGGATTGTTGAAGTATCATCCTTGTCTAACCCAAACAACAAGGTGGTGCTAAATGCTGGAGATAAGGCTGTATTTAATGCGGAAGATCATTCGTTGGTGAAGAAGCAAGTGTCCAGCAATAATTTTATGGCATGGAAAACTAAAGAATTTGAGTTTAAACGGGACAAGCTGACTCAAGCCATTGCTTTAATTGAGGAGGTTTACGACGTAACCATCGAAATACCAGTAGGTTTTGATGTAGAAGACAATGTAATCAGTTCCACTTTCGATAAATATACCATCGAACATATTATTATCGTTTTAAATGGCCTTTATGGGGTCGATTTCCAGTATCAGGAGAATTAGATCCATTAAATTTGTTATATTAGTGTTTGTACAGAAAGAAACTCTTTTTGTTATTGTCTTTGGCAAGAGAAGCTTTGATGCAGCGTAATGATACGGTTGCGTTTGGCACATTACGTAAAAGACTGTTTGTTAGAACAACCATGACTAAATGAGAGCCACAAAGCGACTAATAAACATTTTAATAATTATACTCCTAAGTACTTATTGCTATTCACAGGATGAGGTATTGGACGAAAAAATTGATGTTAAGTATAAGTCCATTAAAATTGAGGCGTTGCTCGATTCTATTCATCTAACGTACGATTTTGATTTTTCCTATGATCCTTCCGATTTGCCTGTTGATTCAGTGATACATATTTATTACGAGCAACATTCCCTTTTTACCATCCTGCAAGACATCTTCAAGAACTACGATTTGAGTTTTAAAGGCGTTGGCAGACAGATTATCATTTCGCATCAAAAGCGGGAATTGGCGCTGCGTAATTATATCACAATTCAAGGAACCGTTATTTCATCGGATAACGGACAAAAGCTTCCGCTGGTAAATATAGCCGTCAAAGGAGAACCCCTGGGAACTACTACCAACATGGAGGGGGAATTTACTTTTCTTGTACCTCGTAAATTTGTCGATTCGGAAATAAATATGTCTTCGATTGGATATAGTCCATCCAGTATTCACATTCCTCATTCGGATACCTCTGTTATTGTTTCGCTCAAACCACAAACCATCCAAATAAAGGAAATTAAAGTGCGATTTATCCGTCCTGATGAAATAATTCAGCGCTTGATTGAAAATAGAGCGCAAAATTATTTTACAAGCCCTATGTTGTTAACGGCATTTTTTAGGGAAACCATTAAACAGGATGGTAAATACATCGAAGTGTCTGAGGCTGTTCTGGATATTTATAAGAGCTCTTACCTTAATACTTTTGATAAAGAAGAAGCCCGTTTTGTAAAAGGTAGAAAAAAAGTGGAGGACGAAGATATTTCCGTGGCACGGTTAAAGCTTGCCGGGGGGCCGGCCTTGTTCTCAACAATAGATGTGGCCAAACATCTCGATTTTATCTCGGGAGAAGAGGGCAATAATTATTTTTATATGTACAAAGGGAAAGACATCGTTCACGACAGGGTGGTGTATAAAGTCGGGTTTAAGCCCATTGTTGAGATGGAGAGCATTTACTACGAAGGGGAGCTATATGTGGATGTGGAGACTTTTGCCCTTATTAGCGCTGATTTTAGCATGACCAAGAAAACATTGCGTAACAGCGATAAGTATTTGATCCGGAAAAATGCCAGAAAAGTGAAGTCGATACCTGTTTATACACGATATCAGGTGGATTATCGACCTTATGGTGACAAGTGGATTTTAAACAGTGTGCGGGGTGAGCTGACAATTAACATGCGGGATAAACGAAATAAAATCAAGTCGGAATACCATGCATCCGCCGATTTACTGATCACCAATGCCCAGCATGGGAAAGGCCTGCGTATCAGATATTCCGAAGCCTTTAAAACTAATTATGTGCTGGCCGATAAGATAGTAGGATACGATCCTATGTTTTGGAAAGATTTTAATGTGATCCATCCCGAGGAGGAATTGGTGAAAGTGTTTAAGTCAACACCCGTAGAGATTAACCTGGTGCCACAACCCAAAAAAACCAAGCCGTAAAGCTTGGTTCTTTGTTATTTATAATCTGACATTGAAATGTATTAAGCGCAATGTTTTTGTAGATATTCTATGGTTGAACCTACTGAATTAAGCATGGGCAATTCCGAGTTTTCTATCTCAACTTCAAACTTGGTTTCCAATAAGAACAGAAAACAAGTCAAATCAACTTCATCCATCAACAACTCTTCAGTAAGAGCAGCGTCCTCTACAATCTTGTTCCTTGGCACACCTGTTTTTCTTAAAACTTTGTATAAGTTTCTTCTAATTCTCTCTTGCTTCATGATATTAAATATTTGGGCTTTTCAAGCTCATTCCTATATAAGACAATCAACACGAATAATACACGTATAAAAAATATGAATTTTCTCTAATAAAGTTCGAACTTGTTTTTGTAATGCCTGTAAACAGATGTATATGAGATATTAACGAAAGAGCCAAGTTTGTGTTTTTTTTTAAAAAAATTAAAATTACCCTGTTTACTCTAAATAATCCGGGATTTTTAATTTACCTTATTATAATATAACCGCAAATATATCATGGATGATCAGATGATAAATTATCTATTAATTAGGCAGTCTTAAGTTGGTTGTTTTTTATTAGGTGAATTACGGATAAGAAATTTTCTAATGACAATTTTGGAATTATCTTTGCTTCCCTCAGAAAATAATCATTAAAAGATATATAATAATGAATACGTGGTTTGAATGTAAAGTGAAGTACGAAAAGATTGACGAGCAAACAGGGAAGCAGAAAAAAGTGAACCTTCCTTACCTGGTTGATGCCGTTTCATATACCGAGGCCGAAAGCAGAATACATGAAGAGATGGAGCAATACGTTTCGGGGGAGTTTTCTGTGCCTTCCATCAAAAAAGCGAATTATACCGATCTGTTTTTCTATGATGACGGAGATAAATGGTATAAGTGCAAGGTGATGTTTGTTACCATTGACGAAGAGGCTGGTAAGGAGAAAAAAGTAGCTAACCAAATGTTGGTATTGGCCAATGATTTGAAAGAGGCCCACGAAAGAATTGACGAATCGATGAGCGGAATGACTGTTGATTACGATATTGTAGCTATTATTGAAAGTAATATTGCCGATGTGTTCCCTTATTTTAAGGATGAGGTAAACGAGCCTATTCCTGATAATTTGAAGCCCTTGGCCGAGTTTGAGCAAGAACCAAAGAATGACTTTCAATCCGAAGAAACTGAAGAGATTGAAGAAACAGAGGAATCTTTTGAGTAAATGACAAAGGAACGGTTCTGTATAAGCGCCTTGTGTGGCAGAACCGTTCCCTAAAGCTTACTATAAGATGCACCCAAGCCTAATGAATCATTTAAATAAGCGAAAGGTGTTCGATGTTATCCTGTCGATTAGAATTAAGCACTTATAGGGCAACTATTAATACCATGTTAACATTGAAGTTAACACTTGGTATCCCGTCTGTCGCCGGACGGGTATGCCGATAGCCTTCCGCAATCCTGCGGAACAGGTCGCCCCGAACTCGATTCGGGGATTAATGATAGCGTTGAATTCGGAGTATATGTTACACTCGTATCATTAACATATCGACATAACTAATTATATACTACTCATTCTCTATTTCTATCCAAATTTCTTCAAATACCCATATTTAGCTATTTACTAAGTCATATATTTCTTCTAAATTTACCTTTGTTACTGCAAAACCGTAAACAAATTATCGCATTGTATTGTAGTAATATTAGTACCTTTTTTATAATCTGGAAATATTGACAAAACATGATGTGTATATTAAATATCAATTTGTTTACTTTTTTTAAGAAAAGATGTTTTACAACCTGTTTTTGTTTCAAATTGTAGATTTTGCAGGGGTTTTAGTGTTAATACCTAAAACAATTAAGGATTATTTCATATTCCAATGAAGAAAAATATCTTTAATTGATTATTTTTGGCAACCGTAAATAAGAAGTCTTATAAAATCGAATATAATGAAAGAGGAAGTATTCAATTTAAAACCAACCAAGAAGGATCGTAAGGATATGATCCAGTACATCAACCTTCAATTGGCTGCCCTTGGTCAACCTCTGTTCCACGACGAAACCGATGCAATGAAAAAACTTTCCAATGCAAGGTTTCTGGATTTAACAGAAAGCCTGATCAGCAGTTTTAGGGAAAAATCACGATTGTTGTCTGATCACCTTTCTCCGGTTGATACCAGAATACAGAATTTTATCGATGATTATCTTAAAGATGTTGAAATTGGTAAATCGCTTCGTATTCCTAACAACACATTTGTGCTGAACCAAAAGGGACTGGCACGAGAGATCAGTTTGCCACCCAATGGGGATACCTTTAAAAATAAATTGGTAACATCTTATCGTGTAAAACAAGGTGTTTTAAATAATCCACTGCATGATAAAAGAACCACTAAAGGTACTTTTCATATTGTAGAGGGTGGTTTGCCTGTGCCTTTAGATAAAAAGGAAGTGCCTAAGGTGGCCTTTGCGCACCTATTACATGCTGCGTTAAACCCGCCAGAAGAGTATAAAGTACTTCCCTTCACCTCGAATCAGGAAAAACAAGCAAAAGTGATGCTTTCGTTATTGATGCGTCCTATTGTTTGTCCGCAAGTAAAAGGGGTAATCGAGGAAAAAAGTATGGAGATCCGTTTTTTTGCTCCCGGGTGCCTGGCAAGTAACCTTGATTTTGTGGAAAGTATTTTTGGTAATGCCGGTGACCATAATCTGGCTGAGAACGATGCAGCGCTTGATGTTGAGCATTGGACCGGACATACCGGAACTGTAATTTTAGCTCCACAGCTAACTACATTAAAGAAGAAAGATATTGGTTTGCCTCATATTTCCGAAGCCACAGAACGTCAGAAAAATGACGGAATGTGCTGGGAAAATGAAGATGAACTGTATAACGATGGTGGAGCATTTAAAATAACATGCCGCGACGACAGAGGGGTGGTAGTTACGCTAATTGCCGATAACTATTACGGTTATTCTAAGAAGGAAGTAAAAACCCAAATCGGATATTCTGCAAATTTATACGGTTTGGTTGAAGAGGAGCACGCAGGTGGTGCCGTTGCTTATCCGCGCGGAATAATGGGTGAAAACGTATTTGGCAAAAATTTCTGCGATAAATTCGATACCAAGTATTCTTTTAAAGAGGCAATGGATTTGCTTGGGGATAAGGTAGATGTGAAGCCAGAGGGCTATGCCGTGGACAATAAGTATGCGAATATTGTTTACATACCTGAAACCGCCAATATCGACATACAAAAAAGTTCTGTAAGCTGGAATAATAATGGCAGTGAATTTAAGCTTAAACTCTCTCCGAAAAAGACCTATGTGTACCCAACCGGGGATAAATTCGATTTGGTTAAGCATCCGGCACAGCCGCTTTGGAGAATGATCCATACAAACGCTGAAGGCATGTTCTGCCATAAGCCCTGCACTGTTTCCGGTGGTGGTAAGTCAGAAATCTCCAAGTCTCTTCAAAATGCCATTAAATATGGTACGTTTAACATTCAAAATCTTCAAGAAGACTTCAAACTTGCCGACGAGATCATTAACAAGGATTATTCAAAACGTTGGAAAAATATCCGTCCCGATGCTGGTGTATCCCGTCCGTTCCTTAGTCCTGAAAGAACCTTGGGTTCGGCAGTGAAGCTTCTTACTCCTTCCGATCAGTATAGCGATGAGTACAACAAGTTCCTTAAAGATATGCCGGAACATATTCGTACTTTGGTTCTTTTTGTAAAGCGTTTGTACAGAAACGACACCGAAAAAGGAAACTGGAAAGATTATATGACCGTTGAAATTGTGAACGGTCGGGCAGGAACCACATTGATGTATAAAAATAACCCGGTTATCGGTAGTTACGTTCGTATCGGATTTAGCAAGGACCAAAACTGGTTGGTACATAAATTGCGCTCTGACTTTGTTCCCAGTCATAAAATTCAGATGGAAGATGATATCACAGCTTCTATCACTTTGCCCGCTGAAAAAATTAAACACCTTAACCCGGAATTTACCAATAAGAGTGTTAAGGTAACCAAAAACTGCGAAAGCCACTTGTTCCAGCGCCCTGATGAGGCTGTTATTAGAGGATATGACGTGGATGCAGAGTTTGATATTGTTCAAAACGGTACATTCTTAACTAACTATGAGCCGCTTCGCAAAGCCGACGCTATTGAGCTGGTTGAGGATGCCATGAGTTTTGATAGATACACGAAGCCGGTTAAGGATCTAATTACCAAGGTGGCCGATAGCGATAAGGACGGATATTTCGTTACGCCTTCGCATACCCGTATTGTAGAGGATGGACCCACTAAAAACCCGCGTTATTTACAGAAAAACATTTATGCCATTGAAACCAAAGATAGCTATTTGGCAGATGTTGGTGTTCGTTTACGCAGAAGAATAAAACCGGATGAACCCGTAATAACTACGGTTAACGCGGTATTGCCCGGGCGCAGAAATAACCCCGCGGACAAAAAAGCCGGGATTAGATCGTTGAGCGTTTATAACCCAATTCACTATCAGGAGTTGCCGGAGTTGTTCATGGACTTTATTTGTAGTTTAACCGGTAAGTCACCATCTACTACGGGTGCTGGTTCGGAGGGTGCGTTGACCAAGGGGCCTTTTAACATGTTGGCGCCAACGTCCGATTTGAACAATGCATTATTGTCTTATATTTTAACCGAATACCAAGGCTTTAGTTCCGCTGCGGGTTATGTTGGGCAGGATAGATTCGACCATGATATCAGTCTTCTTATTCCCGAAATATGGGCTCGCTTGGTACCTGAAGACAGAGATCCTAAATTATTGATAGAAACAGGGTGTCTTGAAAAATTGGAGGATTTTGAACACAAAGGGCAAAAAGTTCTTGCGAGCCGTTTAGGGTATAGGATTACTGAGAACTTTGCGTTCAGATGTATGAACCGTCTGTTTGATGAGCCTAAGGCGGTATTTAATGAGGAGATGTTGAAGCCTGAATTGCAAGGTATCGAAGACTTTGTCGACGGAGTAAATAATATTGTTGAAGCACAAAAGAAAGTGGCTTTGGCGTATTTTGCCGATGGAAGTGTTAATGCCGCTATTCCTCCTTTGAAAATCCTATTGAGCATTATGGCTTATGGCGAATATGAAGGAAAAGATATTAGCGATCCTGAATTGCGTAAATTCTTCAACAGGGATTACGTGATTGAAAGCGATTGGTACCAGGAGCGATTGAAACGTAAGCAAACAAAGGAACTTGAGTTTACAACTAAGCAGTTGGCAGACCTTGAGGATTTTGCAAGTAAACCGGAAAATCAGCTTCTTGTGGAAGAAATGGATATTAACAACAGGATTAATGTAGCCAAAGAAAGATTGGGCTATGTTAAATCAGATGATTTTATCAATAACATAGTAGGAACAATTGGTTTAGATCCATTGTATAGAGGGTAATCGACTACTGTTATTTTGTGATATTATAGGCAGCTTCTACGGGGCTGCCTTTTTTTGTTAATGCCTTACCTCCAATGTTCAGCAAAATGGTAGAATATTGGAGGTATGGTACGTAAGCAAAATATTTTTTATGGAAGCGCATCGACTCAAAGACCAAAACTGTTAGATATGTTTAAACCCGCAATATGCATTAGAAATCCTATTACACATTGAAATTACTTTAAAACAAGACACTTCGTTGTATCACTTGAACTCACCAGAACGATGCTATGCCTCGTTTCAGTAATGCCTTGTTTTATTGTACTTGCCATGCTCATGACGAACCTCCAATACATAATCCGGGTTAAATTGAAAACATATTAAACATGTACAGGCATCTTGGTCAAGACAAAAAACGCTTTGATTTTCGGCTTGGCCAGGTTGTATCATGATTTTTCGGTTTTGTAAATACGGCTTTTTGAGGGAGTATGTATCTGGTGGGTAACGTTTATAGATAAATGTAAAGTGCTCTTGGCACAAAGCCTTTTTATTGGGGTTTGTTTTTATGCGAAATTCATAAACAAAAAAAGGCCATCGAATTCCGATGGCCTTTTTAAGTATCTTAGTGTAATTACTAGAAATATTTTAACCTTTCGTCTTTAACCTCAGATTTTTCTCTGATAGAACGGGAAAGACCGTAGGATTTACTGCTATTGGTACTTTCAAGCTGTGTTTTAGTTGAGCTAATATCCGGTGTGTCGCTGATTGACTCGGAAGTTACCTTAACTACATAAACACCTTGGTTTCCTTTAACAGGGATTGATATTTTGTCAACATCGCTTAGCGAAGCTAAAGCTACCAATGCAGGCTCAACTCCGGCTCCTGAAACCTGGAACGATCCAAAGTTGATGTTGGCCGCTGACTGAACCTTGCTGTTCATCTTTTGGGCTAATGAAGTTAAACTTTGACTGGATGCCGTATTCTCTTTGAATTTCTTCATGATAATATCAGCTTTTTTGTCCTTCACCAAAATATTCCTGATTCTACTTTGTACTGAGGCATCGTCTACATCCTGGAATCCTTCTTCCGAAGCTTCGGTTACCACTGCGATTACAAATTGGTTTCCAAATTCGTAAATAGTAGGAGACATATCGTTAACTCCTGACTCAAAGGCCCACTGAACAAGTCTTCTTGAACTTTCCAATCCGCTAACGTTTCTGTCCGTAGCTTTTAAAGTAGCAAAACGAGGTGTTAAGTTTTCGGTTTTAATACCTTCCCTAAATTTGTCAGCTGTGTTATTTGTAGCGGCAAACTTATTGGCGTTAGAGTACACTTGCTGATATGTCTTAGAGCTATACTTAACTTCTCTGGCTAATGTGGCAATGTTGTATTTGGTGGTTAGTTTACCCACCGCCTGAATTTCGATGATGTGAATACCAAACTGAGTCTGAACTTTAACGACATCGCCTTTTTTGCTGTTAAAACAAGCATTGTTGAACGGCTTAACCATGGTTCCCTCTTTAAACCAGTTTAAGTCGCCACCATTGATGGCCGAACCGGTATCTTTTGAGTTGGTTCTTGCAAGGCTGGCAAAGTCAGCACCTTTTTTGATCAGGTTCATCAAGCTATCTGCTACGGCATTTCCTTTGGCAGGATCTTGTTCCTGAATTAAAATATGTCGGGCCTTAACAGAATCGGGCATTTGTTTAATCGCAACAACTCTGCTTAATTTGTAGGTTTCATCTTCGAAATAAGGTCCGTAGACATCTCCTTCATTCGCCTTTTTAACGAAATCTTTGATGGCGATCCTTACATCTTCAATCTTCAGGTTATTGTCTTCATAAGGAAGATCGGAGTTCATGGTCACGAATTGCGCAGCATCCGTTTCCGGTTTGGAAAACTCAGGCTTAATGTCAGTGATCCATTTTTCGGCCATTTCCTTGTCTTCTTGCGACGGATTTACCACAAATGTGACATATTGTATGGTGCGTTCGGCATCTTGCTTAAAGTCGTCCTTATTATCATTGTAATAAGCTTTAATTTCGCTTTTGGATACTTCAACAGTTGTGTCCGGAATAGTGCTGTAATTGACGGCAACAAAGTCAAAGTCTACATTACGCAATTTGGCCTCAGCCTCACTGTTGATTTGGCTTGATGTTACATAAAAACCTTTTTGGAAAAGGTTAGAATACTTTGTGTTCAGCTTTTCGTTTACCAGACTCTTTTGAAGAAAATGCCAGTAAAAACTTCTGTTGCGATCTGTTTTGCGTGATCTTAAAAAATTCAATACAGCGGACTGATTGAAAATACCGGTTTGCGGATCGGTAAACATCTGGCGAATCCCGGGATGAGGGTTTTTACCAGTTGCCATGTCAATTACCTCGTCGGTGGTTACATCAATCCCGACATCCTCATATTTCTCGCCCATCACAATATCCATCACCATTTCTTCCCATACCTGTTCGCGAATCTGGTATTGCATATTTTCGTCCAGGCTGCTTTGTCCTGAGCTTAATTTACGAAAATCTTCAGCTTGACTGATTTCGTTCTGATACGCATCGTAACTAATGACGGTACCATTTACGTTTCCAACTTCAATACTACTTGGTTGCTGGCCACCTCCTTTTCCGCTGAAGAAATCTGTCAATATAAAAGCAAGTAAGGCGAATCCCACCATAAAAGCGACAAGGACTCCACCTTTTTTTCTAATTCTCTCTAATGTTGCCATTCTGTTTATTGTTAATTTTAAATTCTCAAAAATCAGGTTACGAATATACAAAAAAATGGAGAACACGATGTGCGCTAGCGCATGGAATGAGCAAAATCAGCAAAAAAACATTTTTCTTTGGTGCTTAAAATCTGTCGGCCAGCCTAAGGTGTAGATAAACAGTATGTTGATTCAAACCGAAGGAGTGCTTGAAACGTTTGCTAAAAGCAGTGTGGAAGCAGGGTTGCTAAGGATGGTTCAGGACAGTGAGGTTTATGAGGTCGATTCGGTTGTCAGAAGCGACCTGGATCTTCATTTTGAAGTTGTCTATTTGAATTTCTTCTCCGTTTTTGGGGATAGCTTCGTGATGGTGAAGAATAAAACCTGCTATGGTTTCGTAGTTGTCCGATTCGGGCATGTTAAGACTGTATTTCTCATTGACATAATCAATTTCCACTCTTCCCGAAAATATAAATTCGTTTTCCGAAATCTGTTTTTCTACTAAATCAGAAACATCGTGTTCGTCGTCAATTTCGCCAAATATCTCCTCCAATATATCCTCCATGGTAACAATACCTGCTGTACCTCCAAATTCGTCAACTACCAGCGCAATACTCCTGTGCTCTTGGGTGAATACTTCCAGCAGCTTATTGGCTGTCATGGTTTCGGGTACGATTGATAATGGATTGATGGCGTTTTTAAGCTGCTTGGGTTTTTTAAATAATTCGGAAACATGGACGTATCCTATTATATTGTCAATGGAGTGTTTGTAAACCAATATTTTTGAGTAGCCGGTTTCAATAAATCGTTGTTTTAAAATTTCCAGTCCTTCTCCAATCTCAATGGCTGATATTTCGGTTCGGGGAATAATGCACTCCCTGATTTTTATTTTGGAAAAGTCGAGCACGTTTTTCAGCAGTTTTACTTCCTTAGCTACCTCATCATCGATTTCCAACTTTTCATGGTGGTGCGATATCAGATTGTCCAAATCGATTCTTCCCAGTACCATATTTTGCGAGGTTTGCAAAGTAGGCGTCTTTAATACCTTTTTCATTAAAAAGTCGCTAAGCAGCAAGGTTAGTCGCGATATTGGGTAAAACATTGAGTAAAAGATCAGCAAAGGTAAAGCTGCTATGTTTAACACCAATATTGGGTTGATTCTAAATAAAACCTTGGGAAGGAATTCTGCGGTTACGAGAATGAGAAGGGTGGATATTGCTGTTTGGGCAACAAGAATACCAGTAGGGGAACTTACATAGATTCCAATAAGAGGTTCAAGTATCCTACCCATTTGTAAACCGTATACAACAAGTGCTATGTTGTTGCCTACCAGTAATGTTGAAATAAATAAGCCTGTGTTTCTTATAAAAATATCTATAATATTGCTCAGTTTAGGAAACTTCTTTTTATTCAGCTCTATCAACAGTTTATTGGAAGATATAAAAGCCATCTCGCAACCCGAGAAGAATGCCGAAAACATTAAAGCAAGAATAATGATGGTGGTGTGATCCATTTGCCGCCGAGTAAATTAAAGTCGAAAATAATAATAATAAGGGTTCAAACGAAAATAATTAATGAAGAATATACCTGTCAGTTAATATTTAAAAACATTTTATTCTTCATCCAATCCGATGGTTCCGCTCATTTTCTTGAGGGTATACTGTTTCAAGTTTTCTGTAGCATTAAGGCCATAGCCTGTTATTATTTCGTCTTCGGTAGTGATTTTAACAAACTTTTCCGTGTAGATATGTTCGTTTTTCTGATCCCAAAAAAGCTGTTCGGTGTTAAATACAACGCCTTCGTCATTTACGGCTTCTACATTATTGCGTAAATCCCATAATTGTATTTTGTCGTGAAAGATAGCGTACTTGCATTTTATTTGAGCATCGATGGTATTCAGCGAATCATAAGTCATAATATGGCCACCCTTTGGATATTCTTTGTAGGGCTCTTCGGCTTTGTCGTAATTTAAGAGTAGTGGGGTGGTAACGTGATATTTGATTCGTCCCGAATCCGAAATAAAAGTTTCAAAGTCCACAATTTCGAGCGAAGGTGAATTTTGGTTGGCTTCCAATGCTTTAATTTCTTCTGGTTTGTTAGAAGTGCATGACAAGCTAAAAAACAAAACTGCAAGTGTCAACGCACTTGCAGTTTTGAAAAATTTATTAGTACTGATATAAATATCGTGGGATCTCATGATTTATAAAATCACTATTATTTAGCTCTAATCTTTGTGCTGATTCCAATCCATCCGCCTACAGAATAAGTGTCGCCAACTTTAAATCCCTGAAAGAATATCTCTTCGGTTCCGGGGAAGTGCTTAGAGTAAATACTAATTAGTCCGTTGGCTTCTTCAGCAACTTCTGCATCGATGCTCTTGGCTTTAACAAACATATCCACTGCAGCCCAATAAGCTGTTTTGTGTTCAAATTCGTTTGAACCAAAGTTGCTTGCGGATGCGGCAAAAAGTTTTCCAATTAATATGTAAGGTGAACCCCAGTCAGGTCTTAATTCGATTGCTTCTCTAGCCAAAGCTCTGGCCTCTTGTAATTTGCCCTGGCTTTGCTTAATTAGTCCTAACTGATAATTATACGTTCCTTTTTGAATAGGATCTTCCTCCAGTCCAATGGCTTCGGTGTAATATTCTGTGGCCTTTTCAATGTTTTGTTGTTTAAGGTAACCCCGTGCAATACCGTAGGCTGCGGCAGCTGATGGTTCAAGCTCATATAGGCTTTCAGATACATCATAAAGTAATTGTGCATCTTCGCAGTTTCCGCGAGCCAATAGTTTGACTACCAATTTTAACCAGTCTTTGTTATCATTGTTTTCGGTAAATTGAGGGCCAAAGATTTTTTCGATCGTTTGACAGTCTGCGGCACCGCTTGTTGCAAAAAGTTTCTCAACGTTAGTTTTAACGTCGGCTAATACCTCTTTGGTTTTTGCTTTAGTAGTGGCGTTTATTTGTGCTGTTAAAATATCGTTCACTGTAACGTAATTCTTAACCACAGATTCTGCGCCCGTTTGACCGGCTTTGTACATGGCAACTGTGTTAGTCATATATGTTGCCAACACCGCCACTTCACTTTTGTTTTTTTGTCCGGCTACCGATTTCTCGAACAGTCCCTGTGCTTGCTCCCTGTACTCAGGCATGGATCTTTTATACGCAAGCATTTTTGTTGCCTTACGGCCCAAAATATAGTTTTCGTTATATTTTCTATGGTTGCCCATATATTTGATGCGTTTGTCGTATACGCCCATCAGCTGTTGAAAAAGTTCTTCTTTTTTAGCTTTGTCTTTTTCGTTTTTGATGCGCCACTCCATGATTTTAATACCATCGGTATAAACCTTTGAACTTGAAAGGGGACATTCGTTATAGACTATTTCCCAAGAACTTACAGCATCCGCATAGCTTTTTTGTTTTACATATTCTGTAAACAATGATAAATTTTTAAGACATCTAAGACTGTCTTCGCCGTGGCCGTATTTCGAACCATCTTCAACTCCTTTTTGGGCAAATGCCTGAGCACCAATAAGAGTTATCATTCCCGCGATAAAAATCTTTGTTAAATTCTTTGACATGGTGTTATAGGTTTAAAATATTTGTTAATCAAATTGTCTTTTGTAAAACCACAGTTCATGTATACTAAAATTAGCTGTAATTTTTCCGTATGATTGTTTGTAATTGTTGCTTCCGTTTGCATCTCTTTTGCCAAATTCTACCGCTAGGTTAATCGATGTTTTGGATCTTTTCAATGGTAAACCCAATCCAAAAGTTATGCCATAATTTTTCAGGTCGCTGTTAATAACGTTGTTGTTAACATCACGATAGGAGCCGATGTTTTCGTCGCGAGCATAAGCGCCTGCTCTGTACCGTACTCTGGCCAAGTAACTTTTTGCCGATCTGTCGTTAGGTATATACTCAGCGCCTACCGAGTATTTGGTTGTGTTTTTGTAACTGAAAGTTTTATCGAAGTGCTTGGCATCCGACCAAAGTTCTGCAGAATAATCGGCAGCAACAGTAAGTTTGTTTTTAATATTATAGGAAAAACCAAAACCGTACGAGCCGGCATATTCGATTTCGTTGTTATCAAGGCTTTTGTTATGATGACGCAGTGTGTCCACGGTCGAACCCGGATAAAAAAGGTTATTGTCGTCGCCAAATATAGATCCGCGGGCAATATACGAGGTTGCATCTCCTTTAAGGCCTATTTTAGGACGGAATGTGACCCCCAGCGTTAATGACCTGGCATCGTCCAGCAGGTGTGTGTATTGGGCCCCAAAGTCATATACTATGCTGGAAATTCTTACTTCATTGTATATTCCATGATTTAAAGCCAGGGTAGAACCCAAAAACTCTGCTTTGGAAATATTTCTAAGATTTCCGAAAAGATAACCAAAGCTGGCACCCACGGATAAGTTTTCAATGGGTTTAACGGCCAGGCTGAAATAGGCTTGGGTTAAATTACCACTTCCGTTAAGTTCCGATTGGGAATTTATTTGCTCATCGGTTGTTAAAAATTTATACCCTGTGCCAGATATCGGTTTAAATCCAACGGAAGAAGTCACACGAGGTGAAACAGAGAATGCAAGCGCAATATAATCAAATACCATGTCGCTATTTTCAATGTTACCGTCTTGCGTTTCCTGAGACTGCCAGAAATAAGACATACCTCCATCAAAATAAAAGGATAAGGAGTCAAGGGCAGATAAAGAAGCCGGGTTAAAATTGTTGATGCCGTATGAAGATCGCACTCCAATACCCGTTCTTCCCATCGCGCTGCTAGAGGAATATCCTATGGTTTGTGATTCTCCCAAACCGAAACGCGAAAGTGCAGAGAAGGTTCTCTGTTGAGCGGATAAATGAACGAGTGGATGAATAGATAAAAATGTTAGCACCAAAAGTGCTAATTTATTTGTTTTTAGCATTATATTCTAAAATTGTATTTAAACCGGTTTGTACCAAATTAGGATTTACAAAGATGGGATTTTTTAGATTTTTGGCAAAAAAATATGCGTCCCCTCCGGTTAAAATAGATTTTGCATTGATATTCAATCTGTTAAAGTGCTCAATATAGCTGTCAACCTCAAAAATTACGCCATTTTGAACACCAGACCAGATGGCTTCTTCGCTGGATAAGCCCATAAAAGGTGATTCCGGGTTCAGTTTTAACAAAGGCAGTTGCTTGGTGTTTTGGTGAAGTGCATTAAATCGGGTTTGAATTCCCGGGGATATATTTCCTCCGGTAAAGGTATTGTCAGCATCTAAAAAATCAATGGTAATGGCGGTACCGGCGTCTATAATTAATTTGGGATGTCCTTTGAATAAATTAAATGCTCCTACCAATGCGGCTATCCTATCCTTACCTAAAGACCGGGGCGTTTTGTAGATGCTTTTGATAGGTAATAGGCTGGTTTCGCTTAAAATATGTAAATCAATATGGCTGTTTATGCCCAACTCCAGCTTAAGTTCTTCTGCGTTAGAGTAATCGGTTTGAACAGATGATATGATCGTTTTGTTAATAGAATAATTAGACTGGACAATTTCCAGAACACTTTTATCAATTTTTTTTACGGAATCGGAATGAATCAAGTTACCCTTGTCAAAAACACCAATTTTTGTAAATGTATTTCCCTGATCTATGACTAAATTCACGGATTGTATTATTTATTATTGTAAACACGACGAATAATTGGGTAATTACATAGTTTGCTTCAAAGCAAGCCTGGCTGAAATTTATGGAGGTAAAAATACTAAAAAAAGCTTTGTAATGAAACCAAATAAATGGGCACATACATTATGAGAAAAGTATTTATTGTTGAAGATGACCGTTTTATAACAGCAATTTTCACCATGTTTTTACGTGATTTGGGACATGAGTTGGTGGGGCGAACAAGTTCGGGCAAGGAGGCGATTGACAAATGCAAGGTGCTTAAGCCGGATGTTGTTCTGATGGATATTCATTTAGACGGTGAATTAGATGGCATTCAGACTGCCGAAATGCTGAAACGCGAATTAGAGGTGCCGATTATTTATATATCAAGCGATACTTCTTCACCCGTGATAGAGCGTGCCATAGTATCAAACTCATATGGTTACCTGGTAAAGCCCATCAACAAAAAAGAACTGGGGATAAGTATTGACCTGGCGTTTTTTAAACATAAGGTGGACATTGAACAAAAAGAAAGAGAAAAAGGTTACCGGGAGTTTATCTCCGATTCGCCCATGCCTATTGTGGTGGTAAGGGACGGTAAAATAGCTTATTTAAACAGGTTAGGATTAGATGTTTTCAGAACGCATTATATAGAAGATGTAATGGGTTTGCCCATTAAAAACTTTGTGGCAGATAAGAGTTATGAAGAATTTTGTGAAATAATTGATTCTTCTATTTCACAGGATAAAAGGATAGATCCGTTTTTAGCCAAGATGAAAACCGTGCATGGGGATTATTACTGGGCAGAAATTGCAGGGTCAAAGGTGAAATTTAACAATCATCAGTCGGTTCAGTTAATTTTCAGGGATGTTTCGGTTCGTAAGTTTAGCGAGAGGAAAAATAAGGTTTACGAAAAAGTTATTTTCGAAAGAAAGAACATGTCGTTTGTGTTAAACGATAGCTTTGAGATCGTCAGGAGCAATGTATATACGCAGGAACAGCTAGGGTACGATAAGATCGAAGGAAGAAAGTTTAAATCGATTGTAAACTCCGATACCGGGTGGCTGGATGAACTGAAAAAGATGGATTGCAAAACCCACAAAGGTCAATCCGTGGAAGTTATTTTTACAAATGGTAGTTCTTCTGTGTTCGACCTTTATGTGGTATGTTCCGTAAACGGAGAATTAGATGAGATAATTCTTTTCGAAAATTGCGATTAATGTTCGTGAAAAATAGAACTGTAAATATCGTCGAAAACCTTCTTGACCGATGAAATATTGTCTACCGATGGAAATACCATACTTAATTTTTTACCCTTTTCACGCATTTTAATGTTTTTGGATTGTCTTTGAAGATATGCTAAGATGCCTGTAAACACCGGTGACTGGTAATATGGTGATTCTTGATTGGATACAAAATAGACAATCAGTTTGCTGTTTTTATAGATGATTTTTTCGATACCGAGGTCAATGGCATTCCAACGGATTTGTACCACCTGAATAAGTTCCAGGGTGGTGGTTGGGATAGCACCAAACCTATCCATCAGTTCCGATTTAAAGGCCTCCAATTCATCTTCGTTCTTTAATCCGTCGAGCTTGCGATATAGCTGCATTCTCTCCGCAATATTTTGTACGTAGTCATCGGGCAGCAATAATTTCGCATCAGTTTCAATGGTGCAATCCGAAACAAAATGGATGTTTTTGTCGGTAGCCCCATTAATTTCTTCCTGATACAGCTCTTTGAACTCGGTTTCCTTAAGTTCCAGAATGGCTTCGTTCAATATGCGATGATACGTCTCAAAACCTATGTCGGCAATAAAGCCACTTTGTTCGCCACCCAACAAGTTTCCCGCGCCTCGAATATCCAAATCTTGCATAGAAATATTGAATCCACTTCCCAAATCAGAAAACTCCTCGATAATTTTCAGTCGTCTTCTGGCCTCTTGTGTAACAGATGTCAAGGGGGGTGCCATGAGGTAACAAAAAGCTTTTTTGTTGGACCGGCCAACCCTTCCGCGTAACTGATGAAGTTCACTTAATCCGAATTGATTGGCATTATTGATTATAATGGTATTGGCATTCGGTATGTCTAAACCCGATTCAATGATGGTAGTGGCTATAAGTACATCGTAATCGCCATTGATAAAATCGAGCATTATTTTTTCTAACCGCTGCCCTTCCATTTGTCCATGCGCCACAACGGTTTTTACGGTTGGCAGAATTCTGTTGACCATCGCCTCAACCTCATGAATGTTCTGTACCCGGTTATTAATAAAGAACACCTGACCATTCCTGTCTAACTCATATGAAATGGCTTCTTTAATTATTTCGTCGTTAATGGTGTGAAGCTCGGTAAGGATGGGGTGGCGGTTGGGTGGCGGGGTATTTAAGATGGATAAATCGCGCGCTCCCATTAACGAAAATTGTAAAGTGCGCGGTATAGGGGTTGCGGTAAGAGTAAGCGTGTCCACATTAATCTTTATTTTTTTCAGTTTCTCCTTGATGCTAACCCCAAAACGTTGTTCTTCATCAATAATTAGCAATCCCATGTCTTTAAATTCCACATCTTTACCTATTAATCGATGTGTTCCGATAAGGATGTTTAATTCCCCGGTTTTTAACTTGTTCAGGGCATTTTTAATATCCTTGGTTTTACGCAAGCGGCTGATGTAGTCTATGTTGCAAGGGAAATCTTTGAGCCTGTCGGTAAAGGTTTTAAAATGCTGCATGGCCAAAATTGTGGTGGGTACCAACACCGCTACTTGTTTGTTGTCGGCCACTGCCTTAAAAGCCGCACGTATGGCTATTTCGGTTTTTCCAAAACCAACATCTCCACAAACCAGCATATCCATGGGGGTGTCTTTTTCCATGGCTTCCTTCACCAGTCGGGTCGACTTTTCCTGGTCAGGAGTGTCCTCATATATAAACGAAGCTTCCAACTCTGTCTGTAAATAACTATCAGGGGTAAAAGCAAAGCCGGGTTCCTGTTTACGCTTGGCATACAACGCAATCAGTTCGCGTGCAATGTCTTTGACTTTTTTCTTGGTTTTGTCCTTGATTTTCTGCCAGGCAGCAGTTCCCAGTTTATTGATACGTGGTGGTTCGCCTTCTTTGCTCTTGTATTTGCTAATTCGATGCAGCGAATGGATACTGACCAACAACACATCGTTATCCTTAAATACCAAACGGATGGCTTCTTGCTTTTTGCCGTTGACCTCAGATGTTACAAGCCCCCCAAATCGACCAATCCCATGATCGACATGTACCACGTAATCCCCCGGATTTAAGCGGCTGATTTCCTTGAGTGAGATGGCTTGCTTGGCTATTCTGGCTTTGTCGGTTCTAAGGCTGAACTTGTGGTATCGTTCAAAAATCTGGTGATCGGTATAAAAACAAAGCTGCAGGTCGTGATCAATAAAGCCTTCATGCAGCGTTTTGTCTTGTGCGATATAGTTTACTTCGCTACCCTTGTCCTCAAAAATGGCAGCTAATCGCTCGTGTTGTTTCGGGTTGTCTGCTAATATAAAAGTTTTGTAACCACTTTCTTGTTTGCGGATTAAATCTTCTTCCAGCAAGTCAAAGTTTTTGTTGAATACAGGTTGCGGCGTTGTTTTAAATTTTATTTCCTGCGCATCTTTAAATGTACTTTTTTTGCCGAATTCAATGCTTTGTCTATTGCACAGTTGTTTGTGGATTGTTTCGCCATTAACAAACTTATCAGGCGAAGGAACACTTGCGTCTTTTGATTTCTGGCTGTGGCGATGCACAATTTTAACGTGTACATCTTTTATTTTTTTTGCGATAAAGTCAATATCATACGCCCAAAACTTGGTTTCCCGATTCACAAAATCAAGCAAGGAAATATTGTCTTTATCATTAACAGAACTTAAGTTTGGTATGATGGCTATTTCGTCGAGCTTGGTTTTGGAAAGCTGGTTTTCCAGATCGAACGTGCGAATAGAATCAACTTCATCACCAAAAAAATCAATGCGGTAAGGATCTTCATTGGCAAACGAATAAATATCGATAATGCTTCCCCGCACCGAGAACTGACCAGGTTCGTATACAAAATCTACTCGCTGAAACAGGTATTCGTTCAAAACTTCCGTTACAAAGGATATATCCAGTTGCTCGCCATTTTTAATATTTAATGTAGAATCTTTTAATTGAGTAATGGTTGGAACCTTCTCGAACAATGCCAATGGATAGCTAACAACGATACCCGTTTTATTTGTGTTGGCCAGAAAGTTCAAGGCTTCGGTGCGCAATATAATATTCGACGATTCTAAGTTGCCGTACTCGGGAGATCGTTTGTAGGTTGAGGGTAAAAAATAAACGTTTTCTTCGCCTATCAACTGAACCAGGTCATTATAAAAATAAGCAGCTTCTTCTTTGTCATTCAATATAACTAAATGGGAGTCTTTATCTAGGCTAGCAGCCATTAAAATACTTTTAAAAGAGCCTGTTGTGCCTGCGATAAAGATATGCTGGGTAGTTTCGGCGATGGCAGTTTTTACTTGATTTATAATAGGGTTGTTCTGGTACTCTTTAAGAATGTTGGACTGATTCACGCTGCAAAATTTTTTTGCAAAAGTAATTAATTAACAAAAAGGTTAGCCATTAAGTTATAACTTATACAAAATTGATGTGGATAGGTTATTAAATAATGGCTTGTGATTGTAAGGATTGCAGTATTCCTTTTTTTATCATAAACAGATGGATATTGTTAGTCCAACCCGTTAGTTGGAACTATCGTTCGCTCATCGGCTATGGCCGCGGTGCCGTATAGAAGTGCTGATACTTCACTGAATAATATGGGTTCGACCCGGAGCCCATATCCTGTTAGTAATAAATAAGAATCGATGATGGGGTTTGTCTGAATTACTTAATTAAATCTTAATCTTATCATTCATATAATATCCAGGATATGAAAGTTTATACGGGTTAACCTCAAATTTGAAAGCCTTCCAAAATATATTCGAAACGACTTGTCAGGAACTTGATGCAGAAAAAACAATTTTGTGTTACAGGATTTGACCGATGTGGGCGAAAAAATCATAAGCCGTTTATCATTACATATTTTAAGAGTGATGCGGTGTTGGAAACCCCGGCCTTATTGAGTATGTTTTTACGATGTGTTCTTACCGTATTGTAACTAATGTGGAGGAAATCAGCAATTTTTTTACTTGTATATCCGGTCGTAAGTAACCTGATTATTTCTTTTTCCCTGGAGCTAAATACATCTTCTGTTTTTTCAAGTTGAAGGTTATTGTGATTAACATTAAATGTTTCTCCCGTTGATTTATTTAGTATCAAGCCATGAGGTATGTTAGTTGCATCCAGATAGCTGATGTCAGTATAAATGTTACAAAATATATAGGGTATTTTTTGTTCGTCAAATATTAACGGGATACTTTGATGTTGAACGGTGACGATATCTCCATTTGATTTTTGAGCTTTATAGTAATAAATGACAAACACCATCTCCCTTTGTTGGACCGGGCATAACACAATATATTCCATGGCTGATTTTACCGTTGCCATGTTGGTGGGTATATGCTCTTTAATAGGATAATCAAGCGTGAATTTTCCACCCATGGACAAAAGCTCTTCATTATTATAACCTGTCAAACTCATGGTGTCACCTGTTACCAACTCGATACTCCATTCGTGGGTATTGGCAATTATCACAAATGATTTGCCGGTAGTGAAAATTCCATTGATAAGAGGATGATTCATCAGTTTAGATTTATAGTTGTCATCTAAAATCTGATAATTCTGTTTGCCAAATACCTTTTTAAAGGCCATGAGATCAGTAGAATTTGATGTCATGATTTCCAAGTTGATTTTTGAAGAAAGTTAAATTAAGTACAAAAATACCTCAATTGTAGTATTGAGTTCGCAAGCTAATTGCCATAAATTGGGTCTCGTCCATGATATAACACGTAATACCTATAAATGGTTGCATCGTTACATAGGACATAAACTTAAATCAATTACATTATGGGAAGGAATATTACTATTGTGATGATTTTTTTGATGGCAGGATTTCAAATTTTATCACAAACATTGACGGAAAGAGGGCTGGCGCCCAGTGGGCATGTTTTTGCAATGGAGCAAAAGGGAGATGTTTTGTATGTGGGCGGGAGTTTTAACAGGGTTGGATATTCCACAGGAGGTGCAGCCTTGCTGGAAAATAAGGATACTGTCCCGAACCTTCAACTTCCATACGTCCACGGGGAGGTGTTTGCCATTGAACCGGATGGACAGGGTGGTTGGTATTTGGGTGGAGATTTTGATCAGGTGGGTGTTGTTCCCCGAACTAACATTGTGCACGTTACTTCTACCATGGAAATCGATCCGGATTTCGATCCTCAGATAAATAACAAAATAAATACGCTTCTTTATCAGAACGGTATCTTGTATATGGGAGGACTGTTTACCGAAGTTGACGGAAATGCACGGACTTACCTGGCCGCGATAAACACATCAAGCAATAACCTGGAGTCTTTTAACCCGCAACCGAATGGTCAAATAAATAAAATAAGTACAAGTGGTGAAGTGGGCGTAGGTGACAAGATATTGATAGCCGGTTATTTTACACAGGTTTCTGGTGAAAATGTTACGGGTATTGCAAAAATAAATAGGTTCAATGGTACCGTGGAGTCTTTCCCGGACCTGCCCTCGGGGCGGGCCAATGATTTACTTGTGGATGGCAATGACCTGTATGTGGGAGGTGCTTTTTCGGGAGGGGTGATGGCGGTTGATTTAACTAATAATACAATTAAACCGTGGAGCCCGAATATAAAAGGTTTTGGTTTTAGCCTTCGGGTAAATGCACTGGCTAAAATAGATACTGTTATATATATTGGTGGTAATTTTAATAGTGTGGACGGTGTTAGTCGCAGAAATATGGCAGCAGTCAGTACACAAGGAAACCTGCTCGATTTTGCACCCGAACCCAATGCCGAGGTGTTTGAGTTGTACGAACATAACGGAGACTTATTGGCGGGAGGTGATTTTTTGAATATCGGCAACCACAACATTGCTCACGTTGCTAAGTTTGATGATTTAGGCAATATCGACCAGGATTTTAATTTGAGGCCGGATTGGTCGACGCATGTTATTGCGGGAATGGGAACACAACTCATGTTAGGTGGCGAGTTTTTGTTGCTTCAAAGTCACGAAAGAGACAATGCTTATGCCATGAAGATATCTAATGGTAGCCTATTGGAATGGGCTCCTATTGGAAATTTTCTGACAGTAAACCATATAAAGGCAGATGAAATTAATGATGTTATTTATTTGGCAGGATGGGATTCGAATTCCATGAAAAATATAAAAGCATTTGATGATACCCTGGGTGAGGAGCAGTTGTACTTTAATTTTGTTTTCAACAACAGCGTTAATTGCATCGACCAGGATAACCAGACTGGCAATTTATATGTTGGAGGAGCTTTTACTACGGTCAATGGTGAAAACCGAAGCAGGATGGCGGCTGTTGACCAGTCAGGCACCTTGTTGCCATTTTCAATTACGGCAGATGATGAAGTGCGGCATCTCAAGGTGTCGGAAGAAAACACGGGGATTTATTTCTCGGGTAAATTTACACAAGTCAATGATTCTTCCAGGTTTAAAGTGGCTTTTACCAATTTTGATGGAGAACTCAATGCATGGGCACCGGAAATAGATAGCCAGTCATTTGAAGATTTTATCTATGTACATTCCATTTTGCCCATGGGCAACCAGGTTTTCCTGGCCGGTACTTTCGAAACCATTAATGGTGAGAATAGGAATCGTATGGGCGCTGTTGATCCGGTTACGGGCAATCTTTTGCCCTGGAACGCCAATGTGGATGCTATGTCGATAGATTTTATGGAACCTTTTCAAAACGGGTTGATGATAACCGGAGAAAGCCTTAACCAGGTTGGAGCAACCAGTGTGAGCCACATAGCATTTATTGGGGCACAATCCGGCCAGGTGCTGGTAAATATCGCGGATTATGGTTTTGGGAACCTGCAGAAAATATTGACCATGGAAGCGGCCGATAACACTTTATATGTAGGAGGTACGTTCAGTATGCTGCGCGAAAAGCACCATCCACACGTAGCCACTATAACTTTTCCTGACCAACCAGATTTTGGAGATGTGGAGCGATACACACCAAGTAAGGGAGGGAATATAGGTGATGTGACCCTGGAAATATTCGGTTCGGGTTTTAAACCTGGTACCGAGATCATGTTAAGAGGGGATGGTATGGATGACCTGGTGGCCGTGGACGGATCTACATTTAACCATGATGGCGTCAGGCTTATGGCTACCTTCGATTTGCGGGGGCAACCGGCAGGTCCAAGGGATATAGCCGTTATGATTCCGGATGGATCTACCATCCTATTGGGAGGTGCCTTTACCATAACCGAAGGCGTGGGTGCCAAACCTTGGGCCGATATTGTTGCCCCATCCTTGTTTACCAAAGGAGCCAGGGAGTTTTTCTATATCAGCTATGGAAATAGTGGAGATGTGGACGCACTTGGCGTCCCAATGTGGATTACGCTGTCGCCTAATATTACGGTGAAGGATATAGGTTTTGATGTGATTCAATATTTAGAAGAAGATCACTTATATTACGACAGCATTCCCGAATATGTGATGATAGATTCATTAATCGATAAGCCTTACAATGCAAAAGCATATTCATTTATTGTTCCAAAGTTACCGGCTGGATCAAGTTTTGTGGTCGCCATGGAAGTAGAAGGTACCGAAATAGGAGATTTCTATTGTCGGGCTTGGACACAACGGCCCATGTACGGTTCTCCACTGAAGTATTGGGTGGGCGATTGCAACGATGCCATTTTTACGAAGATAGTTGGTTACATACCGTATGCGGCGTGTGCTACTGGTGTTATCGATGCATTTGTGTCCCCTTATGTCGATTATGCATGGGATCCGGATTTTGCCAGCTTTTCTTATAATATTAATTATTTATCCGCATTGGTGGGTACTGGCCTTGATTGTGCAGGTGACGTTTTGTCGGGAGGAACGTACGGCTTTGCATCAAGAGTCGTTGGCGATCTGCTTACTGTTAAAGGTGATTTCGACCTGATTCAAAGTTGTACAGAAATGGAGGAGAAGGAAGACTCGTTAGGTCAAATTGTTGCTTCGTGCGATCCCAACGACAAAAGCGGTCCGATTGGGCAAGGTTCTGAGAGCTGGCTAAATACGCAAAAAAACTTTTCATATATGGTTCGTTTCGAAAATGAGGAAGAGGCCACTGCACCAGCCAAATTAGTTTTAATAAGAGATACCTTGGATTCTGTTATATTTGATTTAAGCACTCTCAAATTACACGGCTTTACCATTGCCGATAATGTATATACTATAAATGGCGTAGGCAGTGAATACAACAGCATTGTTGATTTAAGGCCGCGGTTGCCATATTTGGTCAAAATTGACGTGAGCCTGGATTATAATATCGGCGAATTGGTTTGGACCTTCACCACATTGGATGTTACAACTGGACTTCCCGTAACCGGTCCATTAGAAGGATTTCTTCCCCCAAATGAGGATGGGGTTAGCGGGAGAGGTTCTGTTTTTTATGATGTTAGGGTTTTAGACGATCTTCCATCCGGGACGGAAATAAAAAATAAAGCAGGAATATTTTTTGATTATAATGATCCTATTATAACCAACGAATGGATGTTGAAAGCAGATAATGATAGTCCGGAAAGTCATATGCAGCCTTTACCTGAAACTGTTTACGACGATGAAATATTGTTAAAGTGGACAGGTTCAGATGTCGGTTCAGGCATTAAGAACTATCGTGTAATGTACCGGGAAGTAGGTGGTGAATGGTATTATGTGACCTCGTTTATTTCTGATACTTCAATTGTTTTTAGCGGTACGCCGGGTAAACATTACGAATTTATGACCATTGCAGTTGATTCTGCATTGAACGTGGAACATGAACCTTTAGTTCCTGATGTATCTACGTATTTTCACGATGAAACAACAAATGTTCTGAATGGGCAGACATCAGGTATTCGATTCTATCCCAATCCGGCAGATGAAACGCTTTTTGTGGGTTTGAATGAGGCGTTTAATAAGTTTTTTTACCGGGTGTACGATATTTCCGGAAGGTTGGTGTTGAAGCAAAATTTATTTAACACAAATGAGAACGATGTTATAAATATTGATTTAAAAGGATTACGGCCCGGATTATATTTGTTGCAATGGCAAAACAACATGGAAAAAGGGGAATATAAGTTAATTAAGCGTTAGTTAACGGTTATCACTATTCCCGAAGCCTGAATTTTATTTTTTGTGGAAGCCGATCCGGAAGTATAAGGTTTGTCATCCAAATAAATCTGGATGTAGTATAGTCCTTTTTTCTTGAAATCAAATGCCAGTTCGGTAAATCCCCTGGCATTTGGTTTGGGTAATTCCCAGGGCAGTATTTTATAAGCCAGGTCATTTGTATAGTCGTCGTATTTCATCTGTCGGTTGATAGCTGAAGCGCTCATGGGGTATGGGAACTTTTCGTAATATGCCAATATCATATGCACATACTTGCCTTTAATAGGTTTAACAGGAATTTTAAATTTTTCATTCGCCGTAACCGTAGTTTTGAAATCACCCGTGGTCATATAAAGGTCCAGGAATTCCTCGTAATATCTAAATTGCCCTTTGTGTAAGTAAAAACCGAGCCCCACGGAATTATGGTTTGGGTCGATGCAATTTTGCTTGTGACCGTCATTTGGTGCCCGTTCAGCCATAAAAGCGTTATGCGCCTGCTGCATATAAGCAGCGATATCTTTGGGTGCCGATGCCAAATGCTCCGAGGAGGACAGGGCAGAGGCATTCTCGGATACATGTGCTGTTCCTCCTGCAAAAGCGTAACGATGATAGGGTTTTTCGCCACGTGTGTTGAAATGCCCCATGAAATTTCCCAGGGCCGCTTCTTTGGCTATTTTGTTAGCGACTCTGGAAGCCAAAATATCCAATTGGACTGGCGGTTTGCGATACTTTTTTCGAGATGTATTAATATGTGCAAGCTGGTTCAGCTTTATAAGCAGGACACTTTTATCATCCTTATATTCGCCCAGCCTTATTTCTTGATCGTTAAGTTGATGGTATTTTTTTACCTCATGCTCCGGTATAGTATAGGTTTTTACTTGTTGCGCGTTGCCATGGAGACCGATGATGAGTAGGACTCCGGCAATTACAATAGTGATTATATTATTTAATATTTTCTTCGGCATCTGCGAGTATTGGTAATACAAAGTAAAATTTACTTCCCACATTTTTTCGACTTTCAATCTGAATTCTCGAATCATGCATTTTAAGAATGTCATTGCAAATAATCAACCCAATTCCGGCACCTTCTTCGTTGTGTGTTCCTTTTCGGGTAATGTGGGTGTTAGGGCTTAAAATTAATTCAATATCCTTCTTCGAAATACCAATGCCGCTATCAATAACGGCAATTTCCATTTCGTTGTCGGATACCTGTTTCCCTGTTAAAAAAATATCACCGCCCGCTTTGGTATACTTAATCGCGTTAAATATAAGGTTGCGTACAATGGTAACGATCATATCTTTATCACAAAATAGCTTTGCATCGTCAGGGAACGAATGCGTTATGTTGATTTCTTTCTGCTTGGCTATTTCCCTATATAACGATCTGTTTTCCGAAAATATTTCGTTTAGATCGTATTGTTTGGGTTTAAATGCATACTGGTTTAACTGTGCCTTGCTCCAATTGAGTAAGTTGTTTAGCAGATTATAGGTTCGTCTGGTGTGAAGGTATATTTTTTCGATATCGGATTTTTTAACCTTGAATTCCGTTTTGTCGTTTCGCAACAATATATCGAAATAACCAATTAATGATGTAAACGGACTTCGTAGATCATGTGAAATGATATTGAAAAAACGATCTTTGGTTTGATTCAAATTTTCCAGGTTATCTTTCTGTACGATGATTTCCTCTTTTTCTTGCGAAATATTTTTCTGAGCCCGGTATAGTTTTAAGGAAAAACGTTCTATTACAACGCCCGCCACCATAAACAAACCAGAGGCCACTACCACATATGCACTTGATGTTACAAACAAAAACATATCGTAAACATGCAGTTTGTGCACCAGGTACGATATTAGAATAAAGCTAAACGCTGAAATGCCGATGTAAATATTTATCAAAGTGATGCTGCTCATGGACAGCCCCAGTGTGGCGATGGTAATAATCAGACCGGAATAGTAGGTGTCAAAGCTTGTATCGGCAGGGTTTAACGAAGCATACATAAATAATATGCTAAGATTCATGCCAAGCAAAGCAGTTGCATTTATAATTCTCATGTAAATTTTGTACTTATTTACAAAGGTACTTATGTACGCTACAACTAGGAATGGCAAACCAGATAAAAGTCGTGGCGAAATCGAAGAATAAAACGAATGTGACGATCCATAATAATCCATTACCGCAAATAATGGATAAAAACTCATGTATAACAATAGTAAGTTGCGTATATATTGTTTGTTGCTATTGAAAAGCCAAAGCGTATAGTCCTGCTTGCTTTCCTTTCTCTCCCTGTTCCAAGCCATATAATTATCTCTATCTAGCCCAAGTAATGATGATTAACAATGCTGTAGTTTTAATATGGATTAGATGATATACATGCAGCGATATATATAACTGCCTTACTGTCCTGGTACGCATTTGTGCCAGAACAGTTTTTGGCTTTGTTACGTAATAGTATCGAAAAGGTTATTCCTTTTGAAATTTAACCAAATACGCGGATAAATTCTTCCACCTTATTTACCATGTTGGTTGATCCACAGTAAAATGGCGTTCGTTGGTGCAACGATGTTGGTTTAATCTCCATCGTCCGTTTATGACCATCGGTTGCCTTTCCGCCTGCCTGCTCAATGATAAAGGCTATTGGGTTGCATTCATATAATAATCGCAGTTTGCCTTTGGGGGCACTTTCGGTGATAGGGTACATAAATATTCCGCCCTTTAATAAATTGCGATGAACATCCGATACCAAAGAACCGATATATCGCGACGAATACGGACGTTGTGTATCAACATCTTTCTCCTGACAATATTTGATGTACTGCTTTACGCCGGCAGGGAATTTTAAGTAATTACCTTCGTTAATGGAATAAATATAACCGTCTACCGGATTTTTAATCGTTTTATGCGACAGGCAAAATTCTCCTATGGAAGGGTCCAGGGTGAAGCCGTTAATTCCTTGTCCTGTGGTATAAACCAGCATGGTAGAAGAACCATAGAGAATATAACCTGCAGCCACCTGTTCTGTTCCGGGTTGCAAAAAATCTTCCATAGTGGCCTTTTCACCTTGTTTGGTTTTGCGTTTGTAAATGGAAAAGATGGTTCCGATGGACACGTTAACATCAATATTAGAAGATCCGTCCAGTGGATCCATTAAAAAAACATATTTTCCGTTTCTGGCCATATCATCATCAAAAAGGATAAAACTCTCGTTTTCCTCAGAAGCGATCGCGCAAACTTCCCCACAGGAGTGAAGCGAGTTGATAAAATGGTCATTGGCGAATACATCCAGCTTTTTCTGGTCTTCTCCCTGTACGTTGGAAGTTCCCATTTCACCTAAAATGTCCACGAGCCCTGCTTTATTAACTTCCCGGTTCACAATTTTGGCTGCCGTACCAACATGGTGTAAAAGGTGAGATAGATCCCCCTCTGCTTGGGGGAATTGTGATTGGCTTTCAAGGATAAACTCGTTAAGGGTAATTACATCGAATTGATTCATAGAATTTTTTTTAGATTTAAATGGCCAACAAATCACGTTCAGTTTAATTCATCGTGCGATGATAAAAGTCACGTGGTAATGCTGTGCTTTGATTAATTTTAAAATGTCGTATTAATTAGGTTTGATTTGGCGATAAAATTAATGTTATGATTCAAGTGTATAAGTTTGGAGGAGCGTCGGTAAAAGATGCTTCGGGTATTAAAAATGTTTGTAACATCATTAAAAACAATTCCAATCCTTTGGTAGTGGTTATTTCGGCTATGGGAAAAACTACAAATGCCATGGAAGTATTGGTGGAAGCCTTTATTCAACAAAACCAAACTCAAATAAAAAATGCCTATGAGGCTATTTTTGACTATCATAACCAGATAGTACAAAATTTGTTTGATGATGGTCATCCTTTTGTGTTGAAGTTTGACCAACAAATAAAAAAATTATGGGAAAGGGTACAGCTGAACCCTGGATTGGATTATGATTTTGAATACGACCAAATAGTTCCCTTTGGAGAACTTATCTCCACACAGATTGTTAGCGCATATGCAAATACTATTGGAATAGAGAACCAATGGTTAGATGTACGCAAAATGATTAAAACGGACGAGAACTATCGTGATGCCGATGTCAATTGGGGGTTGAGCTCGCAGTTTGTGCATAAAAATATGAATTTCGAAAAGCATCAGCTATATATAACACAAGGGTTTATTGGTTCTTCCATTAATAATATTACCACAACCCTTGGGCGTGAAGGGTCTGATTATACGGGTGCTGTCCTGGCTCATATTTTAGATGCCGAAAGTTTATCTATCTGGAAAGACGTTCCCGGAGTTTTAAACGCAGATCCACGTTGGTATCCTTTCGCACAGCAACTCAAAGAAATTTCATACCCTGAAGCTATCGAGTTGGCATACTATGGAGCACAGGTCATTCATCCTAAAACATTAAAGCCACTTCAAAATAAAAATATCCCTCTCTTTGTAAAATCATTTTTGGATGAACAACAAGAAGGAACCGTAATTCAATCCGTGGAATCAAAAGAGGTTGATGTTCCTGTGTACATTTTAAAACGGCAACAACTTTTTATCACCATCTCACCAAAAGATTTCTCCTTTATTCTAGAGGATAACTTAAGTGAGATATTTGCCATTTTTGGTCATTATAAGATTAAGATTAACCTGATGCAGAATTCCGCGCTTAATTTTTCAGTATGTGTGAATAATGTTCGTGATGTGAAAAAATTAATCGAGGCTTTGCAAAAAAAATTCGTGGTTAGATATAATGAGCATGTGGAATTGGTTACTATAAGAAACTACACCGCGGCAGCCATTCATGAGATGACACAAGGGAAAGAACTAGTGGATTCTCAGTTAAGTCGTAAAACGGCCAGGTATGTTTTAAAAGAGAGTGAGTGGGAATTTAAGTAAACAAAAGCCGGGGAGCACAATATGATTGAGTCACCGTATTGGTACTCCCTTTGCTCATTTTGGGTTATACGTTCTCCAATTCCTGGCTTGTCTTATAATCGATATATCCTTTTTCCCCCGGAGTGTAGAAGGTGTCAAAATCGGGATCGGTCAAGGCGATTCCGTTCTTCATTCTATATATTAAATCGGGGTTGGATAAAAACGGACGTCCAAAGGCTACCAAATCCCCATTGTTTTCTTCAATGGCAGCCTCAGCAGTTTCTTTTGTATATCCTCCGCTTGCAATAATAGTCCTCCCAAAAGCTTCTTTAATTTTTGCTTTTACGGATGCAGGTACTTCAGGAGCACCCATTGCCGAATGGTCCACAATGTGAATGTATGCCAATTGGCGTTTACTTAGCTCCCTGGCTAAATGTTCATAGGATTCTTCTAGGCCATCAAACACTTCCATATCGTTAAACGCTCCGTATGGCGAAAGACGTATCCCGGTCTTGTCGCTACCTATGGTTTCCGAAACTTTTTGTGCTATCTCAATTGCAAATCGGTTTCTTTTTTCAATGGATCCACCATAGGCGTCATTCCGTTTGTTTGAGCAAGGGTTTATGAATTGATCTATTAAATAACCGTTTGCGCCATGCAGCTCCACACCGTCGAACCCTGCCTCCATGGCGTTTTTTGAAGCGGTTACATATTCATCTATGGTTTCTTTAATTTCGGCACCTGTCATTTCTTGCGGGATAGGATACGCTTGAGGGCCACTCTTATCTGTATACATTTCGCCGCTGATCCCAACTGCTGAAGGGGCCAATATTTTTGAGCCGTCAGGCATGTTATCGGGATGCGAAACCCTGCCGGTATGCATTAATTGAATAAATATTTTGCCACCTTTGTTATGCACCGCTTGGGTAACATGTTTCCAGCCGTCAATCTGTTCCTGATTAAAAATGCCTGGAATTCGGGGATAACCCAGTCCATTTGGAGATGGCGTTGTTCCTTCGGTAATTATTAATCCCGCGGCCGATCTTTGTTCGTAATAAGTAGCCATCAAGGTGTTGGGAATGTTGTCGATAGCTCTGCTTCTTGTCATGGGGGCCATTACGATTCTATTCTTCAAAGTAATTGAACCAAGGTTAAACTCGTTAAATAATTGCATGATGTTATATTTTGGTGAAACACTGTCTTAACTTAAGCGTAATTGAATACTTCCTGTAATCAGGAACAACAATTTCAAAACAAGCGTGCATTCAAAAAGTTTATTTACAGAAGCTGTAAATCATAGCATGCCCCATTGTGCGGTGCGAATCCTATTGTGTGGCAGTCGTACGGTTGTATATTATAATGTTCTGGTATCATGCGGGTCACAGAACTCTGAGGTTAGAAATCTTTAACGAAAAATGCGGCTTTATAACCCCGTAAGTTGTCAGAGTCGTCATACAATTCATAAGCCAACAATATAGCGTGAGTATTCTTGTTTAATTTCTGAATACTTTTATTGTAGATCCAAGTCTCGGTAAACTGCAGTTTCCCAACTTTTTCCCGGCTGAAACGATCGTCGGCTTCTAGGTCTTTGATCTCATCAATGCTCAATGCTTGATGGGTATAATAATCGTATGCCTTTTTTTTACCAGTATAAATCATTTCAAACAGGTCGTCAACCAATTTACGATGTCTTACGTTTTTTAGCTTAGCAGTTTCCCATTTATTCAGAGTATCAGGATTGGAGATTAGGACTTCGTAAATGATGGTGTCTGCCCAAATCTCCAAATTTTCACCAGAGGAATGGTGGACCTTGTTACTGTCACCGCAACCTATCAGGCCTAGAAATGAAATGGTAAAAAAAACAAGGTAATTAAATATTGTTTTCATCATTTTTTTGTTTCTAACGTAAAAAATACTGACTGATTATCCCGAAAAATACTGAGTTTCGATTTGGGATGTTTTTCAGCCTGATTAATTCATGAATTTTCGTAATAGAATAATTTAAGAAGAGGTCAGGCTAGGTTCCCTGAAAAATTATTAAAAATATTGTTTTGAAATTTTTGGGAATTACCAATGTGAACTTCAAACTGACAATTACGACAGTTTATTGTAAATGTCAATTAAGCCGTAAGTGCAATTGATAAATGACAGATGCACTAATTAAAGCTGACAGTTGCCATACCACAGAATATGAACACCGTAAAGTGGCGGGATGTACTTCGTTGTAACTGCCTATCGTCTAATGAATTCAAGTCTTTCACCCTTTTTGTCGTCATTAAAAATACCGTTGTGATAAGCCAGGTGACCGTTCACAAAGGTATGACTGACATAATGGGCAAATTTCTGTCCTTCAAACGGACTCCAGCCGCATTTCGAGTAAATGTTTTCGGGCGCAACCATCCATGTCGATTCCGGTTCAACAATAACCAGGTCGGCTTTATAACCTTCCCTGATAAATCCACGTTCTTTCACACGGAATAATTTAGCAGGAGCATGACACATTTTATCCACCACCTGCCCGTAGGTGAATACACCCTGGTTGACCATCTCCAGCATGGCCACCATAGCATGCTGGACCAACGGACCGCCTGATGGTGCTTTAAAATAAGTGCCTTGCTTTTCTTCTTTGGTGTGAGGGGCATGGTCTGTGGCAACCACATCGAGGTTTCCGTTTTTCAACGCCTGGCGTAAGCCATCCCTATCGTTTTTCGTTTTTATGGCGGGATTCCATTTAATGTAGGCACCATATTTTGCGTAGTCCTCATTGGTAAACCACAAATGATGAACACAAGCCTCTCCGGTTATCTTTTTCTCCTCCAGTGGCATATCTTTATCCAGGAGCTCCAGCTCTTTAGCTGTGGTCAAGTGCAATATATGCAATCGGGCTCCATGCTTACGCGCCAAGGTGGAGGCTTTTAATGACGACTTATAGCAAGCTTCTTCCGAGCGGATGAGGTGATGCATTTCAAAAGGAACCTCTTCACCATATTTTTCTTTGTAGGCTTTTAGGTTAGCCTGGATGGTATCTTCGTCTTCGCAGTGGGTAGCTATTAAGGTAGGCGCCTGCGAAAATATTCCGGCTAAAGTATCCTCATTATCAACTAACATATTGCCTGTTGAAGAACCCATAAAAACTTTTATTCCACATACCCTTTCAGGATCCGTTTTTAGCAGTTCATCCAAATTATCATTGGTGGCACCTAAATAGAAGGAATAATTGGCAATCGATTTTTCTGATGCTAGTTTATATTTATCCTCCAATATCTCTTGTGTGGTTGCTTGCGGTTTTGTGTTTGGCATTTCCATATAAGAGGTGATACCTCCTGCAACCGCAGCCCTGGCTTCAGTAAATATTTCAGCTTTATGGGTGAGACCCGGTTCGCGAAAATGGACCTGATCGTCAATGGCACCGGGTAACAGGAGTTTGCCTTCGCCATGGATTAACTGGTCAGCTACAGGCAATTTTTCGCCATGCTTATAAATACGCTCAATTATATCCTCAGCAATTAATACACTGCCAATAAACGATTCGCCTTCGTTTATTATTTTTATATCTTTAATTAAAGTTAAGCCCATAGCCTACGTATATATGTTGAATAAATTATTAGCGTTCGTATTTTTTAAACCAGCTCGCTATTTTCATTTTAATCACACCCCAAACTGCCTCGGTAAAAATTCCCCCACTCATTTTTGATGTCCCTTTCTGTCTCTCAGTAAAAACAATTGGAACCTCCGAAATGTTGAAACCATATTTCCAGGTTGTAAATTTCATTTCAATCTGAAAAGCATACCCCTTCAGTTTAATCTTGTCTAAAGGAAGAGTTTCTAGCGTAGCTCTCTTGTAACATTTAAAACCTGCAGTGGTATCCATAATCTTCATGCCGGTGATAAACCTTACATATACCGATGCAAAGTACGACATTAAAACACGACCCATTGGCCAGTTCACAACATTGACGCCTGATTTGTATCTGGATCCGATTGCTAGGTCAGCCCCATTTTTACATGCGTCATATAAAGCTAATAATTTTTCAGGAGGGTGCGAAAAATCTGCATCCATTTCAAATATATAATCGTATTTTTTGTCAATGCCCCACTTGAATCCGGTCAAATAAGCTGTTCCCAATCCTAGTTTTCCTTTTCTTTCCAATATATGAAGTTTTCCCGGGTACTTCTCCGTCATTAATCTTTTTACAATTTCTGCGGTACCATCAGGTGAGTTGTCTTCTATTATTAAAATATGGAATTCCTTGGGTAAAGCAAAAACCACCTCAATAATGGCTTCAATGTTATCCTTCTCGTTGTATGTGGGTATGATCACTAAACTGTCGCTCACGGCTGTATATCTTTTCAAAATTAAGCTACGAATATAATAACAACATATATACTTATAGTACCATTTAAACAAAAAAATGGGTGTTGTCATTCATGTTGTGGTTTTGCCATCTTATGCAAACAGGTTATTGTTTTAAGCCGGATTATGTATTGGATGTTCGTCATGAGCATTGCAAGTACAATAAAACAAGGCATTACTGAAACGAGGCATAACATCGTTCTGGTGAGTTGAAGTGATGCAACGAAGTGCCTTGTTTTAAAGTAATTTCAATGTGTAATAGAATTTCTAATGCATATTGCGGGTTTAACCTGTTTAGCAGAAATGCGGTAGGATTAATGCGCATAGGCCTTGGCTTGAGTTATTGGAGATAAAGGCTGGGAGTGAGGTATTGCTACCTTTGGTTGATAAGTATGCCTAGTCTGTAAAGTATCTGCTGCTATCGTTAAAATAAATTGGGATGGCATAATTCCAGGTGTTGTGCCTTTTGATTTTATATCCTGTAAATTAACCATGTGGGTTGTGTTGCAAATATCTTGATAACTCAGACCGCTTTTTTTAGAAAATAAGCGATTACTTGTATAAGTCGAAAAAATTATCAGGAATCTCCATAACCAGAGTTTAATTGATAGCCTAATTATATTGCACCATTTTCTGTAAATTTTAAAGTCGAACAGGTAACTATGTAATATTTTGTGATGATAGATTAAGAAAATATTAACGCTAATAATTTGAAGATAAGGGTTATAAATCGTGGGTTTGAAATAAGTTGAAAAAAAGTGGGTAGATTGTTTTGAAATAAAAATAAAAGTAGGTTACCTTTGCAGCCGCTTTTAAAGAAAGGCACTATTCATTTTGATATTTTGATCACGAGAAGCTGGGAGTAGATGTTATTATTGCATTGAATGGACGTAGGAAATTGTAGATCAAATTTTTCTAAAAAAATGAAAAATTAGTTTGGAAGTTAAAGTGAAAAGTGATTATCTTTGCAGCCGCTTTGAAAAACACGGATGGGTTAACGGGCCCGTTTTTCAAGCCTTCCCTAGCGGGTCGCCCTTTAGAAAAGGCGAGGAGTGGGGGCGGGGCAAGAAGAGGCAAGGTATACTGACATGATGAGTGACGCCAATGGCCGGCGACCGGAAATAGGACCGGTTTTGAAGGGCCG
>NZ_JBNGOS010000045.1:0-50803 GCF_050589685.1 Saccharicrinis sp. 156
GCCTTCTTGATTTTTTCATGCAACAAATATATCCTCTTGAAATCTCTTATAGAAGACCGGGTTAGCCGTGCGGATACTAAAAATCTACGTTGTAATGTTTTATTGGGTGCTTACTTTAATGCTAAACGCACAATTTAAACCAACATTTAAATCGCTTGATGAACATGGTGTACCAGAATGGTTTCAAGATGCCAAATTTGGAATTTACACCCATTGGACACCAACTACTATAGGAAATGAATTAGTGCCTTGTGGTTGGTATCCTTATTATATGTATCAAAAGGATTCAGTTTTAACGCATGGCGGAGATAAGCGAAGCGATGGCCCTCATAGGGCGTATACAGCACATGTGAAAAAATATGGCGATCCGTCTGAGTTTGGATGGAAAGATGTGGTTAAAACGTTTCAACCTAAAAAGTTTGATGCTGCAGAATGGGCAGAATTATTTCATAAAGCAGGGGCTAAATTTGCCGGACCAGTAGCCATGCACCACGATGGTTTTGCGATGTGGGACAGTGAAGTTACACGTTGGTGTGCAGGCAAAAATTCTGGTATTGATCCATCGGCAGGATTAGAAAAGGAAATCCGCAAACGAGGCATGAACTATATTGCTTCGTTTCACCATGGTAAAACATGGCAATATTTTGTGCCTTCTTATGCGTATGATGGAACAAATCCAGAATACCGTGATTTATATTTTGAACCTCATGCATATCACGATCCAATGTCTGATAATTATAAAAAGTGGTGGCGAGATGTATTGGATGAATATATAGAAAAGTATAATCCGGACATGATATGGTTTGATATGGGAGAAAGTAAAGTGCCTGAAGAAACCATGTATCCTTTTTTAGCTTCTTATTACAATTATGGAATAAATGAAAATAAGCAGGTAGCTACAACCTGTAAAAACTACGCCAAATACCTACCTGGGTCTATTGTTGATTATGAGAAAGGCAGAGTAAAGGATATGCAAGACAAACCATGGCTTACAGATGATTCTATGGCACCTCAATGGTTTAACTCAAATAGAAAACCTACTAAAGATGCGAATGATATTATTGATATGCTTGCAGATATTGTAAGCAAGAACGGATGCCTGTTATTAAATGTGGCACCAAACTCAAACGGTGCAATTTTAGAATATGAGAAAAATGTTCTGCATGAAGTGGGCGGTTGGTTACAAACAAATGGTGAAGCTATTTACAGTACACGCACATGGAAAACTGCCGCTGAAGGTCCTACGGTACTGGAGGGTACCGGGAGCTTTATAAAAAAGAAACTAGTTTATTCTGCAAAGGATATCCGTTATACCCGAACAAAAGATAATAAAACGGTATACGGAATTGTATTGGATAAACCCACAGGTGAGTTTGTAATGAAATCGGTTTCGGCAAAGGACAATATTAAGAAAGTATCTCTTTTAGGATATAAGGGTAAGGTAAAATGGGAGCAAACTGCTGACGGATTAAAAATTGAAATGCCAAAGGATGCAATTGATGCACATGCATATGCATTTGAATTGAAAAAGAAATAATACAAAAAGGATTAGGTATGAAAATAATTAAGATTTTAACCCTAATATATTTGAGTTTGCATTTTTTTCAAGCAAATGCTCAACAAAATGCGCCTACCATGGATCAGTTAAAACCAGTTACCGATGAGCAATACTCAGCCGATTGGGCAGAAATTGACAAGCGTCCGCTCCCGGATTGGTTTAATAATGCCAAGTTCGGAATATTCGTGGTTTGGGGACCGTATTCCGTGCCATCCTATGCGCCGGTTGGGTATGCCGAATGGTATTGGGCTCGCTTACGAAATGGAGATAAAGGCACACAGGAATTTCATAAAAAGGTTTATGGCGACATACCGGTTGAAGAACTGATACACGACCTTACCGCTGATTTTTTTGATGCCGATGAATGGTGTAAACTCTTTGAGCAAAGTGGAGCAAAGTATGTTGTTACTACCGCCAATTATCATGATGGTTTTGCCATGTATCCTACCCAATATGCCGAAACCGAATCAACCAATGTGTGGAACAGCATGGTGGTTGGCCCCAAACGAGATGTCATTGGTGAATTGAATGATGCCGGAAATAAAATAGGACTTAAAATGGGAATTTATTATTCGTTGTACGAGTGGTATCATCCCTTATGGTTATCCAATAGAGATAAATTTGTGACCGATTTTTTCCACCCTAAGTTTAAAGAAGTGGTTAGTAAATATAAACCCTGGAGCATTTTCCTGGATGGTGACTGGGGCATGAATGGAAAAAAGTGGCGTAATAATGAATTGGCAAAATGGTTGTATTTCGATTCTCCGGTAAAAGATGTTGTTGTGGTAAACGACCGTTGGGGAAGTTCAAGAGGAATTAACGGTGATGTATTTGAAAGCGAATACGGATATGGGAAATGGACTTCGCCGGAACACCCATGGCAAGAAGACCGAGGTATTGGTCAAAGTTATGGATATAACCGCAGAGAAGGTATTCAGGACTATAACAGCGCCGATGAACTAATTGAACAACTTTGCTTTGTAACAGCAGGCGGAGGAAATTTCTTGCTATGTGTTGGCCCTACTGCCGATGGTAGAATCCCGGTAATTATGCAAGAGCGTTTATTACAAATGGGAGATTGGCTTAAAATTAACGGAGAAGCTATATACGATGCAAAAGCTAATCCGTTCTGGCCACGAACATTTGATTGGGGTACCGTTGGATCAAAACAGGACACCTTATTTTTATATGTTTCAGACCCAAAAACAAATGCTATTCAAATTGATGGTTTTAGTGGAAATGTAAAAGAAGCATATATAACCAATAATTACGGAAAGAAAGAGGTAAAAGTAAAATCTAAAAAGAATACCTTAAACCTTAGTTGGTCGGAACACGATAACTTAAGTACGGTTTCTGTTATTACTATTGTAACCCAAGGCCAATGTAACTATGATAAAATACAACGCCAGTTTTCTAATGGTGATTTGTATATTACTGTTCGGGCTTTTGAATTCTCTAATCCCAAAATACAACCTGTTTATGGTGGATATAGGAATAGAATGAAAGTAGTTGGTTGGACAGATGCCAATGACCATGCTAAAGCTGATGTCATAATCACCAAGCCGGGCAACTATAAGCTTTCCATTACTTATGTCGAAAAGTTTGAAAAGAACACAGGTAGTGAGCTTTCCGTCAGTATTGCCGGACAAACTTTTGAACATACCTCTGAGCTAAGCAAAGAAGAAAAAAACTTTGATTACCCTGCCAAAGAATTAGGGACTGTTAAATTCGACAAACCCGGAAAATATACCGTAACCATTCAACCCCAAAAAGATGGTGTATGGAAAGGTTTAGGCTTACAGTCTTTTTCTTTGGAGGCAGTTGATAAGTAAACAAATGGATTAAAAAATAAAAATTAAACAAATGAGAAACAGAATTATAGCAATGCTTTTTTTTGCAATCCAGATAATCAGCGTATCTGCACAAAATCAAAAACAAACGGATAAAAACGTTCTTGATTTCCTAAACCTGAAATTTGGAATGTTTATCCATTATAACACAGGAACCTATCATGCAGAACAATGGGCCTATCCATTTCACGACCCCAAAGATTTTAAACCTTCGGAACTAGACTGTAATCAATGGGCTACAGCAGCAAAATCGGCCGGAATGAATTATGCAGTTTTTACCACCAAACATCATGATGGATTTTGTTTATGGGATACCAAAACAACGAATTATGATATTGCTTCTGCTGAAAAAGAATATAAAAACATCGATATCGTAAAAGAATATGCGGATGCTTTCAGAAAAGCAGGAATCACAGTTGGACTATATTTTTCGGTTTGGGACAGGCACCAGGGAGTTCAGCACAATAACATTAACCAGGTAAATATCGATTTTACCAAAGAACAGTTAACCGAACTACTGACCAACTATGGAGATATAGCTTGCATAGTTATCGATGGCTGGGGTTCTAAATGGGGAAATGGTCCCGACTTTGAAGAACTGCCCTACGAAGTATTGGCCGACCATATTCATTCTATCCAGCCTAATTGTTTGGTAATTAACCACAGTTGCCGAACCGACTTAAAGTATACTCAGCTGGTTCATTACGAGGCAACCCACGGTCAGCATTGCCCTTACGATAATACTATTCCATCTCAACAAGGTCCAACATTGCAGTCCACCTGGTTTTGGGAAAAAGGATATGAAAATCAGGAGCTAAAGTCGGTTGATGATGTGGTGAGAGAACTGAATTTTGCTAACTCACATTATTCCAATTACCTGCTAAATGCTGCTCCCAACGATAAAGGTTTGATGGACGAAAATGTGATTCAACGACTAAAAGAAATTGGAGAAGCCGTTAAGTTATCTGCACCTTTAAAGGAGCTTCCAGAATTAAAACCAGTTCATGAAGGGGTAAAAATAACCGCATCAAGCTTTAGCTCTGATGAATACAAGCCCGAGAATATTATTGATGCCGACTTGTTTACCCGTTGGAATTTTAAAGAAGGAGATAACAAACCTTGGATTGAACTGGACTTTGGTTCTAAAAAGACATTTAACAAGGTGATTTGTGGAGAGTTCAGGCGAGGCATTGATGCTTTTAAAATTGAAGCGTTCGTAAAAGGAGAATGGAAATTGCTTGTGGAGAGCGACCAGCCAATGACGCATAACTTTAATGGTAGCTTTGAGGAGGTTAAAGCAAGAAAATTCAGATTAACCGTCTTAAAACATCATGCAAAGCCAATGCTGGCTGAACTGACTTTTGTGAAATATTAAAGAAAGAATAGTGTGTTTAGTGAGCTTTAGTAGCAAAGCTGTTCTAACTTAAGAAGTAAATTGTAAGTGAATGTTCTATGGTTCTTCCCTTTTTGCATGTGCAAAAGGGGAAGTTCCACGACGTAGGTGTGGGGATGGGGATTTATAAGTTATTTATTTAAATTTTTCCTAAATAATTACTCAAACTATCCTCTCTGTTTAAACCCAACTTTTTACGTATGCGTGAGCGTGCCATATGAACACTATTGATTGAAATTCCCAGTAGGTGCGACATTTCTTTACTATCGAAATTTAACTTGATAAGGGCACAATGTTTCAGGTCGGTAGGGGTGAGCTCCGGGTGCAAATCCAACAAACGTTTATAAAACTGGTCGTTGGTTTGTGTAAACCTAAGGTGAAAATCTTCCCATATTTTTTTGTTGCTCTGTTTATATTTGCGCTGCAGTGAATTATGGGTTTCCGGCGATTTAACCAAAATAGTCTCTAGCAGTTCTTTAACGGTTTGTTCTTTCTCGATGATTTGAAGGGCATGAGCCGTCAGTTCTTTATTTTTAACTTCAAGGATGGCTTGGTTCTTTTCTTCGTTCAGCGATTTTTCGTAAGTTATCTTTTTCATTTTTACCTTCATTCTAAAGCTAAAAAACGCAATAACAGCTAAAAACATCAAAACACCTATTAATAATCTTAACCTGAACCGGGCCTCATTGCTAATTTTAAGTAGTTGATTTTGAGATGATAATTCTTGCTCTTTCTGTATTAAATCCTCCTTGTACTTGTTTTTAATTTCAAATAGAGCCTTGTTTTGTTGGCTTTGTGTTGTAAAAAGGCTGTCGGTTAAAAGTTTAGCTTCTTGCATACATTCAAATGCCTTTTTGTTTAAGTTTATTTTCGAATATACAAAGGCTAAGTCTTGGAGTACGGCAGGCTTTAGCTTTAAGTTGTTTTGCAAAGAGTCTATTGCTGACAATGACTTCTGATAATAATAAATGGCGCTATCTGTCTGATTGAGTTCCCATTTTAATTTCCCAAAAAAATAGTTCGCCGAAGTCTGAAAACCGTTTCCCCTTTCTTCCAAAAAAGGGATGACGCCTTTTAAATATTGCTTCGCCTTTTTATAGTCTTTCTTTGCCAGATAAACCTGCCCATACACACCGTCCACAAAATGTAAACGCTTGCCCGAGGAATCGTGGGCATAACAAGAATCTAGATAAAGCAAAGCCTGATTATAATTTTTCATGGCTTCATATTGTATGGCCACATCTAAATAACATGAAACCAATCTACTTTTGTATTTATCATCTTTAATGGCGTACTCTTTCGAAATTTGTAATCCTTGCTTTGTGTGAGATAAAGCTATGCTATCCTTGCCATATACCTGATACAGGATTCCTAGCATTTGGTGGAACTCAAGCAGAGGCATTTTGTTTGATATATTTGTTGCCAGGGGAAGGCCTTCCCATAACAAATCAAATGCCTGATTAAACCTTCCTTGGCGGTGCTTAATGTCAGATAGGTGGGCTATACTTAATAAGTGATGAATAGTGTCTCCTTTTTCTAAATAGTATGCCGCAGAGTTCTTAAAATAAGAAGTAGCCTCCTTAGTATTTTTCTGTACCATTTTATATCGTTCCCTGTTAAAGTGTTCCACTTTGTATATGGAATCAATGGCATTTTGAGAATAGGCAAAAAGGGCCGACGTAAAAATAAGCGCAAGTACTAGAAAATTCCTCAATTGCATATGCATGTTTTTATTTCTGATGACAAGTTACGGAATTTGTCTTCGAAATATAGTTTATGTTAGAGGGGGAGTGTCAATAATATAGTTTTCATATAGTCATGTTTTCTTTAGTTCGTATGTGGGTTTGTAATTTTGAACTATTGTTATTCAGTGTTTTATGGCTTGTGTTTTTATTTCGAATGCCAAATGACTATGAAGAAATTGAATGTGAAAATTATAGTGCCTGAATTTGTAAAATATAGTCAATTGTAACTCAAATTACATCTAAATGAAAAAGAAATTATTTGCTGCGTTAATGGTCGTGGTGATGGCTTTTACATCATGTGAAACCAAGGTTGAAAAGACCGGAAAATTTGAAGCTACTGTAGAATCGCTTCAACAATACGAAACACCACATTGGTTTGGAGAAGCCAAGTTTGGAATTTGGGTCTGTTGGAATGCTTATGCACACACTGCTGTAGGAGATTGGTATGCCCGTAACATGTATATCGAAGGACATCCACACTACAAACATCATGTAGCCAATTATGGTCATCCATCTGTGTTTGGGTATAAAGATATTATTCAGGACTGGAAAGGGGAAGGTTTTAATGCCCAGGAACTGGTTGATTTATTTGTTGAAGTAGGAGCCAAGTACATTGTGGGCATGGCTAATCATCATGATAATTACGATCTATGGGATTCAAAACATCATAGTTGGAACTCGGTGAATTACGGACCTAAACGTGATGTCATTGGGGAGTTTTATGATGCCGTAAAAAAGTATGAGAAACATGGAATTCGTTGGGGAGTTACGAGCCATGTTGAACGTGCTTCGTGCTGGTTCCAGACCAATAAAGGAGCCGACAAAGAAGGTCCTTATGCAGGAGTTCCATATGATGGAAACGATAAAAAATATGAAGAATTGTATCTGCCACCGGATGCTGATGGAGATATGAAACCTACTCAGCCATCTAATGCACCTGATTATTGGAAGGAAAACTGGCTAGCACGATGTAAAGATTTATTCGATAATTACGATCCGGATTTCTTTTATGTAGATGGTGGTGTGCCTTTTCCTGGAGAGGATCATGGAAAGACCGGTTTAGAGATGATTTCATATCTATATAATCAAAATATGGAGCGACATGGTGGAATGAATGAGGCCGTAATGTGTATAAAAGACTGGTACAAGAAAGCACCTAAAGGCGAATGGGGTTATTACTGGGATGGGATTGCAACGCTTAATCTTGAGCGTGCCCGATTACCGTTTATCCGCAAACAGCCTTGGCAAACAGATACTTCTATTGGCGATTGGACCTACGTTAAGAATGGTAATTACCGTTCGGCAACTGAAATTGTTCAGGAGCTGATTGATATTGTTTCAAAAAACGGAAATATGCTGTTAAATGTAAGTCCGATGGGTAATGGTAAACTCGATAAAAAGGCATACGATTTATTAAAAGAAATAGGTGCCTGGATGAAAATTAACGGGGAGTCTATTTATGGAACAAAGCCTTGGTTAACAAGCGGTGCTGAACAAGAACGTTTTGTTACTAAGGGAGATAACACTGTTTACCTAAGTGTTTTTGAAGTACCTCAAAACGGAAGTGTAAAAGTAGAATACTTTGCTCCAGTAGAAGGCAAATCGCTGGACATTTCTTCCATTAGAATTTTAGGACATGAAGATAAGAAGGTGAAGTGGGAGTCAACTACTAAAGGGCTTAAGCTTGAAATACCTAATGGAATAGAATATAGTCATGCACTCGTATTTAAAATTGAAGGAGATGGGTTTGACAATGTGGATGAAAAAGTTATTGAAAGGTTATTTGACAGAAAAGAAGCATTAACGCGGTGGTGGGAAAATCAATCGGTAACAAAAACAGAAGGCGAATATAAAAGTATTAGCGCTGATGCTAAAGGTGGTATTTGGGCAATCAATACTAATGACGAATTGGTTGAACTTACAAATGGAAAGGAAACCAAGTTGGGTATAAAAGCAAAAGATGTAGGGTCTAGCTCTGCTGGTGTGGTATATACTTCGTTAAACGGTTCTGTTTATATTCACAAATTTCGTCCTTTGCAATGGGTAGAAATGCCTAAAGGAAAAGACCGTATAATAAATATAGGTAAGGATGGTAAAGAGTGGTTGGAACTGCCTGGCATAAAAGCCGAACATTGCGATATTACTCACACAGGAACGATTTGGGTTACGGATATTAATAAGGTAGTGGCATATTATTACGATGCCCAATGGAAACCGCTCGATAAAAAAGCCGAAGATATAGGTTGTGGTGGAGAATGGCTTGGTTGTGTGGCTGCTATCTCAAATGGGCAGCTCGAACGGTTTGATGGCACCCATTGGACAAACCTTGGGGGAAGCAATTTAAAAGCCGTAGATGTTTCGGTAAAAGAACAGGTAATAGTTACCATCGACAAAGACGGTGAAGTCTCGTTTTATGATAAAATGGGTTCTGCAAATATTATAACTGACAAAAATTATAAAGATGTAAGTTGTGGATTGAGTTTAAATAAGGAAACGGTAGTGTTAAGCGATAAGTAAGGTTTGTAATATAGATTTGCCTCCCATTTTTATGTATTTTTTGACATAAAGAATGGGAGGATATAAAAAAAGAATGAATCGCTTATGGTAGATCTGCAGTGTTGAAACTGCATTCGTTGACAAAAACAAAAAAAGGCAGTAACTTGATTTGTGTAGATGAGAGCTTAAATAAATGAAATGTTAAATGAAAAAGATAGTTGCCTTCTTAGTTTTGTTTATGCTTTTCTTGAGTGCTTACTCACAGGAAAAAAGCGATTCCCTTGATTTGCAGAAATTTTATTTAGAAAAAAGTGTAAATCAAAGAAACACTGGTTTGATTCTTTTGGGAAGTGGTACGACAATGATTATTGTGGGAGCCATTGGATTTGAAAGTAGTTGGGAGTCAGGATCGGCAGGAGCTACGGATGCATTGGGATTTATGATTCTGGCAGGTGTGCTTGCTGACTTAATAAGTATTCCTGTATTAATTAGTTCAGGCGTTAATAAAAGGAAATCCTTAAATGTATCATTCACGCCTCAGAAACTATATACTCCTAATCACGAGAATAATATGTTAACGGAAATAAATTATACTCCAGCTTTAACCCTAAGGTTGACATTTTAAAATACAGATTGATCTTAATATAAATCTCCTTTAAATTAGAAAAAATAAAGCCCCAGATGCACTATACATTTTCTGGTAAGTATAAAAATGGTGAAGCTACTTTGTGTTTGGGTGTTGGACGTGATCATGGTCAATCTTTAACTCCTGATGTGAAAATCAACAGAAAAAAAGTTGTGGTGAAAGGTGATGTAGTTAGAGGATACGACCAACATATAAGAAAGCGTTTTTTCTGTGTTCTTGAATTACTTGTTAACATGGAGGATCTAAAAACAGGGGATAACAAAGTTGAAGTTACCTTCCCAGATAACGGAGGGCATATTACTTCTGCAATTCTGCAAGGGCAGATGTCCGATAAACCTTTGTAGGGTTACAAATATTAAACATCATATAAATGGCTCTTTCCTTTAGTCTTGAGTCTAAGGGGAAGTACTCCGCAGTACGAGCAAAGCGACATCCCGATTCATTTAAGTATAATTTCTTCGGGAAGGCGGAGGGAAGGGTATTTTATCCGTTAAATAGTTGCCGATATTCCTTCGGCGTTTTTCCTGTAATTTTCTTAAAAGCACGGTTAAAGTTAGATAGGTTTTCAAAACCAACCATATACGATATCTCAAAAACCTTTACTTCCTTATTTTCTTGTTTTCGAAGTATTTCGCATGCTTTGCTAACACGGAACTCCTGTAAAAAAACAGAAAAATTCTTAGCTGTATTTCGTTTAAACCATAAACTGAATCCAGTTTTTGTCAAACCAGTTATCGTACATAAGTCATCTAAATTTATTGAAGAATTAAAATTCTCGTTTACAAGTTTAAAAACTTTACCAAGTCTGGAATTCTCATGAATTTGTACTCTTGTGCTGTTTGGATTAAGCAGTTGAAATTCACCAGAGGATTGGACGAAATTGAGAATGTCTAGATAAAAAAATAAACGTTTCAATCCTTTAAGTTCAAATAACTCGGGTAACTTTTCGGCAACTTTGTCTCTTGTTTTGCCTAATATTTTTAAGCCTTTGGTACTGTTCTCTAGCAAAAGTTTTACTGCTTTGAATTCTGGATAAGTAGATACTGCCGTTTTAAAAAAATCATTAGGTATTTGAACTACTATTCCTTTAACTTTTAAATTAGGATCGTTTTCAAAAAAAGCCATATCGCTTTCCCAACAATGAGGAAGGTGAGGTGCAAGCATTACCATGTCACCATTTTCAAAAGGTTCAACATTTCCGCCTACAAATCGTTTTCCATACCCTTCTTCAACATAAACCAGTTCGTATTCCTTATGGTAATGAAAAGGATAAGTAAAATGAGGTTCGTTCTTTCTTTTAACAATTATAGAAGAATCTACAGGAAATTGTATTTGCTCATTTAAAATAGACACGTAACAAATGTAACGAATTTAAAAATAGTATCACTTTATTAAAAGATTCTACCAATGTATTAAATACATAGAATATACTTTTGCTTTCAATACAAATAAAGTATAAAGCAATGTTTGAATTAAAAGGAAAAGTAGCCATTGTTACCGGTGGAGGAGGTGTGCTTGGAGGTAGCATATCAAGAAGCCTAGTTGAGGCAGGAGTTAAAGTGGTGATATTAGATGTACGCAAAGAGAATGTGGATGCCCGTATTAATGAGTTGAAGCAATTAGGGGGAGAGGTAATTGGTTATGTATCAAATGTGTTAGATGTTGAGGAACTTAAGCAGACACGTTCAGAAATCATTGCAAAATGGGGACGTATCGATATCTTGATTAATGCTGCCGGAGGTAACATGCCTGGAGCAACATTAACGGAAGAGCAGAGCGTATTTGATATGAAGATTGAAGACTTTCAGAAGGTGAATGATTTAAACATGAATGGAACCGTGTACCCTTGTTTGGTTTTTGGAGAAGTTATGGCAAAACAAGGTGAGGGCAGTATCATTACAGTTTCTTCTATGGCCACCTATTCCGCCATCACAAGGGTGCCGGGTTATTCTACGGCAAAGTCGGCCATAAATAGTTTTACACAATGGATGGCCATGGAAATGGCAACTAAGTTTAGCGAAAAGATTAGAGTTAATGCCATTGCTCCCGGTTTTTTTATTGGCGACCAAAATCGAAAAGTTCTTATCAACGAAGATGGTAGTTACACCGAACGCAGCAAAAAAGTGTTGGCCCGCACACCTATGGGACGCTTCGGCGATATTAGAGAATTAAATGGCGCCGTTCAGTTTCTATGCTCCGAAGCCGCATCATTTATCACCGGAGTAATATTACCAATTGACGGTGGGTTTAGTTCGTTTAGTGGGGTGTAAGGTAAGGGGCTCGCAAAGACGCTAAGCTGCAAAGAGTATTAAGTTTGTTTTTGTACCTTGGTGGTTAAAGAAGTTTTTCAATCCATTAAATACTTTAACCACTATGAGAGAAAATAGTCTTACAGAAAATGGAATAGCCAGTATCATAATTAATGCTTGCTATGAAATTCATGTAGATTAGGCCCTGGATTATTAGAATCCGTGTATGAGGAAATCCTGTATTATGAATTAACGGAACAAGGGTTAAATGTTGAAAGACAAAAAGCAATACCAGTCTCCTGGAAAGGAAGAAAGATGAATGTTGGATTTAGAGCGGATTTAATTGTTGAAAATAAGGTTATTGTTGAGTTAAAATCTGTAGAGCATATTGCTCCTGTTCATCCAAAACAACTACTAACCTATTTAAAGGTAACAGGTATAAAACTAGGACTTCTAATTAATTTCAATGAAAAACTAATAAAAACTGGAATTATAAGAATTGTCAATAATCTTTAATTCTAATATAAAAAGAAACATTTTGGCCTTTGTTGTTTAGCGAGATGATTAAAAGACTATACTTTTTTTCTTTGCGACTTAGCGCCTTTGCGAGAATTTATATGAAAACACTAGAAAAAACATGGCGCTGGTTCGGATTTAACGACCCAATTACCCTCGACGATTTAAAACAGATGGGAGTGGAGGGTGTGGTAACGGCTCTTCATCATATTCCTAACGGAGAAGTATGGCCAATAGAAGAAATATTAAAAGTTAAAAAAGCTATCAAAGAAAAAGGTATGCGGTGGCGTGTCGTTGAAAGTCTGCCGGTTTCAGAAGGTATAAAACAACATTCCAATGATTATCCTCGATTGATAGACAATTATAAACAGTCCTTAAAAAATCTGGGACAATGTGGCATCGATACTATTTGTTACAACTTTATGCCTGTGTTGGACTGGGCACGTACCGATTTAAATTATGCATTGCCCGATGGAGGAGAGTCTATGTTATTTGACTTTCCTACATTTATTGCCTTTGATGCTTATATTTTAAAGCGGCCTAATGCCGAAGAAGAATATCCTGCCCAATTGCTTGAAAAAGCTAAGGAAATATATTTAAATATGACCAGTGCCGAAGCCGATAAATTGGCATATAATATCATTGTTATAACGCAGGGGTTTATTGATGGTGTAATAGATGGTTCTGTTTCAAACCCAAAAACTTTGTTTTTAGAATTCATAAAGAAATATGCAAACATCAATAAGGAAAAGTTAAGAGAAAACTTAAAGACTTTTTTAGATGATATTATTCCTGTTGCCGAACAGGTAGGTGTTCGTATGTGCATTCACCCCGACGACCCTCCGTTTCAAATATTGGGATTACCCAGAATTATTGGAGGATTGGATGATTTCAAGTGGCTGCTTTCTGCCAATTCATCACCCAATAATGGAATTACTTTTTGTACAGGTTCCTTATCGGCCAAACCAGAGAACAATTTGTTGGAGATAATTCAGGAATGCGGACACAGAATTTATTATACTCATCTGCGTAATACAACTTTGCTTGATGATGGTAGTTTTTATGAGTCCGGCCATATGGATGGTTCACAAAATATGCCTGAGATTATTAAGGCCTTATTGCTAGAACAACAAAGTAGAATAGAATCAGATAACTCCAATATTAGAATTCCTGTTCGTCCCGACCATGGTTTAAAAATATTACATGATTACCAGAATAATTATAACCCTGGTTATCCACTAATAGGCCGATTAAAAGGTTTGGCCGAAATTATGGGAATGGAAAAAAGTATTATAGAATTAGGAATGTAAAGGACTCTAATTGTTAAATGTTTCCAATTCCACCAATTCGCAACTAACATCAGTTCGTTGTAGTCCACTTACCTCAAATAAGGCATTGAAGGTTTTGGAATTTTTGGGTAATTGTTTTTCAAAGCCTTTTAGCCAGTCTTTATCTGTAAATTTGCGCAAGGTTGCTAATACACCAATGTCATTATTGGATACAAAGTAAAAAGCCATTTTTCCCGATTCTATTGGCTTGTAACTTACCATGGCATATTCTAATTTTCCGTTCTCTTTAAACCGGGTATTATAAATTTTTTCTTCGTTGTTGTTAGCGTATTTAAATCCATCGCGATAAGTAGAAAACATCTTGCTGTTTTTTAAAAACAACGAGTTGGAAATATTCATGGTTTTATACTGACCAATGAAAAGAATATTATTCTCCCGAACATCATCGTAAGTCAGATTGCTTTCTAATTGAAGGTTATAACTGCTTTGGTTTGATATGAACCACTCTGTCAGTATTTTAATACCATAAGGAGCCATTTTTGACATGATGGTATAATCCGTGTTTTTTAAATGAATATCAGGATGCTTTTGATTATAGTTTAGCAAATCTTTATTGTTGTTGATATCGCCATATAGGACGGCGTGTCTTAGTCCATCCTCTAACTTTTGCGTTACTGTAAATTGGTCAGAAACTACAATCAGGTTGTTGGCACCTTTTATAAAATAAGGTTCCCAAAGTATATTAGGTTTTCTTGAGAAATGTAAAATTATAAAGAACAATAAAAGTGAGCCTGCAACAGATAATGTTGCGGTTAATAGTTTTTGTTTTGATATTTTAAAATAAGACTCCTCTTTGTTGATACTGCTCTGATACTCTTTAGACGACAAAAAGCTAAGGTTATACTGGCCTTTTTCTAAATGGAAAACAATATCGTTAATTGGTTTAGCACTTTCATAATATGCAGCCACCTTTTTTCTTAATTTATACATGTACGAACGTACCGTACCATTATTTTTATCTATAGAATAATCAATGCCAAACAAATCTGAACCAATGGTATATTCTTTTAAATCCTCACCCAAAATTGCCTTTTCAACCAGGTATCTTAAAAGACGGGTGTGGGTATTGGAATGAATAAATAAGGCATGTGAACATATTTGTTCAAGTGTTTCGTCGATAGCTTTTTTATTTTGCTCAACCTTCATAAGTCCAAAAATAGCTTTTGTAAGTTACTCTTAAAAATATTGATGCTAAAAAAAATGAAGTCAAATGTTTCAGGGGCTAGATTATTCGGTTTTTATCGCAGCGGGGTGATATGTGTAGAGAAATATAACCACGGTACGAAATGACCCCCTGCTGAATCGAACATCGACGGCAAACACTTATAATGTGTGACTCTGGTTGAGTCGTTTGTGCCTGTATAGAGTTGATTATATAAACGTGAGGCGCCTCTGGATTAATCTTGCTGGGAAAAAAAGTTTGGTTTATATAATGGTAAGAATATAAGTCTTATATGGTCTTGATTTAACCGTTAAAATCACCGTATCAACTACCGTTTTAAAACCGCAATCCTTTATTAAAAGGCAGAGTGTTAATAAATCTTAATGTATACTTGTAAGAGTAATATCATTTACTATCTGTGAAAATATTCAATATGAAGATTTTAAAAGTTCTATTCGTACTTGTTTTAATATTAAGCAATACATTGGCTTTTGCACAACGCCCGGAGGGTTATCCTGCTAACAACAGGACCAAGCAAAACATCAACCTTAATTGGAAATTCTCCAAGATGCCGAAGCAGGATAAACCCGTGACAGTTGCTTTTGATGACAGTAATTGGGAAACGGTTTGTTTGCCGCATAACCCTGATCCACTTTCATTATGGTTAGATAGCGTTAATTATCGTTGGGAACAAGAAGCATTTATTCGCGACCTTAACTGGTATAGAAAGCAATTATATATCGATCTTACGCAAGAAGAAAAGGCTTTTATTGAATTTGAGGGTGTTCACAACGCAACGGAGCTTTACGTGAACGGAAAGTTTGTAGGGCGTTTTGAGGTGAACGGTTATGTGCCACACCATTTTGATATTACCGATTTTGTGGTATCGGGAAAAGAAAACACAATCGCTGTTCTTGCTGATAATAGTTTTAACCCTACCATTTCTCCTGACCCATATGAGACGGATTATTTAAAGTGGGGTGGGATTTATCGCGATGTGTATCTGGTTAAAACCAATAAGCTGCATGTTAATTTTAATTGGGAAGATTTTGAAGCAGGTGTGCATATTACAACACCAAGTGTAAAAAAGAATAATGGTACAGTTTCGGTAAAAACAACAGTTGTTAATGAGTTTGATGTACAAGTTGATTGCCGTATTGAAACCTTGCTTTTGGATGAACATGGTTACCTGGTTCGAAAGTTAAGTTCAGAGGCCAAGGTGGGAGCTGGACAAACCAAAACATTTCGTCAGACAACGGAAATAGTCGATGAATACCGCTTATGGTCGCCCGATGATCCCTATTTATACCGGGCTGTTTCTGTGATTTATACGGACGGCAAAGCAGTTGATTTTGTAGAGAATAAATTTGGATTCCGTTCTGTGGAATTGGTCGATGGTCAAGGTTTGTTGTTAAACGGAGCGCCATTTTTTATGGTAGGGGTAAACCGTCACCAGAGTTTTCCGCATATTGGGGATGCGGTTCCAAACTCCATGCACTATGAAGCGGCCCTTCGTTATAAAAAAGCTGGAATCAATGCCGTCCGTTTATCACATTACCCTCAGGACGATTCCTTTATTGAGGCTTGTGATGAGTTAGGAATTCTTCTTTACGAAGAACCTGCTACCTGGATTAAATGGAAGGAAGGCGAGTGGATGAACAAGTTGGAGCGATCGCTTCGAATGATGGTTCGTAACCACCGCAATCACCCGTCGATTATCATCTGGGGAGCAGGAATTAACCACCGGGGGCCGGTTCCACAATTAAATAATGCAGCCAAGGAAGAAGACCCATTCAGGTTAACCGCAAGTGCATCTGCGCCATGGAATGGTATTAAAAACGCAGGAGTAACAGATATCTATGCCACCATGGATTACCGCCAGACGGATATGCCTGAGGGTGATTTTTGCATGGTAATGGAGCATGGATTTACCCATAATGGTTTAGGACAACAACATCATATTTCACGCTACAAGAAACGTAAAAACAACATTGGCGCGATACTTTGGGTAGGAGCTGATTACAATCGCTTACAACCCAAGCCAGAATCGTTTGATTATATGACAGATTATGGAATGCAAACGGCTTACCGTATTCCCAGGCCGGAATATTATTGGTATAAATCGGAATTGACAGATGCTCCTTATGTTCATATTGCAGATGAATCGGTTTATAAGAATCGTAAAATTCATGTATATAGCAATGCCAACAAAGTTGCGTTATATGCCGATGATAAGTTAGTTGCTGTTCAAAAAGCCGATAACGACCCATTACGTTTATGGAACGATCATCCATCCTTTACTTTTAACCACAATTGGACAAACGAAACACTTACGGCAAAGGCTATCAGTTTTGGCCAAGAAATTTCGACTCATTCGCGTTTCAAAACTCAAGACCCATATGCATTAAAACTGGCAGTAGATAATCCTGATTTGAAGTTAGTAGCAGGCGGTTCAGACTTAAAAATGATTCGGGCATACGTGGTAGATAAAAATGGAGAAACGGTGACAGACGCTGATGTCAAAGTCCATTTTGAAGCCAAAGGTGCAGGTACGATTATGTATGAAGATAAACATTTTACCCAAAATATGCAGGCATACCATGGGGTGGCTACGGTTTATTTAAAAGGAAATCAAGAAAATGGGGAAATAAAAATAAGGGCAACATCTGGTAAGTTAAAAGCTGCTAATTTATCTCTTACTACCATTCCGTTTGTTGCGGATGAGTTGGCTAAAGCTAAACCTATATATGATTACCCTACTCATAAAATAGATATGCAAACAGAAGGCCAATTAGAGCAGTTTGGATGGAAAATAAAAAATGGAGAAGATACTAAACAATTTGAATTTGAGGTAGAGGGTTGTAACTTTAAAGTAAGCTCAGAATCGGATTTGGAATGGAGAGAAGGAACCTTTGCTATTTTAGGTGATTTGGCATTTATGGCCTGCGATGGTGTTTTTGCTAAAAAAGGTGAACTTGTTGTTACGATAAAAGATGTACCAAAGGGCAAATATCGATTAATAACCTATCATCATTCTTTCCAAGATCTAAAAAAGTTATTCCCATATCATATGAAGGTTGAATTGAATGATGCTAATGGAGTTTTTGACTATGTATCTGACGATGCGGCAGTAGGTATTCAGGATGGAAAAGATATCGGCGAACGTAAACCTATCTCTGTTACCAATTATATTGAAAGCGATGGGGTGAATCCTATTGTTATCAAGTTTGAAACAGATAACAAAGGTGCGGAAACCTGGTTAAATGGACTGGAGTTTAAGCGAATTAAGTGAACGCTATGAATAAACGAATCTACAGTTTGTTATGGTTAGTATTGTCTTTGCTATGGGTAACATGCACTTCAACAAACAATGAAGTTAAAACAAAAGAGAAATTAACTGCTCCATACGAAGCTAACTGGGAGTCATTACGTAAGCACCAAACCCCGGAATGGGCACTCGATGCTAAATTTGGAATTTATGCCAGTTGGGGAGCTTATACTCAAGTAGGGGCATGGAAAGATGTTAACAATATCAATTGGGGTAATTATTATATTACACCCTACCACGGTTTCTATCACTCTGATCCCGATGAGCCTCGTCGCAAGGCATTTGAAAAACGTTATGGTTCAGTTTTAGAAGGCAATGGTTATAAACGATTGTGTGAGGACTTTTCAGTAGAAGGTTTCGATCCTGTTGCTTGGGCAGCTTTGGTGAAAAAGTCGGGAGCTAAATATGCCGGTATTTGTACTATTCATCATGATGGTTATGCCATGTGGGATTCCGAAGTCACACCTCACTGCGCTGGTAAAACAGGTCCTAAACGCGATATTTTAGGTGAAATACTTGGTGAAATTAAAAAGCAAGGATTAAAGACTATTGCCACTTTTCATCATGCACGTACTTATCACCAGTTTACTAAACATCAAAACAATTTAAGAAAAGAAGGAATGAATGGTGCGGATCTATTAGATCCTAACATGGAAGATTATTATTGGTTTTTAGGAGGTAAAGAGCGTTTTATTAAAAATAGAAAGGCTCTTACAACCGAAGTAATTGATAAATATAAACCTGATATTTTATGGTTTGATGGATTTTCGGGTGGTGGAGATGACTTTGGTACAGAGGAGATTTTGGCGCATTATTTTAATATGGGTTTGAAAGAGCACAAAGATGTCTGCGTTCATAATAAAGGAAACTTCGGAACCAACTTTGGTATTTATTCCTACGAAAACGGTGCACATCGTCCAGGTTTTGTGGATTGGCCTTGGGAAGATGATACTCCAGCGGCTGTAGCGTGGTGCGATTGGCCTTGGTGGTATGGTATTGAGTATAAAAAGCCTCGTGATATTGTGGTGCGTTTGGCCGATTTGGTGGCGCGTAATGGAGGTTTGTTGTTGTCTTTGAACCTTCGTCCTGATGGTTCTTTTGACCAGGCTCAGATTGATTTATTAGAAGGAATTGGAAGCTGGCTAAACGTTAATGGTGAAGCTATTTATGGAACCCGACCTTGGGTCGTTTACGCTGAGGGGCATGTGGAACCTTTGTTTTATCAGGATGCAAACTGTCCTATCAAGCATCATACTGCATATGGCAAAGAGGCTCGACCAATTCAGCCCGATACTAAAAAGTTTGATGCTTCTGATATTCGATTTACAGCCAGAGAGAATACTTTATGTACCATTCAATTGGATATACCTAGAGGTGGCAAAACAGTCGTTAAATCTTTAGGTACTGCAACGGCTGTTTCCGATAAAAATGAAATTAAGTCTATTGAGTTAATGGGCTATGGGAGAGTTGACTTTACCAGAGAAAATAGCCAATTGGTGATTGAATTACCAAAGCAACTGCCAAACAATTGGGCTTTAGCTTTTAAAATAGAAGTAAAAGGAAAATGGAAACAGCGTGTGTTAGAGGGAAAGAATAAAATAATTCCAATGCAATCGTAAGTAACTAGAAATACCAAATTATGGAACTGGCTAAATATATATTAATTACTTTTTTGACAATTTTATTATATGGTTGCCAAACAAAAAGTGATGTTGCAGAAGAAACCAGCACTCGTTATCCCATCCTTTTTAACATGGTTCACCATAATCCCGGAGAACCAAGGTTCAATACAAAATATACCGAGCCTGCTTATATTATGGAATTAGGCTACAACGGACAAGTTCCCAAGTTTGAAATTCAGTGTGCTGTAACATACGACGGCTATGAAGACAACCTTGTTACTGATAACACGCCCGAAAAAATGTGGATTGAGCGTAAAGCTGCCGACATTAGAATTATGCTCGAAAATGCAAAACGTGCCGGAATGCCTATGTACCCATTTATGGATGTATGTGTTGTCCCTCACTCGGTAATGGAGAAGTATGGTGATGAAATGAAAAAAAATGGCCACCTGTCCATTCAAAAAGCCAAAACAAAAGAGATTTTAAAGGCACAGATAGCTGAAATATTCGCGAAGTTCCCGGAATTAGGTGGGTTAACTATACGATTTGGAGAAACCTACTTACATGATACGCCTTTCCATGTAGGTGATAGACCTGTTCGTTCTCCTGAAGACCATGTTACTATTCTAAACTTATTAAGAGAAGAAGTATGTGTGAAAAGAAACAAGAAACTGTTTTACAGAACATGGGACTGGGGAAAAATTAAAAGGAAGTTTCATCTTGATCCTGAGATATATTTACAAATAACAAACGCCATAGCGCCACATGAGAACTTGTATTTTTCTGTCAAACATGTTCACGGCGACTTCTTAAGAGGACTACCTTTTAATAAAACCTTAGGTATTGGCAAACATCAACAAATTGTAGAGGTATCCATGAACCAGGCAGGAATGTACGGTAGAAATGCACATCCATACTACATTGGTCAAGGAATAATAGAAGGCTGGCCTGAAATGGAACAGAAAAAAGGCTTACGTGATTTGTATGGTGACCTACAGGTTAAAGGTGTTTGGACATGGACATGGGGCGATGGTTGGTTTGGACCTTACTTTGGAAATGAATTCTGGATGGATCTAAACGAATATGTTATTCGCCAATATACTTTAAATCCTCAAATAACAGAAGAAGAGCTTTTTAATGAGTATGCTACTAATACCTTAAAAATGTCGTCTGAAAACATCACCAAATTACGTGAGTTATGCTTGTTGTCGGTAGATGCTGTGTTTAAAGGACAAGCAACAGCTTTGCAGCACATGGCACCCTGGTGGATTCGCGACCATTTTTTCTCGGCGCAAGATATGTCCATTTATGTAAAGAAAGGTTTAGCCGAGAAAGTATTGGCCGAGAAAAAGGAAAATCTGCTTACCTGGTATAAAATGGAGGAAATTGCGCAAAGTATTTCTCTACCAAACAAAGACGACGAAGAGTTTTTAAAGGTTTCCACTACTTATGGTCGCATAAAATACGAATTAATAGAATTGATTTTTCGCACGCAAATCATGTTTGCTCAAATGGAGTTAGAAGGTAAAGCCTTCGATAGACAGGAAGCAAAAAATATATTGGAAACTTACAGCAATAAATGGGAAGAATGGATGATGCTTAAGAAGGAAAATTCTTGCTGCCCGACACTTTATGTCGATTATGAATCAGATCATTGTCAGGGTAATGAACCGTTTAATGTTTCTATTAAGAAATTGGAGAGCTTGCTAAAAGCAAATAAAAATTAGATAATTATGAAAAGCATTATTTTGTTATGTCTTTTGATTTGCTCGGCACTTCTCTTTGCACACGAAGACAATAAAAAGCCGAATATTATTTTTATTATGTCTGATGACCATGCTGCCCATGCCATTGGTGCATATGGCGGTCGGTTTGCCAATTTAAACGTAACGCCTAATCTCGATAAGTTAGCCTCGGAAGGTATGCTTTTCGAAAATGTATTTTGTAACAATTCTATTTGTACACCAAGCCGGGCGTCAATTATCACAGGACAGTACCCGCAAACCAATGGTGTTTTAGATTTAGACCACAAGCTCGACACCGATAAGCAATACCTTCCCATGGAACTAAAAAAGTTGGGCTATAGCACTGCCATATTCGGGAAGTGGCACTTAAAAAACGAACCCCTTAATTTTGATTTTTACAAAGTTTTACCCAGTCAGGGACGCTATACCAATCCTATTTTTAATGAAAAAGGCAAAGGCAATTGGCCCCAAAATAAAGTTGAAAACGAGGGGCATTCCAGCGATATTATTACCAATTCGGTTATTGAACACATAAAAAACAGGGACAAATCGAAGCCATTTTTTGTAATGCATCATTTTAAAGCGCCACATGGTCTTTTCGAATATGCCCCACGCTACAGCAATTTTTTGGCAAATACTGAAATACCGGAACCGGCAAGCATGTATTATCAACCCAACTGGGGCTCGGAAGGCACACGTGGCATAAACGATTCATTACGAAATTATATTGGTTCTTCTGTTTCGACTAGGAACAAGTATATTAGTTACTACAATATTATTTTCGACGATGAAACTTCGGTAAATGAGTCGGCACACAAAGCCTACCAACACTACCTAAAAGGTTATTTGCGCCTGGTAAAAGGGATTGACGATAATGTGGGGCGTTTAATTGATTTCCTGAAAAAAGAAGGTTTGTACGAGAACACTATTATCGTTTATACCAGCGATCAGGGTATGATGCTTGGCGAACATGACTTTCAAGACAAAAGATGGATGTACGAAGAGTCGATGCGTATGCCGTTTATTATGTATTACCCCAAAAAGATAAAAGCGGGCGGAAAAACGGATTTGTTAGTTAACAATACCGATTTTGCTCCAACTTTAATAGACTTGGTTGGCGGGAAAGTTCCCAAATATATGCAAGGACATAACTTCGTAAAAACCCTGGAAGGTAAAGAAGAACCAAATTGGCGAACAGCAACTTATTACCGTTACTGGATGCACATTATTCACCATTATGTTCCGGCACATTTTGGTATTCGCACCACAAGTTACAAGCTAATGTTTTTTTACGGTAAGCACTATTTACCCGAATCAGAACACGAGGGGCATTATTGGAAGAAGAATTATCAAGGCGAAGAGCTTGAAACACCCCACACCTGGGAGTTTTACGATTTAAAAAACGACCCACAGGAATTACATAATCGCTACAACGACCCTGCTTGTAAAGAATTAATTGCCGAGCTGAAGATAGAACTCAAAAGGCAAAGAAAGGAACTGAATGAGACGGATGAGAACTATCCTGAGATTCAGACTATAATTGAAAAGCATTGGAATGATTAAACACTCATAGTCGGGGCGCGACATAGCGTTGCACCCCGACTGAGAAATTATAGAAATTATGAAAACTAAAATACTTTTATTAACACTGGGATTATTGTCAAACCTGATAATATACGCCCAAATAGAATACCACGTATCGCCAGATGCAGGTAAAAACGGGAAAGGTACACTCGAAGCTCCTTTTAATTCAATAGAGGCAGCTAAGCAAAAAGTTGCAAAGGTGAATAAGAATATGCAGCAGGATATTGTGGTGTATTTGCATGGTGGCACATACCAGTTAACCAGCCCAATTATGTTTAAAGAGAAAGATTCGGGAACAAATGGGCATTCAATAATGTATAAAGCTTATAAAAATGAAGTTCCCCTTATTAGTGGCGGTGAAAAAGTTACAGGCTGGGAACAGGTAAGTGGTAACATTTATAAGGCTAAGCTGAACAGGGAAAGTAAACTGCGAACCTTATTCGTTAACGGGCAACGAATGCGTATGGCTGGTACCGAAGAACCAATAAAAGGATTTGGTCAGTGGGGAAATTTTGAAGTTAAAGGAACTGAAAGCTGGGCTTTTGATGGAGGCTCTTCAATGGATGGAGTTAAATTTAAAACAGAGGATGTTGCTGCATTTAAGAATGCTGAGGATGTAGAACTGGTACAGTGTAATGTTTGGACAGAGAAGATATACTGCATTAGGGAGGCACAACAGATTGGAGATACCACAATTTTAAAATTACAGCAACCCTATGGAGCAATTGCCACCACAATGGGATGGGCTGCGAAAATCAAGCCTGCTAGTAAGTTTGTGGTCAGGAATGCGCAAGAGTTACTAAACACGCCTGGTGAATTTTATTTTAATAGAAAAACCCAAACCCTTTATTTTTATAGCAATGGCGAAGACATGTCTACAGCCCAAGTAATTGCTCCCTTATCTGATGGTTTAATCCGTATTGAAGGAACATCAACCGAGTCGAGGGTAAGAAGTATTCGATTTGAAGGCATTGATTTTTCTTACGACCATTGGAACTTAATGGAGATAGAAGGCTCGCACGCATTTGCCGGTGTTCAAAGTAGTGGATTGGCTATACAATATATTTCTGATGGGAATTGGCATCGTACAGAATACAACTGTACAAGTGTACCTCGTGGAACCGTCGAAATTAAAAATGCTGAAAACATTACCTTCGATAAGAATAGTTTTGAGCGATTAAGTTCGGCCATCGCTATTAATTTGGTAAATGATGTAAAAAACTGCAAAGTCAATGGTAATTATTTTTACGACTTATTGGGGAATTCTGTCAATGTAGGTCATCCGCAGCATTATAAAATTGGCGATGGTCATTTATTTTCCCCTGATGTTGAAGGGATTTGCGAAAATATACATATCACAAATAATTACATTCGAAATGTATGTCTTGATTTCCGTCAACTTGAAGGTATAACAGCCTTTTTTGTAGCCAATGTAAAGATTGATCATAATGATATTGCAGGTATGCCTTATGGTGCTATCACGATGGGTTGGTGGTGGGGTAACTCAGGCCTTCCGCCTTCAAAAGTAGCCAAAAACAATTCTATGAGTTTTAACAAGGCTGGCAATACGCACCGTGTACTTAAGGATGGCGGTATTATCTATACATTGGGTGAACAACCTGGTAGCGTAATTGAAGGGAATTACCTTTACAAGGGGCGCCGTTGTATATACCCTGACGATGGTTCGGCGTATTGGACAATTAAACGCAATGTAATCGATAACCGTATTCCCGGTGAAAAGAACATCATTTGGTTACATATTTGGCGCGATAACTGCCACGACTTAGTGGTGCAAGACAATTTCGTAAAAAGCAATAACATAAAGGATAACGGAAAGAATACGACGATTGAAAATACGCATCATTTTATGACATCGGATTTTTCAGAAGAGGCTAAAGAAATCATGAAGTTGGCTGGAATTCAGGACGAGTACAAGAATATTGTGCCTAAAAAGGAACCTAAAAGAATTGAGCTTTATCCCAATGATTTTAAAGATACTGACCATTAAAGTAGTGAATCAATTAAAGAAACGAAATAAACCACAACACATGAAAACGATAAAAATATTATTTTTTATTCTAAGTTTTTCTTTCGCAGGAAAAGCTTTGGCACTGCAACCCAATGTACTATATATCCTTACCGACGATCACCGTTACGATGCGGTTCGCGCTTTTAACAAAATGCTCACAGGTAATGAAATGAGTGAATTAGGTTATGTAGAGTCCCCACAAATCGACAAGCTGACCGAAATGGGAACGACCTTTATCAATACCTATTGTCAAGCCCAAGGTTGCGCTCCATCTCGTGCATCCATGCACTATGGACGTTATCCTTTCCGTTCGGGGATTTACGAGTTTGAGTACCATAATAATACACTGAAACATTCCCGTCCTACCTTGCCAGAGCAAATGGTAAATTTAGGGTATCAAACCTTTCATGTAGGTAAATTGGGTGTGCGTATCAAAACGTTGGAGAATGGTAAAACAAAGTCATATCCAATTTATCAAACCGATATTGATTTTAGAACCCTGGCACGCGAAAATTTAACGGCCTGGGGCAAAGACTGGATAAGTGAAATTGACGGTAAAAAGCTGGAGAAACCACTTCAAAACGTAAATTTCTTCGTGAATGCTGAGGGTAAGCGAGAATACCTGGCTACCGAAATTGAAGATTTGGGATTCCAGGAGAAAGGAATAGCAGAAGGTGCTGTAAAAAAATATGATTTGTTGCGTAAGATTAAAGGTAAGAAAAAAGCCACCTTCGACATAGGAATGATCATTGGTGGTGTAAGTTCTCGTGAGGCGGGTAAAACCCGCGATGGTTATTATACATCGGTTTTTCAGGATTACCTGAAAAATGCAAATAAGCCATTTGAAGTTGGTTCACTAAGCTACGATGGCGTTAACTCTTCAAAACCTGTTTTTATTCATCTGGGATATGATTTTCCACATACACCAGTACTTCCTCCTGCCGATTACCGTGAGCGTTTTAAAAAGCACAGTTATAAAGTTCCTGAACTTAGTGATACAGAATATGCAGAAATGGCCAGGCAAATGAAAACAGTCGTTGACAGGAATTTTACAGATAATTATTCCGATGAGGATAAACAAACTATGATTCAGGACTACTTTGCTTTTTGTGCCTATGGCGATAAGTTAGTGGGAGATGCGGTAGATGAATTTATTAAATATAGTGAAGCGCAGAAACAAGAATGGATGGTGATTTATGTGCATGGCGACCATGGATGGAAGTTGAATGAACATGGAGCTATTTCAAAATTTACACCTTGGGATATTGATAGTCATAATCCCATTGTTGTGGTGTCATCGGATAAAAAGCTATTCCCTGCAGGCAAGGTGGTGCGCGAGTTTACTGAGTTTGTGGATGTGGCTCCAACCGCATTGGCAGCAGCTGGAGCTAAGTTAAAAAGTGACGAATACAGTTATTTGGATGGCCTGGATTTGGCAAAGGTTGTTAATGGAAAAGCACCAGTTAGAGATTATGTAATTGGCGAAAGCCACGCTGTTACTGGCCCGCGTGCTTTTATTCGTACCAAAGACTACGTTTTTTCTATACAAACCCGTCCCAACACCAAGCATGGTGGAGATATGAAGTGGGCTTTAAATGCGGATTACAAAGACCTGGATCCTGCCTTGTATGATATGAGCAAAGATCCTCAAGAAGTGAATAATGTGGCTTTTGACAAGAAATACAAGGCTATTGCCGAAGCCATGAAAAACAAACTTCTCAACATTGTTCTTGGAGATAACCGGGTAGAGGTAAACTGGGAAAAATGGGGAAGTGGAACAGAAGTTTTCTATAGCAATTTTGCTCCTGGAGCTCACGATTATAAATTGAAATTACCTAAAAAATAAAAATCACATCATGATAAAGAACTTTACAAAAGCAATTCTGGCAAGCTTAATATTAACAAGCAGTCTTGCAATTGCGCAGAAACCTGAAATTAAAGTATACGCTGTACAACTTGAAAATGGGAAAGCTAATCCATTGGTAGAAGTAGCACAAGAGAATATTGACCCTAAAATCGGGTGGAAAAACTTGATTTATCTTCAACCGGAAATGACTTTTCAGACCATTGAAGGGATTGGGGGAGCATTTAATGAAATAGGTGGAGAAGCGCTATTGAGCCTGAGCAAAAAGAAGCAAAAAGAAGTAATGGAAAACATGTTTGCTGGCGAAAAAGCAGGTTTTACTTTTTGTCGTACCGCTATTGGTGCCAGTGATTTTGGTATTGATGCTTATAGTTTTTCAGAAGTCGCTGATGATTATGAAATGAAGCATTTTTCTATAGATCGTGATAAAAAATATGTGTTGCCCTACATTAAAAGTGCATTTGCCATTAACCCGGAACTTACTTTGTTTGGTTCTCCATGGAGCCCTCCGGGATGGATGAAAGAAAGCGGTCATATGGTAGGTTTAAAAGAACCTAATAATAATTTAAAACTAGATGATAAAACCTTAAGCGCTTATGCAAAATACTTTGTAAAATATCTTCAAGCGTATGAAAAAGAAGGCGTAAGAGTTGACCGTATCTGCATCCAAAATGAAAATGATGCCAATACGAAATATCCAAGTTGTACTTTCCCTGCTAAGGACATGGTATCATTTGCAAACAAATATTTGATTCCAGCATTTGAAAAAAACAACATTAAAGCAGAGGTTTACGCCGGAACATTACGTACAGCAGAAAAAATGGATTTAATGGACTTTATGATGGCTGAAGGAAAAGAAAACCTGGCTGGTGTAGGTATTCAATACACAGATACGCGTTTCCTTGGAGATGCAAGAGCTATGATGCCTGAATTGAAACTCTTCCATACCGAAGGACATTGTTATAACGGTAAAAACTCCGTTGAGCAGGCTGAAGATAGGTTAGAAGAAATAGCAGGTTACATTAATGCTGGATGTACAGCATTCACCTATTGGAACATGATATTGAACGAAACCACTGAAAGTGGTTGGGAATGGACTCAGAACTCGTTGATTAATATCGATCGAAAAACAGGTGAAATTACCTACAATCCAGACTACAATGCCTTGTATATCATCAGTAAGTTTGTAAAACCGGGTGATGTTAGAATTGCTTGTGTACAAAGAGGTAAAGAACCTCTAATTGCCGTAAAATCTCCGGATGGCAGCATCAAAGTTATTTTCCAAAACACCCATGCGCAAGACAAAAGTTTTGAAGTGGTGCTGGGCGAAAAGAAATTAAAGGTTAAAGCTTTGGCAAAATCGATTTGTGCTTTAGTGTTAGAATAAAAAGATGGGTATATTCCTTAACCGTTAACAATCGGTTATTTAGGCAAGTTGTATTTCAAGCTTTTAAATAAAAAATATGTTACATAATATAAAAAAATACCTCTTAGTTCTTCTGCTTATTTTGCCAATATTTGCTAATGCTGAGGACTACAACATTACAGGTTACTTTACGCATGTTTATGCCCGCGAACATGTCACCGATATGCCACGTGCCTTTTTCATGCTCATTGAGGCCGATGGAACAATTACACCGATGTACTTCCATCGTTATTCGAGTAAAAACACAGGCGATTTAGGCAAGTGGAAGTTTGACCCGCGCGATTACCTGGGTAAAACGGTTAGCATGGATTTTGAGGGAACGCCAGAGAATAATAATAACGAGTACCCAATTTATGAGGGTGAAAATTTGGTTTTGATACCCAAAGTAAGTGTGGAAATTATTAACAGTTTAACGGTTGTAGCTTCAGATATTACAGTAGATGAACAATACCAATATCCGCAAACGGATACTTTATTGATTCCACACGATGTATTGATTGCTGAAGAACACTATTCTGATAAAAATCCAACAGAAGTGGTAAAGCTTACCGATTATGTTCAAGGAAACGGAACCGAAGCTTCTCCTTATACTTCTCCCGATGGATTTGCAGGTTTAAAAGCTGCTATTGCCGATTTGCCAAATGGAGGAACCATAGAAGCAGTCTCCGGAGTGTACAAGGCTACTTCCAAAAATTTAACTATCCCACGTTTCGTCTCTATTAAAGGAGTAGGCGAAACCAAGCCTTACTTTATTTTGGCAAATGAGCGGATGTGGTATTTAAAAGGCAGCAACACCCTTGATTTTATTGATGTGGATGTAACGCAAATTAATCGTACATATACCCACGAGGTAATCTCTATCCATAACAATGCACGTGATGTAACCATTAAAAACTCAAAGTTTATTGGCAATTATGCTGTTGACCCAGTCACTTATAAGGAATCGGGTAATGTAGTGATGTTTAGAATGTATAGCCACCTTAATAATATTACATTCGAGGCGGATACAATCATCGCACCTTTAAGAGGAATTGTATGTAAAGGTCAGCGTAATCAGCATAACATTACGATTAAGGATTGTGTTTTTAAAGACCAAGCCCAAATGAGTATAAGTTTCGATCAGAGTTCGAATATTAGCAATGTAGTGCTTGAAAACAACAAATTTCTTGAATTCAGCCATTTTGGGGTAGCCTTTGCCAGGATAAATGATGTGACCATTCGAAATAACACATTTTATAGCCAAAATAAACTCGCTTTTAATACTTATAACCAGGCTTTGCACATCGAAGAGCATTGCCAGAACTTTGTCATCGAAAACAACGACATTGATGTTGAATTGCGCACAGCAGGATATGACAATGACCCAAATACCAAAGAGCGTAGCCCTGGTATTCTTGTTACCGATAGCCGCCAATTTACAGTAAATAATAACCGTCTGAAAAATGCGGATATCGTGTTTATTGGTGTTCAAAGTCGACTTATCGGACACTCAAATATATTTGATAATACAGTGGACAACGGTGGATTTAAATTACGTGAATCCGTAAGTAACATGACGATTAGCAATAATGAAATTAGCAATTCTCCGGAATATGCGTTTTACCTCTATAGCACTATTCCTATGGCCTACCCTTTTGGCGAGCATAAAATTGAATCAAATACGATTACTGCTTTGGAAGATGCGCAGGCTTTTTATTTAAACGGCCAAATTAAAGGATTAAGTGTTACAAATAATACTTTTCGCGGCTGCTCGCAAAATTCAAGTTCCCTCAATATTTCCGATAACTCTCAAAATATAAGTTTTGAAGGTAATACCTTTTTCGGCCGAACCGCGTCTAATACCTTTAGTGTGAATGGTGTTTTGCCTTCCGGAATATCTCTGTCAACAATAAAAAGTGGAAATAAGTACTTTGCTGACTGTACAGACACGAGTATTGGTTTGGGAAATAGACATGACTATGCAGGTATCTTTCCTAATCCAATTAAAGCAGGGGAATTACTTTCTTTTAACAATTCAGCTCAAATCACGCAATATGAAATTTTTCGTTTAAACGGAACTTCAATCGCAAAAGGGGAAGGTGTCAACTTGGATACATCGAATTTGAAACCTAGTGTTTATTTAATACAACTGAAAAATGGAAATTCGATTTCTGCATATAAATTGGTGGTGCAGTAATTTAAGATCTAATCAGTTTCAACTATTCTAATCGCCTCAACTTTTCAAATAAAACAAAAACAATATGCCCAATTATAAGAATTACATACTGTCTCTTCTCCTTTTATTTATTACTCAGCTAATACATGCCCAAGAATTTTGGAAAGATAAACAGGTGTACACCGTGGGAACAGAGCCACATGCCTGTACGCATCATATTTATTCAGACGTTGCATCTGCCATTAAAGGAGATTATGAAGCATCTCCTTATTATAAAAGCCTGGCAGGCGATTGGAAATTTAATTGGGCCGAAACGGTAGCAGATAAACCCGAAGGTTTTCAACTGCCTACCTTTAATGTTGATGATTGGAAGACAATACCTGTTCCGGCTTGTTGGGAGCGGCATGGTTATGGGGTTCCCTCGCATCGTGGACTTGGAATGTTGGTACGAGATGAAAAAATTAAAATCCCTGCAGTACCTGAAAACGATAACCATGTGGGAAGTTACCGTACCACTTTTGAGATTCCTGGGACTTGGAAAGGCCGTCAAACTTTGCTTCATTTTAATGGTGTTTCAAGTGCTTTTTATCTTTGGATAAATGGAGCTTTGGTGGGCTACGATGAAGATGCCATGACCAGCTCAGTTTTTGATATTACACCATTTTTAAAGGAAGGTGAAAACACTATGGCTGTACAAGTCTATCGCTGGACAACGGGTAGCTATCTGGAATCGGGAGATACATGGACTTTTAGCGGAATCTTTAGAGATGTATTTTTACAAAGCCGCCCGAATGTACAAATCAAAGACTTTTTCCTGACTTCAGATTTGGATGAGAGCTACACCGATGCGGAATTTAATGCGAAGATTAAATTAAACAACTTTAGCGAGTCCGTTCCTAAGAATTACTCGGTAGCGGTTGATATATTTGATGCTTCAGGAAAGCTGGTTTCGGAATCGGGTGCTAAAAGTCCGAAAGTGGGATGGCGTATGGGTAACCTTGGAGCTGAAACCATTCTGGAATATTCTACTACATTGAAAAGTCCAAAACTCTGGTCGGCTGAGATCCCTAACCTGTATACTGTAGTAATGACACTTAAAAATGCAAAGGGAGAAACGATAGAGGTAACTCAAAGTAAATTTGGTTTCCGCAAAATTGAAATGAAGGATTTACAAGTTCACATCAATGGAAAACCGATAAAAATCAAAGGTGCTAACCGCGGCGAATCACATCCTGAAACAGGAAAAACCTTAAGTGAGGAATCTATGATTCAGGATATCCTCTTGATGAAACAAAACAATTTCAATGCGGTACGTTCTAGTCATCACCCGAACGACCCAAGATGGTATGCATTGTGCGACAAATATGGATTGTATGTGATGGACGAAGCATTGGAATCTCCTGATTATTTCATTCGAGGAAATGGCTTGCCTGGGAGTGATATAAGCTGGATGGGAGCGGCATTGGATCGAGCCGTTGCCATGGTTGAACGTTCCAAAAATCACCCTTCCATTATTTTTTGGTCGCTCGGAAATGAATCGGGCTTTGGGCAAAATTTTGCCTTAATGAGCGATTACATCCGTCGATACGACCCAACGCGTTTGATTTCGTACGATGGCAGGGAAACGGATTGTTGGGATGTGAAGGATTACTTTGATCTGAACAGTTCGATGTATCCGTTTATTGAAGACGATCCCGAACAAAAGCATTGGAAATTGCTCAGCTTTTGGGCAGACCCCAAATACAACAAACCCTACATCATGATTGAGTATGCCCATGCCCAGGGGAATTCATTGGGTAACTTTGCCGAATACTGGAGAGTGGTGGATAGGAACCCTTCGTTTGTAGGTGGTTACATATGGGATTGGGTAAATCAAACCTACAATACCAAAATGCCCGACGGTAGGATACGTCAAAGTCATAAGTTAGATTACCATAAAGTAGATACAATGCCTGTTAACAAGAACTTTTCGAAGTTCGATTATACAGGTAACGAGTGCGCAAAGGGGGCGATATTTGCCGATCGCTCAGAGAAACCATTCATGCCTGAGATTAAGAAAGCACAGCAGTATATCTCGATTACTGCCGATGAAAGCAGGAATAGCGTTTTTCATGTGAAAAACAAATACTACTTCACAAATCTAAATGACTTTGAAGGAACCTGGGTATTGCTTAAAAACGGAAAGAATGTAAAGAATGGAATCATCCCTGTTCTAAACTTAAAACCTGATGAAACCGGTTGTTTTGAAGTCTCAATTCCCAAGATGGAAAAAGGAGCCGAATATGCCATTGATTTTAGCTATCGTTTGAAAGAAGCAAAACTCTGGGCGGAAACTGGTCATGAAGTTGCGAAAGAACAAATCGTTCTTCAAAATTGGACGCCTTCAGAAATGCAAAACAAAGGGAAAGTTACGCTGACCGATAACACAAATACCATAAAGGTGGAAGGAAAAGGATTTGTTGTAAGTTTTAACAAATCAACCGGAACAATACAATCTATTTTGGTTGCTAAAAAAGAACTGATTGCTCAAACTGGTGAAGTAACTGGACCAAGACTAAATGTCTATCGTTCACCCGTTGAGAACGACAATAAACATTACAAGATGAGCTGGCTTAAAGCTTCATTAAATGACTTAAAGGAGAAAACCAATTCGGTTAAAGCTTCGCAGCTAGACGAGTCAACAGTTGGTATTACCATTATGAAGGAATTGGCTTCGGATTCGGGTAGTTTCAAACATGAATGTATTTACGAGATAAGTGGCAATGGAAACATCAAAATCGATAATAAAGTAAAAACATCAGGCTTTTCTGATCTGCATGCTTTACCAAGAGTCGGCTTGAAATTAGGTTTAGCGGAAGGTTTGGAGAATGTAGAATGGTACGGACGTGGTCCTCAAGAAAACTATCCTGACAGAAACGAATCGGCTCATTTAGGAATCTATCAATCCACCGCCACCGATTTATTTGTACCTTATGTGGTACCTCAGGAATGCGGTGGACGTTCGGATACACGTTGGTTGAATCTTCGATTTAAAGACAGTAAAAAAACAGCGCTCACCCTCGAATCAGACAAACCATTCCAATTTTCGGCATTGCATTACGATGCGAAGGATATGGATAATGCCAGTCGACCTGAATTCATGACTAGTCGAAAAGAAACTGTTTTAAGTATCGACTCGGAAATGTTAGGGCTTGGAAATGCAAGTTGCGGCCCACCACCCTTAAATAAGTATTTACTTCCTGTAAAAGATTATGCGTTTAGCTTTACTATAAATGTAATGGGAAAGTAGTGAGTTTAGTAAAATTATAACCTCTCATTAAATGGCTCTTCCCTTTGCTCCTGAGAGCAAGGGGAAGTACGCTGCCAAAGGCAGTGGGATGGGGATTTATAAGTTCTGCATTTTAAATGAAGGTTTTCTAATAATAATATCAATGTCTATAAAAGTTAATGTATTACTGCTTTTTCTGTTTTTGGCAAATAGCATTTTTGCACAAGATGTTGGGATATTTTACAACCATAAAATACCCCAGTTCGACTTTGCTGCTTCCGATATAAAAAAAGCGCTTAACAAACATGGACTAGCGGTCTTGTTAAAACCAATAACGGATTTATCCGAAAGCAAGCTGAGTTGCAATATCATAATTGCCCTTAAGTCAAATACCGAAGTAGTTGAATTATTGGCAGAAATAGGCGGTAGAACATCTAATATCATCAATCTTGGAGAACAGGCCTACGCATTGCGAACTACTACTAAGGATTGTACCAACTATTGGGCAATTGGAGGAGATGTTTCAGGGGCTTTGTACGGTGGACTTCAAATGGCAGAAAACATTACTTTTAATGCTTTAAACGGAGTTTATAACCAAGATGATAAACCTTACCTGAAGAAAAGAGGCATCAAATTTAATATAGCTCTTGACCAAAAATCGGATAGTTTTGATAGCGACGGCGATCAGGACAAGAGTAATATTAAAGATGTGTGGGATATGAGTTTTTGGAAATCGTATCTCGATGACCTGGCACGCTATCGTTATAACACTTTATCTTTTTGGACAAAGCATCCTTTTACCTGCATGATAAAGCTGGAAGAATATCCTGATGTTGTCATAAACGATGTAACCGATGGATATGGCAACTTGGTTATGAAAATGACCATTGAAGAAAAAATTGCCTTTTGGCAAGAGGTAATGACATATGCGAATGACCGCAGTATTGACATATTTTACTTCACATGGAATATTTTTCTGAGCACTGCCGAGGGAAAGTACGGTATTACGCATAAAGGAACCAATGAAAAAACAAAAGAATATTTGAGAAAAAGTGTGAAGGAGTTTTTGTTAACCTACCCACATGTGGATGGCATAGGTGTTACCGCCGGAGAACGTATGCGTGATTTGAGCTTTGGAGAGCGCGAGAAATGGCTTTGGGACACCTATGTAATGGGAATTTTAGATGCCAAAAAGGAACAAGGCAATCGGGAGATCCGTTTTATTCATAGGCATTGGAATACAGCGGTCAGCGATATTATGGGGCATTTTGAAGCGTATGAAGATCCTTTCGAATTCAGCTTTAAATATGCCAGAGCACACATGTATTCCAGTCCCAAAATTACGTTTGAGGACTTTTTACTCGAAGAAATGCCTGAAGGAACCAAATGTTGGTGGAACGTGCGTAACGATGATATTTTCCAATTACGTTGGGGCGATCCGGAATTTGCAAGAGATTTTTTATTGGGTTTCGATAAGCAAAAAACTGCCGGTTACCTTATGGGATCAGATGGTTATACCTGGGGCAGAGTTTATTCAGACAAGGACCCAAGCATTAGAGGTAAAAATGAAATAAGTAAGCATTGGTACAACTTTATGCTTTGGGGGCGTTTGGGATATAATCCTGATTTGTCGGAGGATGTTTTTAAAAATCATTTAAAACAACATTTCCCTGAAGCGCCAACTGACACCTTGTATTTGGCCTGGAAAACCGCTTCCAAAATTATACCCCAAACAACTCGCTTTGCTTGGAAAGATTGGGACGGAAACTGGTATCCTGAAGGTTGTAAAAGCGGGAGCTTTATTAATGTAAAGGGTTTTATGGTTGGTCAAACCATGGATGGAATTGGTATTATAAACATTGCCGACTATTGTGATAAAATCATCAACAAAGAAGATATTTCTGAAATCACACCATTGGATGTAGCTAATAAACTGGAAAGCTATGCCAACCAATCCTTGTTTTTGCTTACGTGCATTAAACACTCAGACAATACAGCGTTAAATCTTACCATTAATGATATATCCGCCTTTGCTCATTTGGGGAATTACTACAGCGAAAAGATAAGAGGAGCAACAGAGCTGGCCTTATTTATGAATACATCAAACATAACTCATCAAAATAAAGCAGTAAAACATCTGGAAAAAGCCTTATCGCATTGGAAAAAATACGCCAAATGTCTAGATGCTCAATATATTCCAAAAGTTCTGGCCAGAACTGGTTTATTCGATTGGAATAAGCTAATTAAAGATGTTGAAGGCGATATTGAAATGGCTAAGAACTTTGTTAAAACTGAAATAGACATAAAGTTTGAGGGAGTTACTGATGGGGCTGTTTATCCGGTAGGAACCAACTTATCAGTTAAGCTCTCCATTAAATCAACCCTTCCTCTCACAATAGTAGGCTTGGTACCAAACGGTGAATTTCTTGGATTAAAGAAAAATCCTCCCTATTTGTGGGAATCAGAAACAACTCCTTCTTTTCAAAATATGAATACCGGAATATATGAAATTAAGGCTCACGCTACAGATATTCATGGAGTTAGAGTTGAAAAGATTATAACGATTACAATAAAATAAGAACCTTATGAAATATTTAATACTTCTACTATCGATTCTGATTTGCTCTTGTAGTTCAAAACAAAGTAAAGTTGGTGTTTTTATTGAATCAACATACCCACAAACAGAATTTGCCCTCTCTAATGCCTCGGAGTTGTTTGGTACAGATTTATTGCAACGTATCCACAATAAAGCCGAAGCTGATATAATCGTTTCTGTTGTTGAAGACAATGAGTTTCCCGATCTTAAAAAGGAAGGATTTGCGTTAAAGAAAACAGCCAAAGATAAATGGGAAATACAAGCCAAAGATCCCATTGGCGCTATGTACGGCATTTTCGAAGTGGCTGAACTCTTATCTTTTGGTAAAGATATCAGCGATATTAAAGAAAAAACCATTAATCCATCTTTAAGAAACAGGTTTGTAAAGTTTAATTTGCCCTGGAGCTCCTACAGAACGGGTGAAGCATTATTGCTTCATGAAGAGACCTGTAGAGACACTGTTTATTGGAAGTCGTTTTTGGATATGATGGCCGTGAATAGGCTTAATGTTTTGTCCCTGTGGAATATGCATCCTTTTATGGATATGATTAAACCGGTAAAATATCCAGAAGCATCTTCTCTTAGCAATGAGGAATTATCGGAACGCAAGAAGTTTTGGAAAACTCTTTTTACGATGGCCAAAGAGAGGGGTATTCAGACCTATATTGTCAATTGGAATATCTTTGTTTCCAAGGAATTTGCAACAGCACATAAATTACCGGGTTATAATAAAACAGGCTCTTTTTGGGGGGATGGTTATAATTCTGGATTGATTGAGGATTATACCCGGGAATGTGTGAAACAAGTCATTAATGAATATCCCAATTTAACAGGTATTGGCCTTACGCTTGGAGAACGAATGGGAGGAATGACGAATGTGGAACGAAGAGACTGGGCTGATCGTACCATCATTGAAGGTATGCGAATGGCCAATCGAAAAGCTAAATTATTGTATCGGGCGCCATTATCGGCAGGTTTAACCAGTCACGGTACAGCGGATAAAATAACGGAGGTAATTACACGTGAGACTTTAGATACCCTAAAAACACCACTTGAAACGGTTATCAGTTTTAAATACAACTGGTCGCATGGTCATTCGTCTGATAAACTATTTATTGTACATGGCGGTAAGTTGACCGATACCTATTGGAATCCAATTCCAGACAATTATTCTATTCTTTGGACGGTAAGGAACGAAGACTTTTTTATCCACCGATGGGCAGAACCCGATTTTGTAAGGCGTTTTATTAAAAACAACCTTTCACAATCTTATATGTCAGGATGCATCATAGGTTCGGAGTGTTATATTCCGGCAAAAGATTATTTCTCGAATGATGCAGGGAAGGAACACTTTGATTATGCTTTTGAGCGTCAGTGGTTGTGGTATTCTATTTGGGGGCGGCTACTTTATGATTCCCAAACAGACGATCAATTATTTGCTCAGCAACTCAATAAAAAATTTGGTATTGATTATGGCAATAATTTGTTGAAAACCTGGAAAACAGCCAGCAGTTATTACCACCTTTTATCATCCTTTTACAAAGGTACATGGGATGCTACACTTTATTCCGAAGCTTTTACTTCTATAATGCGTGGGTCTAATATCGAAAAAAACAAAATCGATATAATTACCATGCAAGCGCTAGGCAATCGTCCTGTGCTTGATACAACCCGGTATATAAACATCACAGATTATGTCCTGAATAAAAACGCAATATCTGATAAGTTAATTACGCCAGTGAAGCTGGTTGATATTTTAAATGAAAATGCAGATACGATTTTTAGTGATCTGGAAAATTATCGAAAAGAAACACCTGGTAATGAATTAGAAGTAGAACTATGCGATTTGGAAGTATTGGCTTATTTACAGCGTTTCTTTGCAGAACGAATCAATGCAACAGTCTTTCTCGCCGAACATATTTTATTGGATAAAGAACTTGAAGAAGACAATATAAAAAGGCATCTGGGTTTATCCATTCAATATTGGGAAAAGATTATTGAACTCAAAGAACGATATAATAAACAGCAGATACCTTATGTTTTTAAAGAAAACCTGGATTATCATCAGTACTTAAAAACTTTAACAGAAGAACGAGAGAATTTTCAGAATATCGAAGAGTTCTGGATTCATGATATAAAATAAATTGAAAATAAGATGATGTTAAAAAGAATGATTATTGGTTCTCTTATTCTGGCAGCATGCCTGGTTAAGATGAACGCACAGGTTTGGAAAGACCCCAACGCTTCCTTAGACGAACGTGTTGAAGATTTATTGTCAAAAATGACATTAGATGAAAAGATAAGCTATTGTGGTTCCAGAATACCGGGCATCGAACGTCTGGGTATTCCTTCTTTTGAGTGGTACGGTGAAGCGCTTCATGGACTAAAAGCATGGAATTGTACGCAGTTTCCGCAAAATATTGCGATGGGTTCAACCTGGAACCCTGATTTAATGTTTGATGTAGCTACAGCCATTTCAAATGAATCAAGAGCTTTAAAAAATTTAGGTCAAAAAGAGGTGATGATGTTTGCTCCGACTGTAAATATGGCTCGTGATCCTCGTTGGGGAAGAAATGAAGAGTGCTACAGCGAAGACCCGCATTTGATGTCGGAAATAGCACGTATGTATGTACGTGGTATGCAAGGTAACCACCCCAAATACACCAAAACGGTAACTACCGTTAAGCATTATGTAGCAAATAATGTTGAAAAGCGCAGGGAGTTTAGTCATTCCCTGGTACGTGATGTCGACTTGTACGAATATTACTTTCCTGCCTACAAAACTTGTATTGTGGATGAAGAAGCAACAGGTATCATGACAGGTTTAAATGGTTTAAATGGAACGCCATGTTCTGCCAATAATTGGTTAGTGAACAATGTTCTTCGTAAAGATTGGGGTTTTAAAGGTTATGTAATTGCAGATTGGGCTGCTGTTCAAGGACTGGAAAAACGTATGCGCTTTACTAAGTCACAAGAGGAAGCCGCTGCTATGGCCATAAAAGCGGGTGTTGATCAGGAATGTTTTCGTCATAAAACAAAACCAGCTCCTTTTGTAACAGCACTTAAACCTGCCATTGAACAAGGGCTTCTGACCGAGGCTGAGTTAGATGTATCGGTTCGAAGATTATTGCGTCTTCGCTTTATGACGGGGGATTTTGATGATTCATCGCTCAATCCTTATTCAAAAATTCCTAAGGAAGTGCTTGAATGCGAAACCCACAAACAATTGGCACTAAAAGCAGCAGAACAAAGTATCGTTCTATTGAAAAATGATGGTGTTCTTCCGTTAAAAAAGAACATAGACAAGCTGGCAGTTATGGGGCCATTTGCCAATCGCTGTTGGTTGGGTATTTATTCGGGTAATCCTAAAAGCAAAATAACGCCATTGGCTGGGATTCAAAACAGTGCGAAAGGAAAGGTTAGTTTTGCTGAAGGTTGCTCGGTTACTGGAGCAGAAGATGATCAAAAAAAGATTGATGAGGCCGTTGAGCTTGCAAAAAAATCAGACACAGTAATTCTTATTGTTGGAAATGATGAAACTACCGCTACTGAAACACGCGATCGACTGTCGTTAAGTTTGCCAGGTAATCAACACAAACTCATCAAAGCGGTTAAAGCAGTGAATGAGAATGTGATTTTAGTATTGGTGCCAAGTGGTTCAACTTCTATTGGTTGGGAACAGACAAATATTCCAGGAATTGTTTGTGCATGGCCCAATGGTCAGGAACAAGGCACAGCGTTAGCAAATGTTCTTTTTGGAGATATAAATCCTGGTGGTAAATTAAGTACAGCTTGGGTGAAATCTGAAAATGATTTACCGCACCTACACGATTACAATGTTATAACCTGGAAAGATGATTACGGACCAGAAGTAGGCAGAACGTATATGTATTCTCAGGTAGAACCTTTATATCCTTTTGGTTTTGGATTAAGTTATACGCAATTCGAAATTACAGACACAAAATTGAGCACTAAAAAGCTTAAGTGCATGAAAGACCTTGTTGTAACTACTAAAGTAACAAATGTCGGGGAAATGGATGGAGATGAAATTGTACAAGTTTATGTACGTGATTTAACATCTAAACGTGTGACTCCGGTAAAAGCATTAAAAGGTTTTAAACGTATTCATATTCCTGCGGGCGAAAGCAGAACTGTTTCCATTAGCTTGCCTTACGAAGCATTTTCTCATTATGATGTTGATGCGAAAGAATTTGTAGTAGAGGAGGGTGATTTTGAAATTATGCTTGGGCAATCGAGCGAAAGAATCGTCACTTCCAATACCTTAATGGTAAATGGTGGTTCTATACCTAAAATTAGCGTGGGGCAAAAGAGTGGATACTTTAATGCTGATGATGAAAATCGCACCAAGAAATGGGATTATTTGTATGACGGTGATGCTTTTAAAAGTACTAAGAAAGAACAGGCTGAGGATGCAGCATTTGATTGGGTAGAGTATGAAATTGTATTTGTCGATCCTGGAGTTTATGTGAGTACCTGGGATGCAGAATTGAATTTTTCTCATGCAAGTAAAGAAGCTATTGTTGTGACTTCTATGTCCGGTGTGGAAATTAAGTCTTATACTATTTTAAAAAATCAGCGTAAGCTTCCGATTAAAATTCCTATTCCACCAGAATATGGTAAGCCAGTTCGTTTGCGTATAAAAACTATACATGGAGAGGTGAAGCATGAATCAATTAAAATAATTCCTCCAGGAAATAAGCAACCATTTGTAATTCATAAAGTGGCTGCAAAGTCTAAGTAAAAGAATGAATAGGCCTAACAGGTTTTAAAAGCTGGTTAGGTTTTCTATAAAATAAAATCGAATGAAATTGAATAAAAATTTATTACTGACATTATTCTTTACTTTAGCTTTTGGAAATATAAATGCCCAAAGCTGGAACTACAACAATAACCGTATAGCTATCAGTTTTGATGGTAACAGTGCGCCCGACCATCAATATAAATGGCCTATTGGCGATCCTGATGATTGGGGGGCAACAGCAGCAAGTATGGCTATTATTGCCAGGCTCGGGCTGCAAGACAAGTTGGTACATTGTTCTTACAATAACTTTATTGATGCCCCGGTAGGACCGGATAGTGAAAATCAAAACAAATTAAGTTGCGATGGAGCTATCATTAGGTGGCATTTTGATGCATCAAAATTTTATGATGTTACCACACAGCTCGAAGAGGCTAAAACAAACCTGGCTTCAGAAATGCTTAAGTCAACTGCCGATGACCCGCTATACTTTATACATGCCGGATTATCGGAGTTTGTTTATCAAGCCGTTAAAAAAGCTATTGATATGGGCGGACTGGAAGTGCTCTCACATGTAAAGTTGGTTTCGCACAGCGGTTTTAACGAAAACGAAACCCGCAGGGATTGGCACCACACATGGAGCGATATTCAGGAGTTGTGCGGAAACCGTATTCAATACCATAAAATAAAAGACCAGAATGCATGTACCAAACCTAATGTATTGTGGTGTTCAGGTAAGGATTTCTCGCCTTGGTACTGGATGCGCGACCATCAGGACGAAAGCATCCGCTGGTTATACAGAAGAGCACAAGCGCACGATACTGGCAAAGCAGATATCTCAGATGCCGGCATGCTGTTTTGGTTGCTAACAGGCGATGAGAACGGAAGTCCTGATAAATTCAGGAATTTTATCGGTGACGGAATTCCCGATGCAGTAAAGGGAATAAGCGTGATTAAAGGATTGGACGAAAACAACAAATTCACACTTTCGGCAATGGATGATTTTCCAATACTGACTATTCCTGGTTATGCACCACCTTATAAGGATAAATACCGCAAAGCCATGGCTATTGATGCCGTGCATTACAAAAATGTATTTGCAGCAAGTAAAGTACAGCTGACAGCGCCTAAGGGTTTGTATAATATCACTATTTCAACTTTAGGCGAAATAGATGGAGAATCAACTTATCGACTAAAGGTAAATGGAGTAGAGCTAGGGCAAACGCAAAATAAGGAAACAGAGAAAGATTATAAAATCGATAACTTTACTTTTAAAAACGTTAGGCTTGAAGAGGTTAATGATATTCAAGTGGAATTTAATTCGCACTCTAACGGTAAAATTCCTGAAGATGATGCTTTTGCTTTTTCAAGGGGTAGATGGACCCAATTGAAGTTTCACTGTGTTGAAAAAGAGGTAGAACAGGAAATAAAAGGAACCATAATTAGCATTGAAGGTGAACATTTTGATTTGCACGGTCATTGGAAATTTGCCGATGATAAAAAGGCCAGTGGTGGAAGATATATTCAATACATCGGTAAAAACCATTATCAGGAAGTGGTCAAAAAAGAAATTTGTGATGCCTATTTTATGGTGGAAGAACCAGGAAGGTATACCGTAAAATGGATGATGCGTCAGCCTGATAATGCCGAAGGTGATAAATCGAATGATGCCTGGATTGATTTTCCGGGAGCTAAATATTATGGAAACAAAGAGGAGCTATCGGGATATGTGAAGTTTCATGGCAGGGGTAAAGGCGAGTTTACCTTAAATGGTCAGCTCGATTTACACGATAAAGGTCAACCCTGGATGACAGTGGATTTCCCGGCTGCAGGTCAGTATATGATAAAAATAGGAGGCAGGTCAGAATTCCTTCAAATTGATAAAGTGGTCTTGTATAAAGACATCACATTTGATCAATTGAAGACCTTGATGGAATAAATCAAGGAACAGGAATAGCCTGGTCGGTAAAAAAAGTACACAACTCTATTACATAGCATTATTATAACAAATTAAGTCAGTTCATCAGTTTTCCTACATACAAAGGAGGAAAACTGATTACCCTTATGTAAAATTTAATTCAGCACTAATATAATGAGTATTCAAATGCTCGACAATAATATTCCGTTCAGTAAATTAAGGTTTAATCCCTTTGTTGACGGTGGCTCTGCTAGTCAACTATTGTGCTCGAATTCGAATCTGGATAACAGCTGTATTTTTAACAATCCTTTTGCTAAAAAAAAATTAAACATATTATATTGCGATTAAAAGAAATATTATGAAAATAAGAAAATTTATTTTTGTAGCCATCATTCTAAATCTTGCAGTAGCAAATAGCTTTGCACGTCCAATTTTCGATAAAAAAAAGGATATTTTAATTGCACAATTTGATAGTAAACCAGATACCGATGACATTCATGCCCAGGCAGCTTTGGGATGCATGTTGTTGCATAAAGACCTAAAAGATTAAATTATTATGCAGTTGCCGGGGCTATTGGAATTCAGAATGGAAAATATATTGACTTGGGCGAGTTATTCAATATGATTTTTGGCAAAAAATGGACAGATGCGCATTATAATTGGCAAGGTTCAGTGCAAAACATTGCAGATAAGGTTATGCCTATTTTACAAAAAGTTGGAAAAGTATGGTTTCAAGAGGCAGGACAATCTAATACAACCGCCGATTGGATTGATGAAATTTTAAAGACTGTTTCTGAAGAAGTGGTGAAAACAAATGTATTTGTGGTTCAGCATAGGAATTGGAACGAAAAAAAAACAACGCAGACCGAATTAAGCTGGTTAAAAGCCAATACCGATTATATTGTAATAGAGGACGGCAATAAAAGCAATGCGACGCCTGGTTTTAAAGATGACAATACAATTTGTCTGCAAAAGGCTAAAGCATCCGATAACTCCAATGTATATGCCAGAAAAGCCTGGATGGAAGCTTCCCGCATATGTGATGAGTGGACAGCTTCCTGGGATAATGAAGTCATTACAGCCGGTGGTGTTGATTTTTCTGATGTGGTTGAGTTTTGGTGGATTTTTGAACTTGGCAAAAAAGCCAATACAATCTCGAGTTTTTGGGATAGATATGTTGTTAATCTAGACAGTTAGATTATACAAAAGACCTGAGATTGGTTTACGATATGCTTAAATTATATGGCTTGAATAGTGTTAGCTGTAGGAAACCAAATGTTTTGGAGCTGTAAATCAAAGCGGGTAAGACAGTCGAGGAGTAGAAGGCCGAAGTGGGGTTTAACCTTGTGTTTGATAAAACACCTACTTCTGTAGATATTATAAACAATTGGGAAGAGAGCGAGGGCATTTTTCTCGACTAGAGTTTTTTGCCTGGTTTTTGGGGCGATGCCAAAATGAAGTAGGGTTTTAGGGATGACATCCCTAAGTGTTTTTGAGGTTGCATAAGTGTATTTAACCCTTGGTTTGAATTAATTAAATTAATAAATAAGATGATTTTAAAAAAGATGATTACTGGTTCCCTGATCCTTGTGGCATGCTTGGTTAAGATGAATGCACAGGTATGGAAAGATCCCAGCGCTTCTGTAGATGAACGTGTTGAGGATTTATTGTCAAAAATGACATTAGATGAAAAAATTAGCTATTGCGGTTCCAGAATACCGGCCATCGATCGTTTGGGTGTCCCCTATTTTGAATGGTACGGTGAGGCTTTGCATGGTGTCATCGCCTGGAACTGTACCCAGTTCCCTCAAAACATTGCTATGGGAGCTACCTGGAATCCTGAGCTGATGTTTGAAGTGGCTACAGCCATTTCAAACGAAGCACGCGCTTTAAAAAACACAGGCCAAAAAGAGGTGATGATGTTTTCGCCTACCGTTAATATGGCGCGTGATCCAAGATGGGGTAGAAATGGCGAGTGTTATAGCGAAGACCCTCATTTAATGTCGGAAATGGCTCGTATGTACATTCGCGGTATGCAAGGTAACGATCCAACGTATACCAAAACAGTTACAACGGTAAAGCACTATGTGGCTAACAATGTGGAGACCAAGCGTGAGTGGATTCACTCTAATATCAATAAAAAAGATTTGTATGAATACTATTTCCCGGCATATAAGACCTGTCTTGTGGATGAAGAGGCAACAGGAATCATGACCTCTTTAAGTGGCTTAAACGGTATACCTTGTTCTGCTCACAATTGGGCGGTGAACGGAGTATTACGCGATGAATGGGGCTTTAAAGGATATGTGATTGCCGACTGGGCCGCTGTTCAGGGACTTGAAAAAAGAATGAAATATGCTAAAACGCAACCCGAAGCTGCAGCCATGGCTATCAAAGCCGGTGTTGATCAGGAGTGCTTCCGTCATAAAGAAAGACAGGCTCCAATGGTAAATGCATTAAAACCTGCTATTGCACAAGGTTTACTTACCGAGGAAGAATTAAATGTTTCGGTACGCAGATTACTTCGCTTACGTTTTATGACTGGCGATTTGGATGATCCTGCGTTAAATCCATATTCTGAAATTCCGGCTAGTGTGTTGGAATGTAAAGCCCATAGAGAATTGGCGCTTAAAGCAGCAGAACAATCCATCGTATTATTAAAAAATGAAGGTGCTCTTCCTTTAAAGAAGAATGAAGAAAAACTGGCGGTTATAGGGCCTTTTGCTGATAGATGCTGGATGGGAATTTACTCGGGTCATCCTAAAAATAAGGTAACACCTTTGGATGGAATTAAAAAGTTAACGAATGCCGAAGTAAGTTATGCTGAAGGATGTCATGTAACTGCAGAAGATGAGGATGGTGCGAAAACTAAGGAAGCCGTTGCATTGGCGAAAAAATCAGATCGTGTGATTCTTGTAATGGGTAATGATGAAACCACATCTACTGAAAATACCGATCGTAAATCGCTTAAATTGCCAGGTAATCAGCATCAATTAATTAAAGCCGTTCAGGCAGTGAACAAGAATATAATTTTAGTGCTTGTTCCGAGCGGACCAACGGCCATAAGCTGGGAACAGGAAAATATTCCGGGAATTGTGTGTGCATGGCCTAATGGACAAGAGCAAGGAACGGCTTTAGCTAACATGTTGTTTGGAGATGTAAATCCCGGAGGAAAACTCAATTCTACCTGGTTTAAGTCGGATGATGATTTGCCTGATTTTCATGATTATAATATTCAGACCGGGCGTACTTATATGTATTATAAAGGAGATGTTTTATATCCGTTTGGTTATGGCTTAAGTTATACCAACTTTAAAATAGATGGTATAAAAGTAAACAGCAAAAAAATCAATGCTCAGGGAAATGTTGTGGTTTCTGCTAACATCACCAACACGGGCAGCATGGACGGCAATGAGGTTGTTCAGGTTTACCTCCGCGATATTAAATCTTCTGAGCGCAGTCCAATGAAAGCCCTAAAAGGGTTTAAGCGTATGCATGTGGAGGCCGGAAAAACAAAGAATGTGGATATCACACTTCCTTACGAAGCTTTTGCGCATTACGATACCATCCAAAATCAATTTGTGGTTGAGGCAGGTAAGTTTGAAATTTTAGTGGGTAATTCTAGCCAAAATATTTCAGCTAGCCAAACGGTCAATGTAAAGGGAGGTACTGTCCCTGCTATTAAGGTTGGACAAAAAAGTGGATATTTTAATGCTGATGATGAGCTACGTTCTAAAAAGTGGGATTATCTATATAAGAACAAAGGGGATATGAGTTCTTTGGATACGGGCAAAGACGATGGAAATGCCTGGGTGGAGTATGAAATTACTTTTATCGATCCTGGATTTTATGTAAACACCTGGGATGCAGAATTAAGTTTTTCATTTGCCTCTAAGGAAGCTATCATTGAAACATCAATGGCAGGAGCAAGTATTGATAGTTATACCATATTAAACAAGCAACTACATCAGTCTATTAAAATTCCAATTCCACCAGAATATGGTAAGCCTGTAAGATTGAGAATTAAAACCTTACATGGTGAGGTGAAGCATGAATCGATTAAAATAATCCCTCCTGGCGATAAAAAACCATTTGTAATTAACAAAGTGGTAGCTAAATCTAAGTAAATGAATGAATAGACCTTGTAGGTTTTAACAGCCTGTTAGGTTTTCTATAAAATAAAATCTAATTCAATGAAATTGAATAAAAATCTATTACTGACATTATTAATTACTTTAGCTTTCGGAAATATAAACGCCCAAAGCTGGGGCTACAATAACAACCGTATAGCTATCAGTTTTGATGGTAACAGTGCGCCCGACCATCAATATAAATGGCCCATTGGCGATCCTGATGATTGGGGGGCAACAGCAGCAAGTATGGCCATTATCGCTAAGCTAGGATTGCAAGATAAATTGGTGCATTGTTCTTACAATAACTTTATTGATGCACCGGCCGGTCCGGATAATGAAAATCAAAACAAATTAAGTTGCGATGGATCTATTATCAGGTGGAATTTTGATGCATCCCGCTTTTTTGATGTTACCACCCAACTCGAAGAAGCCAGGACAAACCTCGCTACTGAAATGGTAAAGTCAACAGCCGATGACCCGCTTTATTTTATGCATGCCGGATTATCGGAGTTTGTCTATCGGGCTGTTGAAAAAGCAATTGATATGGGAGGGTTGGAAGCGCTCTCACATGTAAAGCTGCTTTCGCACAGCGGCTTTAACGAAAACGAAAAACGTCGCTCATATCATCGCGATTGGAATGCTATCAAAGAATTATGTGGCAACAGAATACAATACAAAAAAATAAAGGACCAAAACGCTAAATGGGATCCGGATCTGTTATGGAATTCGGGCAAGGATTTTTCGGTTTGGTATTGGATGCGCGACCATCAAGATGAAAATATCCGCTGGATGTATACAAGAGTTCAGGCACACAACAAAGGAGTAGCAGATATTTCTGATTGTGGTATGCTGTTTTATTTATTGGTTGGAGATGAAGATGGTAACCCTGAAAAATTCAAGGAGTTTATAGATGATGGAATTCTTGTAAAGTAATTTGGGTTTGAAGTAATGTTAATGATTCATCGATTAGAATTAATATATTTCAACTCCATCGACATATTGGTGGGATCTTTTCCTTTTGCATAATATTGAATGGGTTTTAAATATGCCCGTATGCAAAGTGGTTAGGTATAATTAAAAACTGAAATAAAGTTGGCGAAATGCTCCGGGAGCTTGCTCCTGAGATAGTCAACGCTATGGATTTTCTTTATTTTATATTTAAAATAAGCTACTTTTGTTTTCTGTAATCAACTATTTATTTTATCCATAACTTTCTTGCCAAAAGAAAATAATGTGAAGCCAATATCGTTTTTATGCAAATGGAATAGTTGCTTCATCAAGAGGGAAGTAGAGCAAGAATGCGATTGATCTTGAGAGCTTATAGAATAAACGAGTAAATGAATAAAATAATTAATATGAATAAGTTTAATATTGCTTTTATATTAGTGCTTATTGGTCTTCAAGGATTAAAAGCACAAGACGTTCCAAGCTCTTTTAAAAACCCAATTCTTTCAGGTTTTTATCCAGACCCTTCTATTTGTAGGGTTGGAGATACTTACTACATGGTTAATTCTAGTTTTGAGTGGTATCCGGGATTACCCATTCATCGAAGTAAAGATTTGGTGAACTGGGAGAAAATTGGGCACGGCCTACATCGTACTGATCAAATTGTGTATAAAGATGGCTTGAAAAATTCGAACGGCATTTTTGCGCCAAGTATCCGATTTCATAAAGGTACTTTCTATATTATTACAACAATGGTTGGCCAAAAAGGGAACTTTATTATTACAGCAAAAGATGCTGCTGGCCCATGGAGCGACCCAATGTGGATTAAGGATGCTCCAGGTATTGATCCTTCGTTATTTTGGGATGATGATGGGCGTTGTTATTACACCGGAGCAGGTGTGGTAGACGGAACACAAGGAGAATGGCCTGGTAAAAACGGTATTTGGATGCAAGAGATTAACCCAGATAAGGGTGTTTTGTTGGGGGAAAAGAAACAATTAACCTATGGTCATGCGTCTAATGCTCGTTGGGCAGAAGGACCTCACCTGTATAAAATTGATGGCGAATACTTATTGTTAATTGGTGAAGGTGGCACAGGGGAATATCATGCTGTTACAGTTTTTAATAGTAAAAATCTTTGGGGACCATACATTCCTAATCATGCCAATCCGGTTATGACGCACCGTCATTTAGGAAAAACGCATCATATTGGTCAAACGGGTCATGCAGATTTGGTACAAACTCCCAATGGCGAATGGTGGAGTGTGATGCTAGCTAAAAGACAAGTGGATGGTTATGTTACGTTGGCCAGAGAAACCTTTTTGGCCAGCGTTAAAATGACGCAGCAAGAAAGTGGCGTAACGCCTATTTATAATCCAGGTGTTGGGCTTCTGCAAAGTGAGCAAAAACGTCCTGATTTAGCATGGGCTCCTGTACCGGAAATAAAAGTGCGTGATGAGTTTGACGCAAAAGAACTGGGCTTAGAATGGAATTTTCTGCGCTCACCCCATGATAAATGGTATACTCAAAAAGATGGTATAATGGAAATTCAGTTGCGACCAGAGACGGTAACCGAATTAGTAAATCCGTCGTTCATGGCACAACGCTCACGTCATTTTAACTATCAGGCAATTACAAAGCTTTCGCTAAAAACGAAAAAAGAAAACGAAAAAGCTGGGTTGGTGATTTACCGACGTCATGGCAATAATTATCAGTTACTGAAAGGGAAAAACGAAATTGTTTTAATCAAAGTGTTTCAAGAGGGAAATAAGGGGGAATTTGAAGCTCAGGTGATAAATACTGTTCCTTACAAAAGATCAGCAGTTGTATTAAGTGCAAAAGTTAATGGTTTAAAACTACAGTTTTTTTATGGTGATAATGAACAGAGTTTAAAGCCAATTGGAGATATTCAGGATTACACGGTTGTTTCAGATGAAGTGGCTCAAAAATTTAATGGAGTTTACGTAGGGATGTATGCTACCTCGTCAGGTATAGAAAGCAAAGAAATAGCAAAATTCGATTGGTTTTCGCTGAAGGGCGAGGATGATTAAACGCTTAGAATTTTAATATAGTTCCTGATGGTATAATATTTTCATTTTATAAAGCGGTAAGCAAGTGGCTCGATTTGTAAGTACAAATAAAAATAGTGTCCTGTCTAAGGGCAGGGTATTATAGAATTTTTTCAGAAAGTTTAAGGTATTTCAGATTAATCTAAAATATCCTCAAAAGAGGTGGCATAATCTTCCTCAAAGGCCGATTTATGTTGCCTGCAAAAATTCTCGAAAGTACAATGGCTGACTTAGGTTTGCCCATCTTTTTATAGAGGTTTATTTTAAACTTCAAGAAGTTATCATTAAAACCAACACTAAACTCTCTTTAGGATAAAAAGTAAAATGATTCAAATTTTTTGTGGGATGTTTAATTCCATCTTTATCCTTTCGTTTTTCCAGATAGTACTTAAACTTCT